>QKCY01000241.1 GCA_003245525.1 Victivallales bacterium | reverse complement strand
CCTGCGGGAGTTGGCGGCCAACCACCAGGGCATGAGCGAGGAGTTTCCCCCCCGGGTCTTCTTCGGTGAGTTTGCCGCCTATTCCCTGAACATCACGATGATCCTCTGGTACCATGGCGTGGCCCAGCCCCTGGACTGGTGGGAGTACCAGGAATGGCGCGAGAAGATCAACTTCGAGATCATGCGCCAGTTCGAGGCGGAAGGACTGGAGTTCGCCTTCCCGACCCAGACCGTCTACCTCGCCCACGACGCCAACCGGCAACTGACCATCAACACCCATCGGGTGGATGGCCAGGAGTAGGGCCGAAGGCCTCATCCGGCAACTGGACCCGGGAGGCACAGGGAGCCATGACTTCCCTGCGTGGCGGCGGACTGGCCCCCCATGCCAATCGGACATCAGCCATGGAGTACTGGGGGGAATCCCCTGAAGCTCTGGTGGGTGTGCCTTTGAGCCTGGGGCTGATGCCGGATCGGAGTCACGCGGGGAGCGGTCGCGGCCCCTCGACCGCTCCGCACGTGGGGTATGCTGGGGGTTCCGGCTGGACATACCCGGACCATGGCTGGGTTGCTGAGGGACCATGTGCGGGCAGCGCCTGGTCGTCTTCGTCCGGCGACAGACTGGCACCTTGGCCCCCGGGTCGGAGACCATCCCGCGCGGTCGCCGAACGCGCGGGCCTCGGTTGGCACCGCCCGCACTCGTCCTGCGCACTCGTCCTGCGCTACCTGCGCTACCTGCCTACCGGCTGCCCTTCATCATCATCGGGATGGTCTTGATGATGATCTCCAGGTCGAGGGCCAGGGAGTAGTGGCGGAGGTAGTAGAGATCGAACTCCAGCTTGCGCTGGGCGTCGTCCCGGCTAGCCCCGTAGCGGTAGCGGATCTGGGCCCATCCGGTCAGGCCGGGCGGCACCATGTGGCGCAGTTCGTAGAGCGGGATGTCCTGGACGAGGTCCTTGACGAATTCCGGGCGCTCCGGGCGGGGGCCGACCAGAGACATGGTGCCGTTGAGGATGTTCAGCAGTTGGGGGAGCTCATCCAGCCGGGTGATGCGGAGGAAATTGCCGATGCGGGTGGCGCGGGGATCGTTGGCCACGGCGAACTGCGCTCCGTTCTTCTCGGCGTCGATCCGCATGGTGCGGAACTTCGTGATCTCGAAGATCTGGCCCAGATAGCCTACCCGCTTCTGGCGGAAGAGGACGGGTCCCGGGCTACTGACCTTCACGGCCAGGGCGATCAGCGGCCAGAAGGGCAGGGTGAGAACCAGGCCCACGAGACTGAGCACAATATCCAGCAGCCGCTTGGCCCAGAACGCCGAGGAGTTGGGCATACAGGCCGGCCCGCTGGCAAACCAGTTGGCCGAGCATCCCTCCACCGCCACCTTGCGCTGGAAGCGTTCGAGATAGGCACCCAGGGTGAGCACATCGATCCCCACCGATGGCAGTCGCATGAGGGCGACGCCTTCCTCGGGGGTCAGATGGTCGCCGTGGCAGAGAACCAGGATGTCCAGCCCGAACTGGGAGGTGCTTTCGCACGTGAGGTCTTCGATGTTGCCCAGGAGGGGCAGATCGGCGAGCGGAGGGGTTGCCGTGCAATCCTTGCGGGGACGGAACCAGCCGATCAGGTCCATGAAGCCCTGGGGGCTGAACAGGTCCTTCTCGTGACATCCCGGAACACTGCCGTACAGGGCGACCCGCAACGGACTGAGCGGCAGAAGGGCCCGCACAATCATACGGGGAGCCAGCAGGCCCGCCAAGCTCAGGGCCATGGTCCCGACCGCAATGAAGCGGCCATAGATGCGGAAAATGACTAATCCGGCAACCGACGAGAAGACGGCGTAGCTGAACAGGACCCCCAGAATGGCCGTGGCGAAGAGCTCGTAGTTCGACCACGTATGCTCGGGGCGTGGTACTCCCGACAGGCGGGAGCAGAGGGAGAGCGTGAAACCGTAGAGGGTTCCCACGATCACCATGTAGTACAGAGCCGGCATCTCGGAGAGCACGGTATGGGGGCTGAGGATGTAGCCGACCCAGAACGCGGCGATCCCCACGAGAAAATCCCAGGCAAGCCAACGGACGCCATGTCGGGAGTGGAGTGCCACGCGATCCACTCGGCCATCGGGGCGGACGAAAGGGAGAAGCGCCAGCGTCGTCATCGGGAGGGTCTCCAGGCGGAGAAAGCAATCACAGTCTGCTATAACGTGTCCCTCGTCACGCCGAACAGACCTTGGTGGAATGGGAAAAAAGACTGCGGGAAGAACCTCAGCAAAACATAAATTAGCAGTTATTTTTCGTTTGCCAACTCTCTTCTTCCCGCCAGGCGTCGCCGCCCTTATCCTACCGCTCTGTTTGCCAATTCATGTATGCCTATCCTGTTGATGATCAGTGTGTGTCGTCGGTCGGCTGCTGCTGGTGGCCGGGGCCAGGGGGGCGCGGGCGCGGGGCGGTAGCGGCGGCGGCGGGAGCGAATCCGCCACGTCTACCCCCTTTTCCAACAGACACTCAGGGAACCGGTAGTTCCCGCTGCCGAACAGTTCCAGGCAGGCGGCAACCACCTCTCTGTCGTACTTGGTGCCGCTATGCCCCGATATCTCGGCGAGGGCGTCGGCGGTCGGCAGTGCGGCCCGGTAGGGGCGGTGGGAGACCATGGAGTCCACCACATCGGCCACCGCCACGATCCGGGCACCGCGAGTGATCTCCTCGCCGCGCAACCCTTGGGGATAGCCGGAGCCATCAAGACGCTCGTGGTGGCCCAGGGTGATCAACTCCACCGACTCGTCCAACTGGATTTCCCGGAGGATATCGACTCCCGACGCGGGATGGCACTGGATCAGGGAGTACTCGGCCGCCGACAGCCGGGTGGGCTTTGACAGGATGTCCATGGGGATGTGGATCTTGCCGAGGTCGTGGAGCAGAGCGCCGTAGTACACGGCACTCTGTTCCTGCTCGTCCATGCCCAGCCGGTGGGCGATGCGGACCGACAGGTCGGCGACCCGCAGTTGGTGTCCCGCCGTATAGGGGTCGCGAATCTCCTGAGTCTTGGCCAGGGCGCGAACGGCATTCCGCAAGGCCCGTTCCACTTGGGCAAGGCTCTCCATGGCCTCGTGGCGGGCGTGGACCAGGTCGGTGATGTCGATCCCCACGGACTGGTAGTGGAGGGGGGCACCATCGGCGGAGAAGAAGGCGCGGTCGGTCCAGCGCTGCAGGCGCAAGGTCCCGTCATGGCGCCGGATTTCCTGCTCGTAGACGAACGCGGGATGGGCGGGCGTCAGCGACTGGAAGGCAGCGCGAACCTGGGGGCGCACCCGCTCGGAGACCAGGGAGAAGAAGTTGGTGCCGACCATCTCTTCGGGGCGGTGCCCGAAGAAGGAGGCGTAGGCATGGTTCACGAAGCCCAGGGTCCCTTCCGCATCGAACCGGCAGATCAGGGCGTCCGTGTCGGCCAGAATTCCCCGGAGCGACTTTTCGCTCTCCCGTATCCTCTGTTCGCCTTCGGCCCGTTCGAGGGCATTGCCCAGAGCATCGGCGAACAGGCGGAGCAGGGAGACGAGGGAGTGTCGGATCGTGGTGGGAGTCTGGCAGAAGTCCAGCCCGACGAAGCCCCGCAACCTGCCCCCGTGGGTGATGCCGATGGCGACCAGAGAGCGGATGCCGAGTTCCTGTAGAACCCGCTGTTCGGCGCTTGCAGCCGCTGGCAGGATGTCCACGTTCGGGATACAGAGCCGGCCATCGCACCGCAGGCGTTCGGCCCACCAGGGGAAATCGCCCGGCGCGAGCTGCTGGCGCGAGGCAAGCCGGGAGGACACCTCCGGCGCGCACCATTCGTGGGTGTTCGAATAGGTGCCGTCGCGGGACGACATCTGGAAGAGGTAGGCCCGGTCGGCTCCCAGACGTTGGCCGAAGAGGTGCAAGGCCTGTTGGATACTGGTCTCCAACTCGCCGGTGGCGATCAACAGCCGGGAGACGCCGACCATGGTGTTCTGCAGGCGGAGATGTTCGACCAGCCGTTTCTGCTGTTCGTCCATGGTCCGCTCAAGCCGGTCCTGGCGCTGCCGGAGCCGGGCCGTCGCCTCGTTGCATTCCACCAGGTGGCGGGCCACGGCGACCAGGACCTGGCGACCGCGCCAGCAGCCGCAGGTCGCGCTGATCTCGGCGCAGAGCAGACTGCCGTCGGGACGGAGGAAGGGGATATGGGACGTGCTGCGGACGCCAGCGACCATCTCTTCGATGGCCCGTTGCGCCTCCCGGCGGCGGCGGGAGGGATGGAGCTCCGTCATGGGCAAGCCGAGCAGTTCCTCCGGGCTCCGCCGCAGACGGTTGGCGACCGCGCGGTTGCTCCACAGTATCCTGCCCTCCAGATCCAGGACGAAACATAGGTCGTCGGCGTGGTCGAGCACGTCCGGGCAGTGGGACTCGAGAGGAAACCGATGATCACGCAGGTGCCTGGCCAGGCTCGTAAGCCGACCAAGCAGAGGAGCAAGACGCTCCACCGATGCGGAGGCGAGGGACAGGCCGCGCCGCGAGAGGAGATCGAGCGACCCCAAGGGCGAGGAACGAAAGGTGATCGGCAGCACCGTCACAGTTTCCTCGTGGTCGGCTAGCAGAACCGGATAGTCCGCGTGGGGGCGGCGGCAGTTCACCGCGAAGGGGATGCCCAGGCGCAGGTAATGGTCCCGCTCGTCGGCCACGCTGTAGCGCTGGGCAAAACTGAGCCCGCCTTCTGAAAAGCCCTGCCAGGTGACCAGGTCGTAGTGGCTCGCGCTCTGGTCCAGAAGGTAGATGGCACCGCCCTCGACCTCCTCGCCGGCGACCATGATCGCACTGGCCAGACAGAGGGACAGCGCTTCCTGCACGACAAAGGAGACTGGCAAACCGGAACCGACAGGATCGGGGGGGACGCCTTGGGAGGCCTCTCCGGGGACGGGCTGCTGCATGGTTAGGCTCTCTTCTCTGTGGATAGGAGCGCCTGCGGTGTTGGTGTCCGCAGGTGCCCGTTTTCACCACCCCATCCGTGCCCGTCGTGTCACGGAGCCGTCACTATTGTCCAGTCTCGCGTTCTGTCAAGGCGTCCCGGATGAATCGGGTCGCCATGTCACCCAACAAAACGGCGGGCGTTCTGGAAGAGGCGGAGCCAGGGACCCTCCTCGCAGGTCCAGGCACCGGGGCGATAGGAGAGAACGAGATTGCGGAACGCGCGCTCGGGGTGGGGCATCATCACGGTGGCCCGACCGTCGCGCGAGGTGAGGGCGGTGATGCCTCCCGGAGACCCGTTCGGGTTGAAGGGGTAGCGTTCGGTAGGCTCGCCATAGTTGTCCACGTAGCGGGCGGCGACCAGGCCAGCGCTCTCGGCGACATTGCGGTCACCGGTGGCGGCAAAGTTGGCGAAGCCCTCGCCGTGGGCGACCGGGATGCCGATCCGGCTTCCCTCCATGCCCGCGAAGAGCACGGACGGGGAGGGGAGGATCTCCACGGTCACAAAGCGCGCTTCGAACCGCTCGGAACGGTTGCGGGTGAAGGCGGGCCAGTGCTCGGTGCCGGGGATGATGTCCTTGAGCTGGCTCACCATCTGGCAGCCGTTGCAGACGCCGAGGGTGAAGGTGTCGGGACGGGCGAAGAAGGCCGCGAACATGTCCTTCAGACGCGCGTTGAAGAGGATGGACTTGGCCCAGCCGGACCCCGCCCCCAGCACGTCGCCGTAGGAGAAGCCGCCGCAGGCGACCAGGCCGGCGAAATCGGCCAGATCGACCCGGCCGCCCAGCAGGTCGGTCATGTGTACATCCACGGCGGCGAAACCGGCGCGGTCGAAGGCGGCTCCCATTTCGACTTGGCCGTTGATGCCCTGCTCGCGGAGGATCGCCATCCGGGGCCGGGTGCCGCCGATATGGAAGGCGGTATGGGGATCGTAGCTCAAGTGGAAGTTGAGGCCGGGGTTCTGCTCGTCCAGCAGGTTATCGAACTCCTCTTTGGCGCAGGCCGGGTTGTCGCGCAGGGCCTGCATCCGGTAGGTGAGTTCGGACCAGTGGCGGTTGAGGGTGGAGAGCCGTTCGGAGTAGACCACTGCATCGTCGCTGACCACGGTCAGGGCGAGGTCGTCGCTCGGGCGGGCGATCTGGCAGCAGAGGTTCGCGAGGCCATGGCGCTCCAGCACCGCCTGCACGGCGTCCAGGCGCTCGTCGTCCACCTGCACCACGACCCCCAGTTCCTCGTTGAAGAGAACCTGAAGGGGGTCGTCGTCGAAGTCGCTGACGTCCACCTCCAGGCCCTGGCGGCTGCCGAAGGCCATCTCGGCCAGGGTGACGAAGAGACCGCCGTCCGAGCGGTCGTGGTAGGCCAGCAACAGGCGCTGGTCGACCAGTTCCTGCATGGCCTCGTACAGGCGGCGCAGGAGGGCGGCATCGCTGATATCCGGACAGTCGCCACCCACCTGGTTGTAGACCTGGGCGAGGGCGGACGCGCCACCCAGCCGGTTCTTGCCGGAACCCAGATCGATCAGGAGGAGGGTCGAATTGGCGACTGGCTTGAGGTCCGCCGTAACGGTCTTGCGCACGTCCTGGACCGGGGCGAAGGCGGTGACGCAGAGGCTCAGGGGAGCGACCTGGCGGTGCGATTTTCCCTGGCTGTCTTCCCACACCGAGCGCATGGAGAGGGAGTCCTTGCCCACCGGAATGCAGACCCCGAGTTGCGGGCAGAAGTCCATGCCGACGCTCTGCACCGTGTCGAAGAGGTTGGCATCCTCCCCCTTCTCGTTGCAGGCGGCCATCCAGTTGGCGGAAAGCTTGATCTGGTGGATGGGGCCGATGTTCGTGCCCGCCAGGTTGAGGATCGCTTCGGCGACGGCCATGCGGCCCGAGGCGGGAGCGTCCACGATGGCGGTCTTGGACCGTTCGCCGACGGCCATGGCCTCGCCGGTATGCCCATGGTAGCCGGTGGTGGTCACGGCGCAGTCGGCAATGGGGGTCTGGTAGGGGCCGACCATCTGGTCGCGGGCGACCATGGCCGTAATCGAACGGTCGGTGATGGTGATGAGGAAGGTCTTGTTGGCCACGGCGGGAAGCTGGAGCACGCGCTTGGCCGCCTCTTCCAGTTCGATGCCGTCGAGGTCCACGGGCGCGTGCTGCTCGTTGAGGCGAGCCACATCGCGGAGCATTTTCGGGGGCTTGCCCAGCAGCAGGTGCAGTTCGATGTCGATGGGGTTGTTGTCGAAGTGTTTGTCATAGACGACTAGCCGCTTGTCGCCGGTGGTCTCGCCGATGACGGCGACGAGGCAGCGCTCGCGGGCGCAGAGGGCGAGGAAGTCGTCGAGGTCTTCGGCGGCGACGCCGAGCACATAGCGTTCCTGGGCCTCGCAGCACCAGATCTCCATGGGGCTCATGGAGCGTTCTTCGTTGTGGACCTTGCGCAGCCAGAACTTGGCACCCACTTCCTCGACCAGTTCGGGACAGCCGTTGGAAAGGCCGCCCGCGCCGATGTCGTGGATGCTGAGGATGGGGTTCTGCTTCCCCATGGCGATACAGGCGGAGATGACTTCCTGGCAACGGCGCTGCATCTCGGCATTGTCGCGCTGCACCGAGTCGAAGTCGAGATTCTCGGCGTTGCTGCCGGTGTCCATGGAGGAGGCGGCCCCGCCGCCGAGGCCGATGCGCATGGCCGGTCCGCCAAGCTGGATCACGTAGGCCCCCACGGGGATGTCCCGCTTGGCCACGTGCCCGCGCTTGATGTTGCCCATGCCGCCAGCCAGCATGATGGGCTTGTGGTAGCCCCGGAAGCGCCCGTTGTGGACTTCCTCGTAGGTCTTGAAGAACCCGCAGAGCTGGGGCCGTCCGAACTCGTTGCCGAACCCGGCTCCACCCAGGGGTCCCTCGATCATGATCTGGAAGGGTGTGGCGAGCCGGTTGGGGAACTCGATGTCGTCCTTCTCCCAGGGCATGGGGAAGCCGGGCACGCGCAGGTCGGAGACCATAAAGCCGGAGAGTCCCGCCTTGCTGCGGCCGCCGACGCCGGTGGCACCCTCGTCGCGGATTTCGCCGCCGACGCCGGTAGCGGCCCCGGGGAAGGGGCTGATGGCGGTGGGGTGGTTGTGGGTCTCCACCTTGATCATGATGTCGAGCTGGTCGCTCGTGTACTGGTAGGCGTGGGTGTTGTCAGGGATCGGCTCGAACCACTCGCCGGGGAAGCCTTCGATCACCGCCGAGTTGTCGCTGTAGGCGCTGAGTACGCCTTCGTGCCCGCACTCGTAGGTATTGCGGATCATGCCGAAGAGACTGGTGGTCTTGGGATCGCCGTCGATGACCCAGTCGGCCTTGAAGATCTTGTGGCGGCAGTGCTCGGAGTTCACCTGTCCGAACATCACCAGTTCCACGTCGGTCGGGTTGCGCCCGATCTTGGCGTAGCTCTCGTAGAGATAGTCGATCTCGTCGTCGCTGAGGGCGAGGCCGATCTCGATATTGGCTTTTTCTAGCGCCCGATGTCCGCCTTTGAGGATGTCCACCACCACCAGCGGCGCCGGTTCGCGGTGGGCAAAGAGGTCGTCCACTTCCGTGTAGGCCCCCTCGGTCATGCGGTCGTGGAGAATCGCCAGGAGCGGCCGGGCTTCGGCCAGCGGGATCGCGGTGTCCGCCGCGTCGAACAACTGGTAGTAGACGCCGCGCTCCACCCGCCGGACCGTGTCCAGTCCGCAGTTGTGGAAGATGTCGGTGGCCTTGGAGGACCAGGGCGAGATCGTGCCCTTGCGGGGGGTGACGAAGAAGCCGCCTGGGGGCAGTTCCCCTTCCCAGCCGCCCAGCAGGGATTGGGCCTTGTCCAGCACCTCCGCCGAAAGCTCCTCGGCTTCGAGGAAGTACACAAACCCGGTCTCGATCCGGGCCAGGGCGCGGGGCAGTGCCAGTTGGGCGGCGCGCTCCAGCAGGGCCTGGACACGGAAGTCGGACAACGCGGAGACGCCTCGCAGGACGATGGGTTTCATGGCTGGCACGGGGCTTTCTGCAACGGCTTCGGAGGAGGATACGGCATCGCCCACTGGCGAAGCCATACCATAGCCCGCAAGAACCGTTCCATCTACCGGAAACGAGGGCGAAGCGGATGCGGGATTCGGGAAAACCCCAGCATCCGCTGGCCATCGCCGACAGGAGGCTACCGCCCGGTGGTTGGCCTCCGGTAGCCTTTTGCCATGAGCGGGTTGCTCAGTCGTCCAGTTCGCCGACTTCCAGGCCGAGGGGCAGGGGCTTCGGGCGCTCGCAGGTGGTGCTCAACTCGACCTTGCAGCCAGCCTTGCTGGACTTGTCGAAGGAGAGCATGATGTCGAGCACATGGTTGGCCAGGGAACCGTTCACCCGGTGCGGCCGGTTGTTGCGCAGCGCGATGGCCATGTCGGCGGCGCCGATGCTGCGGCTGTTGTCCGTGTAGGTATGGGTGAGCGGGACATCGTGCCATTCCTTGTCGCCCTTGCGGCAGACGGTGACCGGGCCGCCGAAGGTGTTGGGGTCCGGCACCTGCATCGAACCTTCGGAACCGTAGATCTCGATGGGGCGATGGCCGTGCTTGTAGACGTCGAAGCTGGCGATGACGGTGATGACCGCGCCGCACTGGAACTCGACCACGCCGGTCAGGTGGGTGGTCACCGTCACCGGGTACTGGCCGAAGGGCTGGACCATGTCCTGGTACTGCTCGGCCACCTTGTCGCCGATGGTGCGGAAGTCCGAACCTCTGGTCGTGACGGCGGTCACGCTCTTGGCGGGGCCCAGCAGGTTGACGAGCGCCGTCATGTAGTAGGGACCGAGGTCCAGCATCGGACCGGCCCCGTAGTCGTAGAAGAAGGGGGCTTGCGGCCACTTCTCCGGCCCGCGGCCCATGACGATGGCGGTGCCGCTGAGGGGCTTGCCGATCCAACCGTCGTCCAGGATTTTCCGGGCCGTCTGCTGGCCGCCGCCGAGGAAGGTGTCCGGCGCGCACCCCACCCGCAGGCCCTTGCTCTGGCCCAGGGCGATAACCTTGGCGGCATCGTCGGCATCCACGCCGAAGGGCTTCTCCGAATAGGCGTTCTTGCCCGCGTTCAGGGTGTCCATGGCGATCTTGGAGTGGACCTGCGGCGGGGTCAGGTTCAGGACGATTTCGATCTCGGGCATGGCGAACAACTCGTCGTTGCTCATGTTCGGCACGCCGTAGAGCTCCGTCTTGGCCTGGGCTCGTTCGGGGATGATGTCCGAACAGGCTACCACCTCGATCATCCGGAATTTCTGCGAGGCCTTGAAGTACGTGTCGCTGATCATGCCACAGCCGACAATACCCACCTTGGTCTTCTTCATTACCGCTTGTCCTTGTCGTCTATTCTGGTTGTCGCATCGCCAATCCTCTGGGGACTGGGGAGGGTTATCCTTGCAGGTAGTCCAGATGCCAGTTCAGTTCGTCCAGGACCCCTCGGGCGGCGCTCACGAAGGGCTGGGGGCCTTGTCCCGGATTGCGGACGCCGAAGGTGAGCGTCGCGCCGAGGCTCGGGGCCACATAGCGCTGCAGGCGACCATACCGTCCACTGCAGAGGTGGACGAAGGGCACCTTGAGTTCCTGACTGAGCAGCACGGTCGTCCGGAACGCTTCGAGCAGTTCCGCCTTGGTCTCGGCCCGCAGGACGATCTTGGGGATATCGACCCCGCGCGCCACGAAATCGCTCATGTGGTCGAGCACTTCCTCGGCAGAGGGGGCCTCGTTGGTGGCGTGGGAGGACATGAGCACCTCGGCCCCCATGGCGTGGATGCGCTCGATCAGGCGCTTCTGCTTCTCGATGGCCGCCTTGTCCAGCGTGCGCTCGCGAGGGGAGGGGTTGTACATGTCGCCCATGATATCGCAGGCGGCGGCCCCCGCCTCGACCGCCAGGATCATCAGTTCGGCGCGGGCGTCGTCGTCGATCTGGTCGGCGGCGAGGTTGCGGGACCGGTAGAACAGCGGCATCATGGGCCGCCCCGAACAATGGAAGACGCGCGTCATCTCTCCCAGCGTCAGTTTGGCGCGATCCCAACCCGCCAGGTCCACCACGAAGGCCTCGGCCCCCTCGTGCTCGCAGGTCAGGATACTATTGATGGTCTGCTCGGGCGTCGACTCGATGATGATGGCCGCGAGATAGGGTTCGCGGAGTTGCAGAAACGAAGGTCGCATGGATCGCTCCTCGGCTGGGATGGACATGGTTTCCGGCAACGGCCAGAGGATAGCGTGCCAGCGAGCTTGGCACAAGGCAACGGGGATGGAATCTGCCGGAACCGGTGCGGATTCCCCAGCCCTGCCATCGCTGGGGCGCAGAAGCCTGCTCCGGCGAAACGTTGACCCCTGTTCCCAATCTTGCTATATTCGAGTCCGTCTAGCGGGTAGGGTTGGCTGTTTTTCCGCCCAGGAATCAGTTTGTTGTCCATGGATCAGACACCAAGGGAGCACTTCGCCATGAACCGGTTCTGCCGTCGGGGATTCCGCTTTACCCTCATCGAGCTGCTCGTCGTGATCGCGATCATCGCGATTCTTGCCTCCATGCTGCTTCCGGCTCTCCAGCAGGCACGGGCGAAGGCGCGGCAGATCGCCTGCACCAGCAACCTCAAGCAGATCGGCTTGGGCGTGGCCATGTATTTGCAGGACAACAACGACATCTTCGCCCACCAGTGCAACAACCCGGGGACGCCCCAAGTGCAGTGCTTCGTGTTCATGTACCAGCCCTACGTCACCGACTGGAAGATGTTCAGTTGCCCGGCGGCCACGAGCCAGACGATCAGTACCGCGAACTACACGCGCGCGTCCGGGATCTTGCCGGGCCGCGACTACGGCGTGAACAATGCGGTCGGCTGGAAGAGCGTGGGCTCCATCTCCACCGTCTCCCAGGTCGGCTATTTCTGCGACACGACGGGAGCGAACTGGTCGGGCTCCATCGGCACCCACACCTGGGGTCCCCGCTATCCCAACGGGCGCCACAACGATATGGCCAACATGCAGTACCTGGACGGGCATGTGGGGTCGGATCGGAGCCTCTACTACGAGGCCAACCTGACCAAGTGGTACACCTGGTAGGTGGTCGGCTCCGGCATTTGGTACGCCCTGCTGCCGCCCCCCGCTTGTTTCCGTTGCCTGGCTGACTACTGTCCCTGCGTCTGAGCAGGCGGCATTAGGAGCAGGATTGCCATGGCTACCGCGATCATCGTCGATCCGCAACCCGGATTCGCGCTGTCCCCGGATCTGTACATGCAGTTCATGGAGCCGTTGGGTACGACCGACGGCTCGGTGGCGGCGGCCTGGGACCATGTCCACGACGACTGGCGACCCGACGTGGTGGAGGCGACGGCGGAATTGGCCCCGCCGCTGCTCCGGTTCGGCGGCTGCCTGAGTTCCTACTACCGCTGGCGCGAGGGGGTTGGCCCCCGCCGGAAGCCGATGGTGAATCTCCTTTGGGGTGGGGTCGAGAGCAACCGGGTCGGCACCCATGAGTTCGTGGATTTCTGTCGGCGCGTGGGTAGCCAGCCGTTCTTCTGCGTGAACTTCGAATCCGACGGCAGGCAGGGCTGGGCGCGTCCGCCTTGTGGCGGCAAGCGGTCCGCGGGACCGGCCGAAGCGGCGGCCTGGGTGGACTACTGCAACAACCCGGACAACGAGTTGCGCAAGCGGCATGGAGCCGAGGAGCCGTTCGGGCTGAAGCTCTGGCAGGTGGGCAACGAGACCTCCTACGACCCCAAGGGCTACGATCGCGAGACTGCCGCGCGCCGCACGCTTGCCTTCGCCAAAGCCATGCGCCGCCGGGACCCGGATATCCGGATCATCGCCTGGGGGGATAGCGGTTGGGCGAAGCGCATGCTGGAGGTGGCGGGCGAGCACATCGATCTCCTGGCCTTCCACAACATGTTCGGCGCAGGTTCCCGCGAGCCCTCGTCGCCGCTGCGCTACAACCAGTTCCGGCTTGATCCCGACGCGACCTGGGCGCACCTCATGGACGCCTACCGGGGACCGGAGGAGAAGATCAAGCGAATCCGCGAGGAGGTCCAGGGGACGTCGGTTCCCCTAGCCATCACCGAATGCCATTTCGCGTTGCTCGGCCGCAATCGGTGCGAAGTTCTTTCCACCTGGGCTGCTGGGGTGGCCAACGCCCGGCTCATGCATGTTCACGAACGCCACGGGGATGTGCTCCAGATCGCCACGCTGGCCGATTTCTGTGGCACCCGCTGGCAGGTCAACGCGGTCATGATCCCCACCCCCGGGGGCACGTCGTTCCTGATGCCTGTGGCGCGGGTGATGGGCCTCTACCGGCGGCATTCGGGGACCCACGCTGCCAGCGTCGCCACCACGGCGACGGATCTGGATGTGACCGCAAGCCGCACGGGAGCCACGCTCTTCCTGCATGTCGTCAACACCAACCGCACCCAGGCGGTGACCACGGGGATCGAGGTCCCAGGGCACGCCGTGCAGTCGGCGCGCGTGTTCGAGATCGCCGCCCCGCCGGAGTTGGAGATCATGGAACACAATGCCGGCGCTCTGGCCCCCCAGGAGAAGGCGGTTCCCCCCGACCTCCGCTGGACCTTTCCCGCCGCCTCGGTCTCCGCCGTGGAGATCCGGTTGGTGTGACGAGTGGCGGAATGGGCCAAGGGCGCTATCCTGAAGCAGATTCGGAGGTTGCGCCATGTTCCGTCATGCTCTTCTCTGTGCCCTTCTCGTTGCCATCGGTGCTACTGCCCAGCCACGGCCTCCGGCGAGCGATCCAGCGACAATTGCGCTGTTCCGCTTCGACCAGGTTCCCGTCCGGAACGATGGTTTCCTGGACTTGAGCGTCGAGGGAGGGCCGCCGGAGTTGGCTGCGGGGCGTTTCGGGCAGGCGCTGGATGCCCGGAGCGGTCCCCCTGTCCTGTTTCGTATTCCTGCCGCTGCCCAACCGAAGACGGCAGTGACGCTGGAGTGCTGGATCAAGCCACTGGCGACGAGCGAGGAGCGGTTGCAGCGACTGGTGGGGCGCAGTTCGGACTTTGGTTTCTATCTGGGCAAAGGCGGACAGTTGACTTGGTTCGTCATGGCGCGCGAGTGGAAGAGCCTGGGGGCCAAGGTTCCCATGGGCGAATGGACCCATATCGCGGGAACCTTCGACGGCGCGATCATGCGGCTCTACATCAACGGCAAGCCAAGCGGCGAGGCCGAGAACCCCGGCGAACTCCGCCAGCCGGATACGGCATTCTACCTGGGGACGGAAGCGGGCAATGACCTCTATCGGTTCCAGGGACTGATCGACGAAGCCCGTTTGTCCAAAGCTATCCGCACCGAGTTCATGACGGGGCGTCCCTTGCCCCGGCCCACGCCGACCACGGCGTTCCAGGTCGAGGAGTTGGACGATACGGCCTTTGTCCGGACTCTGGTCGTTTGCCAGGTCTCCGCTCCTCCGGTGGTCGACGGCAAACTGGACGATGCGGCCTGGAAGTCCCGGTCGCCTGCCTCCTTCGTGACCACCCGGCAGGGCGGTTCGCCCGACACGCCCACCTGGATCAAGGCAGCCTGGGACGAGCACGCGCTCTACCTGGCCTATCGCTGCTTCGAGAAGGGGCAGGAAACCCAGCGTCCGGGACCGTCCAAACGGGATGACGAGGGGATATTCCAGGCCGATGGCGTGGAAGCCCTGCTCCAGCCGGGCGGTCCGGGCACGCCCTATTTCCAGCTCGCCATGAATGCCGAGGGAGGGCTCTTCGACACCAGATACGGCGTGGAGCCGCGCCGGCAGCAACCCTGGGACGGGGAGGGCATTCAGGTGGCGGGACACCGGGAGGCGGATACGTGGACCGTCGAAGCCGCGATCCCCTTTGCTGCCTTGGAGATTCCCGTTCCCACCGACGGCACGGAATGGCGCGCCAACTTCTGCCGCAACGAGTTGCCCAGCCGGGAACTCACCGCCTGGTCGCCGACCGGGGGTGGCTTTCACGTGCTGGCCCGCTATGGCGTCCTCCGTTTCGCCCGGACTGCCAACCGTTCGGGAGAACCGGCCAGTGGCAGTTGCAGCCTGCGGGGGACCGTGGTGGATGCCACCGGTGTCCCGTTGGCCGATGTCTCGGTACGGAGCCTGGCCGGGCGCAGCCGCACGGACAGCTTCGGCGAATTCACGATTGCCGGGCTTGCCGCCGGGCAGACGGCCTTGGAGATTCGCTCGCCCCGCTACCAGCCGCTGACCGGCACGGTCGAGGTCCGGCAGGCGGAGGAGATCTTGCCTCCGCTGGCCTTGACGCCCATCGATCCCTACCGAGCGGGGTTCACCATGCCCGGCCAGGATGTGGTCTGGCTGCCTTCCTCCCTGGAAGAGCCGCCGGACCTGACGGCGCCGCCGGCCGAGGTCGCGCGGGAACTCTCGTTACTGGCCACGCCGGACGAGTACGAGTCCCGGGCGGTTGCTTTCCTGGCCCAGCGTCCGTTGGCAACGCCCAGCGCAAGCGTGACTGCTCTCTCATCGCCCACGGGCATGCAGATTCCGAGCGATCAGATCCAGGTACGCTGGACCCAGCGCCTGCTCAAGCGAGTGCAGTACACCCGTCCCCGCGAGGACGCGGTCTGGAACTGGCGTTTCCTCTGGTCCGAGGCCCCGGCCAAGATCGAAGCCGGGCAATTGCGCCAACTAGTCGTCACCGTCAAGGTGCCGCCGGACTCGCCTGCCGGAACCTACACCGGTACTCTCTCCCTGGCGGCAGAGGAGGGGACCGTGGCTTCGTTGCCCGTGACCCTGCGCGTTGCCGCCTGCACGCTGGACCCGCTCCGTCATCGTATTGGCGTCTATTACGGCACACGGGGGCTGTCCGCCGACCAGGAACGGATCGAGTTGCGCGACATCAAGGAGCATGGCGGCAATGTGCTGATCTGGGCCGAGGGGATCTGGTACAACCGCGCCGAGGACGGTTCCATTGAGTACCTGACCGACAATGTGCGGGAGGCGGTGGAGTTGCAGAAGGAAACGGGGATCGGTCCTCCCTTTCTGGTCGGAACCAATCCTTTGCGGGCGGCCGATCTGGCTGGTCTGAAGCGGGAGATGAGTCCCGCCTATGCCGAGGCGGTCCTTGCCAGCCCGGAGTTCCGCCGCATCTATGGCGAGGGCATCCGCCGGTTGGAGCAATTGGAGAAGGAACTGGGGGCGGGCGAGTTCCTCTATACCTGGATGGACGAGGTGCTCAACGAGGGGCGCTACGAGCCGTGGGAGGCCTTCGCGCGGATCACCCGCGAGCTGTCGGACCATCGGATCTACATCACCTTCCACAACCGGAAGCAGGAGCCCGTGGACCGCATGGATCCGTGGATGGATGTGCGCTGCTACCACGGCCACACCCTCGACTGGTGGCAGGAACAGGGGCGCACCTGGCAGGAACTGGCCGCCGAACTGAAGGCATCGGGCGACGAGGCGTGGTGCTACTACAACATCCGCGAGATCGCCGTCACCAGCGAGTGGGTCCGGCTCTGCAATGGCTACTGGCTCTGGCGCAGTCCGCTCGACGGGCATGTGCCGTGGAAATACTACTCCTACGGCGGCAGTCCGTTCGATGATCTGGACAGCGACCGGCACGACTTCGCCTATGCCGCACCCCATCCCACCCGCCCCGAGATGGTCTCTACCCTCGAATGGGAGTGTTTCCGCGAGGGCGCGGACGATCTCCGCTATCTGGAGACCCTGGACAATCGGCTCCAAGCTCTGGCGCAGAGCGATGCCCCCGCCGTGCAGGCAGCCCGCGCCTTCCGCCAGCAACTCTGGGACTTCGGCACCCGCGTTCCCGATCTGGCCGCCCGTCTCTCCGCGGCGGACTACGCCAAGCGCCGCGAGGAGCTGGCCCACCATCTGGAAGCCTTGGCGGCTCTGCATCCGGCGGAATAGAGCCCGCTCCGGAACCAAACGGGCTCAGGCGATGGTCCACCCAGGGGCTAGCGCGACGATTTCACGAAGTACTTGTTGAACTCGTCGCCGGCCTCCTCGGCGAGCCGGTCGCCATCGTTGATCTCCGCGATAGCCTTCCTGGGATCGCCGGCTGGCGCCCCCAGCATCTGGATCCCGCGTCGCCAGTGCGGCAAGGCGGCACAGTAGTTCTGTAGAATCCGCGCGATATGGCGGTGTCCTTGCGCCGCCTGAAGGAGGTATTGCGCTCTCCGCTCCAGAACATCGAGTTGACCCAATGCCGTCTGTTTCGACGTGTCGCGTTTGCTGGACGAGTATTGCTGCAACGCATCCAGGAAGACCTTCTGCTCGTTGTTGAGCATCAGCACGAACTGCTGGGCGATCTGCATCTCCTGTCGGCTCTCCTGGACAGCGGCCTTGCCCAGGTAGAATGCGCCGTACTCGATCCCCACTGCCCCCGTCACCAGCAGCAGTCCGCCGAGGAGGCAGAGCCCTCGGCTCGGTTTGCTGTAGCGGAACACCTGCCCCCAGAGCCCCCGCCGCCGCAACTCAAGCAGGATTCCCCGGCTCCTCATCAGGGACAGGAAGACGATGAACGCGGTCACGTAGGAACCGATCTCCCCGGACTGGTTGAGGTTGCTGCTGACGCCTCTGACCTCGGACTGGACGATGCTGTAGACCAGAAAGGCCAGGGCGGCGAGCGCCGACATGCCGAGGGCGCGGATACTTCCCCGTTTGGCTGCCGCCGACAGGCTTCGGAAGCCGAGCGTGGCCAGCAGGAAAGAACCGGCTAGAACCTGGAAATAGGCCTGGTTGGCTCCGGGACGAAACGAGTTGCCAAGCGCGCCGATGGTGCAGAGCCCCGTCAGGACGGCGAAGAACGAGAGATCCCGTCCGACATGGTTGGCGCGCTGGATCAGTTTTTCGTTGCTGGTGCTCATGGCGTGGCAGGCCTCTCCCTGGACTCCGTTCCATTCTCAGTACCGTTCAGCGCGGACAGGTACCAGGAAGGAACCGATGGGCACCGGTGTCTCCAATGGTGCCTGCGCAGGCGCGAGCAAACATGCTCCGCTCCTGCTGGGTTCCACGCCCCGAATGTCCTCGCCACTTCATTCCCCGGGTTCTGTGTCCGCCCCCTGGTGAAGGGGGCCGACCAGGAAATCATACCCGCCGTACAGTAGGCACTTGGCTGGCCGGGGTCAAACGCCGGACGGACTATCCGAGGAGCAAACAGCTGCCCTGGAGAGCGCGTTCCCTGGGGACTTTTCCGCGGCGGTCGTGTCGAAACAGCGGAAGGGGAGGGGAAAGGCCAATTCTTGGGGGGACCTGGACGTTTCTCCGACAACTATGCAGAAGAGGCCGATCATCTATCTTGTAGGCGCGTATCCGCAGTGGAGCGAGACCTTTGTCCGCCAGGATCTCTCGCTGCTGCTGGAACTGGATTTGCCATTGCATCCGGTGGCCTTGTTCCCGGGCGACACGGAGCGGCAGGCGGCGTGGCCGGAGGTGTCCTACCTCGATGCGTCGCTTTCGCCGGCATCCACCGACAATGTCCGGGTGGGCGCGGCGATTTCCCGCCTCCTGCCGCGTTTTCTGGCGACCCGTCTGTCCCTGCGTCGCCATGCGCACCGGGTCCGGGCGCTGGCCGAACTGGCGCGGGCGGTGAACGCCTGCCATATCCACGTGGAATTCGCCGACTTGCCGGGGCTGGTCGGGGCGGCGGCGGCCCGGAAGCTGGGGTTGAGCTATTCGTTGAGTGTCCATGCCCGGGACGTCCATCTGGCGAAGTTCGATCCGGCTCTGGTCTACGGCCGGGCCCAGTTCGTGGTGGCCTGTAACCGCGATGCCTGGCGGGGGGTGAACAGTTTCCCCCTCGCCGCCCGGGCCGGGGTCCATCTGATCCATCATGGGCTTGATCTTGCGGCTTGGCATTTCCACGAAAGCCCTGTCCCCGATGCCTCCCGCCCGCTACGGGTGCTGTTCGTCGGGCGTTTCGTCGAGAAGAAGGGGCTGAATGTGCTGTTCCGGGCGCTGGCCCGCCTCCAGGAGAACGGGCATCCGGTACAACTGACCCTCCTGGGCGACGGCCCGCTCGAAGCGCCACTGCGCAGCATGAGTACCATGCTCGGCCTGGATTCCTGCGTGCGGTGGGAAGGCGTGGTCCCGCGCGAAGAAGTGGGACAGCGGATGCAAGATCACGACCTGCTGGTGATGCCCAGCGTGGTAAGCCGCGAAGGCGACCGGGACGGGGTGCCGAATGTGGTTCTGGAGGCCATGGCCTGCGGTCTGCCGGTGGTGGGCAGCAATGCGGGCAGTCTGCCCGAAGTGCTCGACGAACGGACCGGCTGGGTGTTCCCGGCGGGAGACGACGGAGGGCTGGCCGATACGGTCGAGCGGTTCCTCGTCGCTCCCGGGAAGGTGGTGGAGCGGTGCCGGGCGGCCCGCCAGTTAGTGGTCCGCGACTTCGACGCGCGGGCGTTGGCCCGGCGGCGAGCGGCCCTGTTCCAGTCGCTTCTCACCGGATAGGGGACGCCGCCCAGGCGTGTTGCAAATGCCCGGGCCGAGGTCACATTCTTCGCTTCTCCGGCGACGGGCGGTGCCTCCCGTCTCCTTCCCCCGATCAATGTAGGATGACGCAGCCCTTGACCGCCAAACACAAGTCTCTTGCCGAGCGGATCGTCGGTGCCAGCATCGTTGTCAGCCTCGCCCACATGTGCCTGAAGTTCGCGGGGCTGATCCAGGCCAAGGCGGCGACGCAGTTCCTCGACACGAACGAGTACGAGCCCATCTTGGTGGTCGCCTTCACCGGTGTGATCGGCACCCTGTTCCTCATTGGCGAGGAGGTGATCGGGCCCAGCTTCCTGCCGGTCTTCATGCGGGAGATGGACGAGAAGGGCGAAGAGAGCGCGTGGCGATTCACCAATGTGCTACTGACCCTCCAGGCGATTCTGCTGCTGGTGGCGGTGGGTGCCATCATGCTCTTCCCCGACTTTTTCATCCATCTCTTCACCGAATGGGAGAGGGGGGAGAACCCGGCCCGCTACGCTTTGCTGCGGCGCAGTCTGGTGATGCTGGCCCCGGCGCTGTTCTTCCTCTCCATCGGCTCCACCACCTACATGCTGCTGAATGGCTACAAGCGCTTCTTCCTGGCAGCCTTCGGCGACGCCTCCACCAAGATCTGCGTGGTGATCTCCCTGATTCTGGGGGTGGGCTTCTTCGGGCTCGGCGCGAAGGCGGTCCTGTTCGGCCTGCTGGTGGGCAGCGTGGCCAAGCTGCTGACTCACCTGGTGGGGATGCTGCGCGAGGCACGCTTCTTCCGCTTTTCCCTCGACTGGCGCAATCCCGCCATGAAGGCGATGGCCCTGCTCATGCTGCCCTTGCTGGCGGGGATCATCCTGGCCAAGGTGCGCGACAACTTCAACAGCATCTACAGCCTCAGCCGCTATGACAGCGACCCTGGTCTGCTAATGGCTAACGATCTGGGGCGAAAGCTCTTTGCATCGATCCAGTGGCTCGTTCCCTACGCCCTCCAGATCGCGTTGTTCCCCTTCCTCTGCGAGCTGGTGGACCGCAAGGACCGGGACAAGCTGGGCGAAGTGCTCAGCACCAGTTGCCGCCACCTGATGGCGGTCTTCGTCCCCGGCTCGATCCTGATCGCGGCCCTGGCCACGCCAATCTCGGCCTTCGTGTTTCTCGGCGGCAAGGCCGACTTCCAGGTGGTGGTGACCTGGGCGGGCCTGGCCACCTCCTGCTATATCCTCGTTCTCCCCGCTTCGGCCATGGAATGCGTCCTGATGCAGGGCTTCTTCGCCGATCGGAAGATGATCTCGGTGACGGTGATCGGCATCCTCTCGTCCCTGATTAGCGTGGGCATTAGCATCGTCTTCATCGTCATGATGCAGGTGGGGCCGACCAAGGCCCTGATGACCGTGTCGCTCGGTTTCGTGGTCTCGCGCTACCTGAAGAGCTTTGCCCTGGCCGTCTATCTGCGCCGCAGCGTGCCCATGTTTCCCTTCGGCGAGACCCTGTCCTTCGCCTGTCGCCTGCTGCTGGTGGGAGTCGTCGTGGGGGCCGCCACCTACGGGGTGGCGCGCGGGGTGGACCGCTTCCTGCCGGACGGTCTGCACAAGGCGGAAGCCACCTACGAGACGGCCATGGCGGGCAGTGGCAGCATGACCCTGGCGGGGATCCACCAACTGCTGGAAACCCAGCTCGGTGCGGTCATTGATTCGGATCGGGTACCGGAACGGGATACGGCGGTGAAGGAACTCAAGGCCGCGATCCGGGACCATGACGAAGCCAAGCAGGAGACCGGGCGGGCCTACCTGATCTCGCTGTTCCGCCTTGACGCTCCGGAGGCCGACGTGGAGGCCGCCAAGACCGCTGTCGCCCACTTCGAGACCATCATCGCCGCCAACACGAAGGTGCTGAAGCAGGTGAGCCGGTTCCGGGTGCTGGTGAAGCTGGCCGTGGCCGGACTGGCAGGGCTGTTGGCCTATCTGGCCGCGTCCTTCCTGCTCCGGGTCAAGGAGCCCTTCGACATGGTGTCCTGGACGGTCGGCAAGCTGACCGGTAGACTCGCCGCCCGCCGCCAGTCCAGCGCGTCGTGACGGTCGCGGCTCAGGGCTTCTACAGATAGGCTGACAGGGCTGCTGCTTTGCGCGCGTAATCGTCCCGCCAGCGGCGGGCGGGTAGGTGTTCGGCGGCCGGATAGTCGCCGACCATGGCGTCGATGAAGGCAACGATCCCCCGGCAGGCGGCCAGGTCCTCCTGGAGCAGCGGACGGGCTTCGGCCAGATAGGCTGCGGCATTGTGGTCGAGTCGCTCGAAGCGGCCATGCAACGCGAAGTGCAAGCCGATTTCGTGGCCGAGCAGGCCCATGAACTCGGCATAGAGCCGGTGGCGGGCGAGGTGCTCGCGGCGGCTCAGCGGCTTGGCGGCGCCGTTCCACCAGAAGGCGTAGCCCACCGGCGTGTCGTCGGCAACGGCCATGGCGGCCTCCAACTGGCGGGCGGCTTCCCGGAGATGGGGTGAAGCCAGTTGCCAACCCGAGCCGACGGCTTCCAGGCAATCGGTCAGGTCGCCGCCGTTGTAGGTGAAGCCCAGGGCCTCCTTCGCCACCAAGGGGCTCCCGTCTCGACCAGCCAGGGACAGGTTCTCCGGCAGGGGAGCCACGCCGCGTCCCCGGTACCAGCCCGGCCATTGTCCCGGCGCCCACGAGGCGCAGTTGGAGAGGATGCGGTGGGCCTGTTCGATGGACTGCCAGGCGCGGAACGCCGGTTCGCCTGCCTGCGGACCATACTGGTTCAGTGCGAGACGATGGCAGACGGCTTCGGGATCGGCGGAGGGATCGAGCAGGAACTCGCGGAACGCCATGGAGTTCGTGGGGATCATCTCGCTGTAGGTGCCCCAGTGGTCGAAGACCCCATCCACTTCCAGGTCCTGCCAACGGGCCAGCTTGGCTCCGATCCCGAGCGGGAAGTCCTGGAGGTCGAGTCCCCACAGGTGGGTGGCGTCGTCGCCGAGATGAAAGTCGTCGTAGCCGACAAAGAGCTGGCCCCGCTCCCGACAGATAGCCCGGACCTGGCGCAGGAACGCATGGTTCTGTCGCTCGGCCTGCCAGCCATCGCTCTCGGCAGCCAGATAGACTCCGCTAGCGGCGGGCAACTGGGCCTGGCGCTCAAGGAACTCGGCGGGTTGGCTTTCCCAATGCCAGCCGGTGGTGAGCACACGCAACCCCGGCCGCACCTTGCCGCCTTCCTCACAGAGGAAACGGATCAGCCGGTCGCGTTGCGCGAACTTGCTCATCCCGTGGCAGCGGGGGCAGGTCGCGGGATCGCAGCCTTCACCGCCGGAATCCATGCCGAAGAGGTAGAGGGTCTCCACCTCGGGGAACTCCGCGAAGAAGCGCCGGAGCAGGTCGCGGTAGAACTCCTGTACCAACGGGTGGGCGAAACAGAGCACTTTGCCCTGGTAGGTCCCCGAATCGCTCAGCACTTCGGCAGGAAACCGCTCCAACCACGCCTGCCGGGCCGGTTCCGGTACCCAGGGTCCGCCCTGGCAGGGCAGCTCGGTGATCCACAGGGCCAGACCGATCCCGTAATCCTGGCAGTTGTCGACCAGACGGCGCAACCCGGTGTGGTTGCGCGCCACTTCCTCCGGCGGCACGGCCTGGGGAAAGACTGGACTGGTGACATAGCCCTGGAGGCTGCGCAGACTTCCCTGCCAGTCATGGCTAATCAGGCAGTGGGAGGCACCCAGGTGGCTCAGGTAGCGGATGTCGGCTCGTTCCCCTGGCCAGCGGTCGAACCGAGGGTGAAAACACCGCTCGCGGATACGGAACGTGCCTTGCTCATGCCAATCCGGCGGTAGGTCCGGCCCAAACGCCAACCGCTCCTCCAGCGCATAGACCGCCTGCAGCAAGCCGCGCGGCGTGTTCCCGAGCAGATAGACCGTGTCGCCCCGCCGCAGACACTCGAACGCATCGTGTTCGGGATCGGCATTGTGCAGATTCACCAGCCCCTGGCGGATCAACTCCTGCCGCTCCGGCAGGTCGGCAAACAAGGCCAGCCGACAGGCGAGCTTATCCGGCGAACGCGCCAGAGCCGAACCAAGTTCGGTCCGGGCCGTCTCCATTACCCGGTGCTCGCCGAAAGCCACGATCTGCGGAACTCCGTCTTGGGCGGCGGAGATCGTACCCATGAGGCCAGTAAGAACAGCCATGCTCGCGATCCAGTCCTGCATCCGTATGGTCCCGTGTTCCTGTCAAGTGCCTGCAAGGAATGTA
>QKCY01000019.1 GCA_003245525.1 Victivallales bacterium | reverse complement strand
ACGGCACGAGGACAAGCTGGCCAAGGCCCAATGGCACGGTTTGCATACCTGCCTGGGACCCATTCCCGAGGCCGCGCGCGGGGCCGACATCGTGGTGGAAGCCACCGGCCGCCCCGAAGGCCTGGGCAAGGCCATTGCTGGTTGCCGGCCGCGTGGCACCATCGTCCTCAAGTCCACCATCGTGGCCGAGAACGGCTTCAACCTGTCGCCGGTCGTGGTGGCGGAGCAGACCATCGTCGGTTCCCGCTGCGGCCGCTTCCGGGACGGGCTGGGCCTGTTGGAGCGCTATCCCGACCTGCCCCTGGAGCGTCTCATCAGCGCCCGCCTGCCGCTGAACCAGATTCACGAAGCTATCGCCCGCGCCCAGCAGGGCGCGTTGAAAGTACTGATAGGACCTGAAATGATGGAATAGTGGAATGATGGAATGATGGAATACTAGGACAGATCAGGCGACCCGCATTCTCGCATTCCATCACTCCAACAGTCCACCATTCCAGTGTTCCGCTTCGGAGAGATTTCATGAAATTCGCCATGTGCAACGAGTTCTGCGACAAGTGGCCGGTGGAGGATGCCCTCGGCCTGGCCCGCGATACCGGCTACGAAGGGGTCGAGATCGCCCCCTATACCATCGCCGAGACGGTGGACCAGATCTCCCTGGCCCGGCGCGATGCCATCCGCGAGGCGGCGGCCAAGACGGGCGTGGAGATCATCGGCCTGCACTGGCTCCTCGTGGGACCGAAGAACGTCCACATGACTACGGCGGACGCTGCGACCCGCCAGCGGACCCAGCAGTACTTTCTCGACCTCATCCGGCTCTGCGCCGACTTGGGCGGCGACCGCATGGTGATCGGCTCGCCCAAGCAGCGCAACGTGGAGCCCGGCAGCACGCCCGAACAAGCCTGGGCCCGAGCCGTGGACCTCTTCCGGGGTCTATTGCCGTTGGCCGAGGAGAAGGGCGTCGTGCTCTGCATCGAGCCCCTGGCCCGGACCGAGACCGACTTTATCACTACCGTCGCCCAAGGCGTGCGCATGGTGGACGAGATCGGGCATCCCAACTTCCAGGTCCACATCGACGTGAAGGCCATGTGCGACGAGGGTCGTCCCCTCGACGAGATCATCCGGGGCGCGGCGGGCAAGGTCGGGCACTTCCACGTGAACGACGCCAACCGCAACGGTCCCGGCTGGGGCGACACGGATTTCGGGCCCATCGTCAAGGGCGTCCGCGCGATCGGCTACGACGACTACGCCTCGGTGGAGGTCTTCGACTTCCAGTACGATCCCCGGCACATCGCCCAGAGCAGCCTCGACTTCCTCCGCCGCGTCTTCGCCTGACCTCCCAGACGTTGACAATCGCTTGGCCTCGTGCATAGTCCCTCGTCTGCCAAAGCCCGGGACAGGGGACCCGACCATAGAGTATTGGTTTGGTGTCCGGGAAGCCCTGATGGCCATCGTCTCCGGCACCGGGACCGATGCCAGTTGGGGTCTGGTGTGGAGCGGTCGCGGCCCCGCGACCATGGCGCGTAGCGCCGGGACTGCGTCGCCCGTCTCGGAACGCATGCCCTGCACGAACCAACCCGTTCCACGGTTTCTGTTGTGCAGGATCGGGGAGAATGGTCGCGAGGCCGCGACCGCTCCACATCTGCGGTGTGCAGTGGTTCCAGACAGGGATTCGCGACCTATGGGAAGGCCGACACAGAGGTGGGGAATCGTAGCGCCCAACCTTCTCCGCATGACGTCAGACTGGTATCAGCGGAGCCGGACAGCCATAGCTCCCTGCTGGCGCGGGATCGGTCTCATCCCAGTTCCACTCCGAAGAGCCGGGCGGGGTTGTCGACGAAGAGCAAGCGGGCGATCTCCTTGGCGCGACCGAGGTCGAAGCTGCCGTCGGCGACCTTCTCGGCCAGGGCGGCGGCGACGTTGCGGCGGGCGAGGTATTGGTGGCCGTAGACGCCATCGACGAAACAGTAGTCGCCACCGAAGGCGCTGATCTTGTTGGCGGGGACGGCGTCGAGCCATTCCACCAGGGCCCGGCGGGCGGCAGTGGGGCTGATGATGTGGCCCCAGCACATGTCGATGAAGACGTTGCGGAAGTTCTTGGCGAGGTTCGAGAGTTCCTGCATGTAGGGGTATCCCATGTGGAAGACGTCGAACTTCACGTCGCCGTATTCGAGGAAGAGGTTGGTGAGAAGGACCGGATTGGCGTCGTAGATGACGTTGCCGTTGCCCTCCTGGAGTCCGGTGTGGAACTGGAAGGTGAGGCCGCGCCGGTCGGCCAGGGTCAGGAGGTGGTGCATCATGTGGTCTTGGAGCGCCTTGCCGACCTTGATGGAGCCCCGCCACGCGGGGGCGTGGGGATCGGCGAAGAACTCGTGGAAAGCGGTTTCGGCCTCCGCGGTGGTCGGTTTGTCGAAGCGCAGGGAGCGTTGGTAGGCCAGGCCGCATTTGAGGGTGGCGGCCCCGCGCTCGAAAGCCCGGTCCAGTTCGACTTCGAGCGCCTGCTTCCAGTCGGCCAGACTGTGGATCGGGAAACCCACCCGCTGGCCGGCGGCCACCAGTTCGCGGCGGTGGGTGGGGCAGATGTAGTGGTCGAACCGGATGGCGGAGACGAAGAACTCCCGGTCCGCGTCCAGGTTGGAGTCCAGCACCGAAACTCGGATGCGGCTCTTCTCCTTGAGCACGAAGCGGTAGTGGTTGCCCTGTTCGCGGGCGGCCACGAAGCGGCGGTTGAGCTCAGCGATGGTGTCGGCGTCGATCCGGTCGATGCCATAGAGATCGCGGGCAGCAATGGCCAGGGAACGCCCATAGCCGGTGGACTGGGCCGCCTGCCAGAAGGGCTCGGCCAGCAACCAGCGGTCAAGCAGATCCCCATGGGGGTCGCGGACCCGTTCCAGATCGGCCTCGCGCAACCCCGCCGAGACGAGGTCGCAGGAGAAATAGTGCCGCAACCACTCCGCCAATACGTCGGTGTTGTGGGGCCGGGCGGACTCGCGATGGGGCAGATGCTCGTGGGTGTCGACGATCTCCAGCCCCGCGATGTACTCCAACAGCTCGTCGTAGGCGTTCATCGTGGTTCCTCCGAGGGGAGAAGCGGAATGGTGGAAAGATGGAATGGTGGAAAGCGGGTTGCCTGATCTGTCCCACTATTCCATCATTCCACTATTCCATCATTCCGCTTCCTTCCTCACGTATTCCGACAGACGCTTGCGGATACACTCGGCGATCTCGACGGACTGCAGACCGGAGGCGATGTCGCCCACCGGACGGCGTTTGGCCCGCAGATCGTTCAGGAAGCTGGCGTCCTCGCCGTAGAATCCGCTGGCAATGTGCATCTGGTTGGCGTCGCAGACGCTGTTGCCGGCGATGTCGGCCACAGTCTTGCCCCGCTGTAGGTGGAGCAGGCGGCCGGGCGAGTCATAGGCGGCCCAGATGGGGACGTTGAGCAGGAAGGTGTGGTCGAGGAGGGCCACGGTGGCCCGCTCGATGAGCACCCCTGTGTTGGGGCAGAAGTTGAGGTGAGCCGTGGCCCCGGAGGCGAACTCGCATTCCAGGAAGATGTTGGCCACGTTCGGTCCCAGGTCGGGGAACTCGCGGTAGGTGAAGCGCACCCGCCGGTAGTCGCTGCCGGCCAGGAATTTCACCGTGTCGATGCCGTGGATGGCGGTGGTGGAGAAGTCCGGGTCCCTGCGCCCGATGCGGAAGAAGTCGTAGCGGATGTCCTGAATGTCCTCGGGCGAGAACTCGGCCAACTGCCGCTTGAGTTCCACCACCAGCGGACAGTAGCGGCGGTTGAAGGAGACCTGGTTCGGCACGCCCGCCCGCTCGGCGGCGGCGATCATGCGGCGGCATTCGGCTCCATCGAGGCCGGGCGGCTTCTCCATCAGCAGGGGATAGCCCCGCTCCATGATGGCGCAGGAGAGCTCGCAGGTCAGTTCCACCGGGGCCATCAGGCAGACGGCGGCGGGTTTCTCCTTGTCCAGCATCTCGCGGAAATCGGTATACGCCCGGGCGAAACCGAAGGTGCGCCGGTAGACCTCGGCCCGTTCCGCCTGCACGTCGCAGCAACCGGCCAGTACCACATCGGCATGGAGGGACGCATACTGGCGGAACGACGGTCCATGCGCGCTCTTCGAGAGGGAGCCACAGCCAACGATACAGAGTTTGAAAGGCACGGTTGGGAATCTCCTGTGCGAATCGTATCTGGAAGCGACATTTCCCTCACCCTAGAACACGAATCCCCTGAACACAACCCCAAGAGAGGAAGCAAAGACGAACGCTACCGACATCCGCGCGTGTCCACAGAGCGCCATCGAGGGGTAGCTCAGGCAGGTGCCATTCCTGAATATCAACTCAGTACCGCTCTTGACGTCGAGGCGTGCGGATGTACTCTAGCCTCCCTCAATATCCGAAGGAAGGAGCGAAGACATGCAGGCAGGTGATGGACTCCGGTGGCTTGAGCGAATCATCTGGGGCCTCAGTTGGTTCACTGTCATGGCCCTTGTGCCGTATTGTCTTCTGCGCGGTACGCTTTGCCCATCCTTTCCTCCCTGGGTGCACGAATGGGCAGTTCCGATCCTTACCTCGGCCGCCGTTGGCTATGTGACCAACTGGATCGCGATCCTGCTTCTTTTCCGCCCGTACGAGAAAGGCTGGTGGGGGTTCCAGGGACTTGTCCCGAGGAAGAAGCAGGACCTCGCCAGATCCCTCGCTCAGGAGATCCCGGCCCGACTGCTCAAACCGGAGGAGTTGGTGAAGCAGATCGGGACCTTCGTCCGCGATACACTTGGCGACAGGGACAGACTCGCCACCATCCGAGCTCTTGTCAGCCGCTACACCAGGCGCTACGCCGAACCCATATCCGAGATCGTGATATCCCGCATGGAGGGGATCATTCGTGATCTCGTTGCCAAGAACATGACTCACGAGCAGATCCTCAAGGCCTATGAGCGCCTGGTGCTTCCGTGGCTGAGCAAGAGGGAGAACAGGGATCGACTGGCCGAGGGAATCGTCTCCGCGCTCAGGAATCGGGTACCCGAGATGACTGGCCCCGTAAGGGAATTGCTCGCCAAATGGGCTGGCGACTACGCGAGAGACCGGGACTCGACTGTTGCCGCATGGCTGGTTGAGAAACTCAGCCTGGATGAGAAGTTGTCATCCTGGGTGAAGGACCTGGACTGGGACAAGATCGGGGAGAAGATATCCGACGAACTGTCCAAGGAGAGGACCAAAGAGAGGATCTGCGAGGAACTGACCGAACTGACCGAGCAGTTCCAGACCTACCTCCGAAGCCCGGAGGTATCGGGGGGACTGCAGGCTTTCCTCGACAGTAACATCGGGAAGGTCGAGAACGCTTGCCGCGAGTACATGTGCGAGACTCTGCCGAAGACGATCGACGAGTGGTTGAGCCGGGATACGCTCTGGCTCGACATCGAGAAGAGATTCCTCCCGGCTATTCAGTCTTTCGTCGATCGGCACCTAGAGCGGGGAGGAAAGGACAAGATCCTCGGATGGCTCGATCTGGAAGGCCGCATCGAACGGTCAGTTAACGGCCTGGACGTCCGGGAACTCCACGAGATGGTGAACCGTGTTTCGAGCGACCAACTGACCTACATCCAGGTCCTTGGCTATTTCTTAGGCGGCATCGCCGGCGTTGGCTTGGCTTGGGCCATGTAGGACAGGCACCGCCTGCCCAACGCTCAACTCGGCAGTTGTCGACTATCCTTGTCCGTCTGGCCCTTGGGCTGCGACTCGGCGGGCTCCGTTGCTGGCCGGTCCATGAAGAAGCCCAAGAGCGCAAAGAAGAAAAAGAGCAACACAATCACCACCGACGAGACAAGCGAAGCGTAGAGAAGCGCGGTGGCGGCCTCCTCGCTAACCAGGAAGGTGGCCAAGCCAAGCAGCGCGATGAAGGCAGAGATGAGCAGCAGTTTCAGGGGATGGTGCCTCCGGAACATGGGAAATCGCTGAAACGCCAGCGTGGCCCGCTCGTTGACCACGACGGCAAGAGAGAAGAAGACGAACCCCGCGAAGAGAACACCAATAACGCCTGCCATGCCTGTACTGCCTCCTAGCCCCAGAACCCGTGAGTGCCTCTCGTGGGTCGCTGCACAGCGACTCAACGGCGCAAGGCTGGCTGGATCGTGCCAGCACCCAAGCTGCGTGACACTGTAGACCTGCCACACGGAATGTCCACAGCGAAACGAGCACGACCAACCGGAGACGAGCGAGCGGCAGCGGGAAGTCGCCAATGGCTGTACCGATGGGGGGGAGGCGCACGACACAAAAAAGCCCCCGCGAAGTTGGTGCAACTTGCTGGGGCTTCTGAAGGTGTTCTGGAGCGGGCGATGGGAATCGAACCCACGGCTTCAGCTTGGGAAGCTGAGGTATTACCATTATACGACGCCCGCACAATGGGGAACACGAAAACTGTAGACGGAAGACGGGGGATGTCAAGCTCGCGGGGGGTGCTATTCCTCACGTTCCTTCGCTTCCGGGAGGCCGGTGGGCTCGGGCGCGCCCTTCTCCACGGGGTTGATCTCCGCATGGTCGAAGATCACCTGGGTCTTCCAGTCGGGGCCTTCCAGCCGCATTTCCTTCACGAACCAGAGATCGTTGGCATGCTTCTTGGCACCCTTCAGTTCCAGGGTCCGCCAGGGCTCGGTGGCCTCGGGCTGGAACCACTGGGCCTGGAGGGGAAAGCCGCGCGTCGCATCGAACCAGACCCGCACCGTGCCCTTGCCCTCGCCGGGGTGGCGCAGTTCGAAGACGCGGCACTCGCGCTGGCGGAAGGTCTCCTTGGGGAGTTCGCGGACGAACTGCCAGTAGATGAAGGAGAAGGTGATGTCCTCGGGCTGGACGCCATAGTCGGCCAGGCCGGGGGGCTCCTCCTTCTCGGGCAGGTCGAGAACCGTCTCGGGTATGCCGCTGTCGCCGTGCGTCTGCTCGTAGCCGTAGACGTTCTTCTCGTTCACCACCACCTGGGCGTGCAGGGAGTCGGGGGAGAAGGTGAGCCGGATGCGGACCGTCCCCTTCTGGTGGACGCTGCCCTTGACGTAGGTGAGGCGGCCGGTGATCTCGCCCCAGGCGTCCTGCCGGAAGGGCTCGCGCACCCGGGCCAGGAAGTCCTCGGGGGAGAGTTCCGCGAAGTCGTCGGCCCGGCTCCACCCGCCTACGAGGGAGAGGAGCACTATGCCGACGAGCCAGAGGGTCGATCCACAACGCATACCGTGTCTCCGTGTCAGATGGCGGGGTCTATTCCGCCTCGTTTTCCTCGATCCCCTGGGGATAGTAGTCCATGTCGTCGGTGATGAGCATCTGGTCGAAGCGGATGCCATCCTCGCGGTTCAGGAGGAAGATCTTGTTTTTGCCCTTGGCGAGCTTGACCACGTCGGGGGCGGACATCCAGTGCCAGGCGTCGTAGGTACCGTCGTCGCCCACGCGCATGGCCTTGCCTTCTTCGCCGACGCGCACGAGTACCGTATTCCCGCAAGAGCCGTCCCACCAGACCCGCAGCCAAATCTTGCAGGTGACCTCGTCGGGCACGTCGGTCTCGAAGACCGCGCCGCCGTACTTGAGATCGGCGGCACCCTCGTTGGGCGGCACGCAGGTCTTGTCGGGAATGTGCAGGACGGTTCCCTTGGCGGCCTGGGAGTCGCTCTCCTTCACCATGGGAGCAGCCACCTGGACGGCATCGCCGGCATCGATCACGCGCAGGAATCCCTGGCTGGAGAACGCCTCGCTGCTCCAGCCGCCCTTCTCCCCAGTCGGCGGTTTCGGTTTCGGCAGGGACGGAGGACTGGTCGGTGCCTTGCCAGCCACGACCACCAGGCCCGCCAGGGCGCCGAACACCGCGCCCCAGATGATCAGTCGCTTGAGGTTCAGGGCGAACACGGCGCCGGCCGACCAGACGCTCGCCAGGCCGAGCGCGACAAACCAGGCCGTGCCCTTGGTGAAGGGATCGGTGATCCACATGGCCGCCAGGATGATTGCCAGCACGGCGCTGCCGCCCAGCCGGAACGGCTCGCTACCGCCCACGAAGTACCCCCGGATGCCCAGGCCCACGCCCCACAGCAGCAGGGCCACCAGCAACGCCCCCGCCGGATACCCCACGGTGGCGAACAGAATGCCGTAGCCGGACTGGCTGTCGGCCTCCATGTCGTTCACGTTTTCGCGCGGCAGGAGCTTGTAGGCGGCACCCACGTGTTTCTGGTAGGCGCTGCCAGCCCCGACGCCGGACAGGGGATGATCGTTGGCCAGCCGGAAGGCGGGGATCATCTCCAGATGGCCGGGTTTCAGAACGCCGTACTTGTCGGCCAGCGGGTTGAGCGATGCGGCCAGCACGCCGCCTCGACCGCCCACCAGCAGGGAGAGGGAGAGCAGCAGCAGGGCACCCAGATTCATCAGTCCGGCCTTGCGGGAGTGGATGAAACCGAAGACCACCAGCACGGCACCCACCAGCACCAGAATCTGGCCGTGCGCGATGAAGCCCAGGGCCACTGCGGTGGCCACCATCATCCCGGTCCAGCATTTCCAGCTCCGGGGCACTTCGCAGGCGAAGGGCTGCAGCCAGGCGACGGCCAGGCCCACGAAAAGGCCGAGGGCGATCCGGCTGCGGAACAGACCGGTGAAGGCCCGGCCGAACCCCATCGGCAGTTCGGTCACATCGCGGGGCGGAATGATGCTGCCAAAGCCATAGCGGTAGCCTTGGACGAGGGCAACGAGCAAACTCGCGCCCAGCGCCGCCGCCACCGCTTTGGCCGCCCATTGGGGCCGGTATTTGAGCAACAGCCCGAGGACGAGCACGCCGCAGAAGAGGAACTCCACCCGCTGCGCCACCTCGACCGCCCCCGAGACATAGGACCGGGCCGCGAAATTCGCCAGGGCATAGACGATCAGCACCACGGGCAACGGGGCCGGGATGTCCACCTCGGCCCGGGCCTTCCAGAGGTATGCCAGCAAGGCCAGCATGGACGCGCCGACCGCCACATCCGCCAGGGCCAACCGTCCGCCCGAACCCGGCAGGACCAACTGGGTACCCATCACCCCGAGCGTCAGCGCCAGGAGAAGAAGGACGTTCCGGGACGGGACCGGACACGACCGGGCGGATTCTTGCTCATTTGCCATAGGATCGACCTCGTGGTGTGTTGGGCGGGCAAGTCAGACGGCGACATGTCTGGCCATCTGGACCACACGTCCCCTTCCCCCACAAACGGCCATCCAGGCTAGGGCATTGGCGGACGAACCGAAAAACAACCCACATTTGGCCGGTTCCGGGGAAACCGGAGACACCTCACTGACCCTCCATCCGCACCATGCGTTCCACATGGCGGAGGCCGGCGGCCGTATTCGCCTCGCGCTCCAGCCGCTCCGGGTCATGCAGCGGGCCCTGCGGATTGGGGGCGCGGGCATCCCGGAGAGCGGCCACGTGCTTGGCCAGCATTTCCCGCGCCCATTCGGGCGCCGTCGGCTCGCCTCTCGGTAGTCGCCCTGGAACCGGCGCACCGGGGGCACGGCAGACTGGCCGAAGAGGCAGCACAACTTGGGCACCGCGGGTGCGGGCCGCGTATTCCGCGCGATGGGCGCACCCGGCGTTTCCCTCTCCGTGTCCCGGCATTACCGTATCCCGTTCCTCTCCACCCCGAAAGCCCCATGCGCATCGTCTGGCTCGAACTCAATAGCTCCTACGCCCACGCGAGCATCGTGCCCGCCCTGCTGGCCCAGGCCCTGCCGACCGACCTGTCGGTGGACTGGACCGTGGTCCGGGTCACGGTGGACGCCGATCCCACCGGGTTGGCCCGGCAGGTGGCGGCGGCCCAGCCCGACGTGGTGGGTGGTACGCTCTATCTCTTCAACCGCCGGGCCGTGGCCGAGGTGCTGGCGCGGGTGCGGGCCTTGGTGCCCACTTGCCGGATCGCCGTGGGCGGTCCCGAGTGTCTTGGCGACAACGCCGCCCTGCTGGCCGAGACCTCGGCGGATGCCGCCTTCCGCGGCGAGGGGGAAGAGCCCTTCGCCACCTGGCTCCAGCGGCTGGACCGGAATCAGGGCTGGGAAGGGATTCCCGGTCTCTGCTATCGGGACACAGACGGCTATCACGACGCCGGATCGACCCCGCGTTGGGCGGGCTTTGCCGACCGGCTGTTCCCGGCGGACAGCCCCTTGCTGCCCACGGATCGCCCCTTTCTCCAGTACGAGACCGCACGGGGTTGCGCGGGCACGTGCACCTTCTGCACCAGTGGCGAATCCGGTGCGGTGCGGGCCAAAGACGTGGCGATGGTCGCCCGCGAACTCGCCGCCCTGCGCGAACGGGGCGTGCGCGAGCTGCGCCTGCTCGACCGGACCTTCAACCTGCCCGTGTCCCGTTGCGTGGTCTTGTTGCGGCTCTTTCGCGAGGAGTTTCCCGAGCTGCGCCTGCACCTCGAAATCCACCCCGGTCTCCTGGCGGAGCCAATCCGGGAGGAACTGGCCCAGGCCACGCCGGGACAACTGCACGTGGAGGCAGGCGTGCAGTCCCTATCGCCAGCGGTGCTGGTCCGGATCGGACGGCAGACAGACATAGAGAAGGTGCTTGCGGGGCTCCGCTTCCTGCTCGCCTGTCCGGCGTTCGAGACCCATGTGGACCTGCTGGCCGGGTTGCCGGGGCAGACGTTTGCGGACGTGTTGGCCGATGCCGCCCAACTTGTGGCCCTGGGACCGGCGGAGGTCCAGTTGGAGGTGCTGAAGGTCCTGCCGGGCACCCGGCTGGCCCGCGAAGCCAGGGAACTGGGCCTGGTCCACTCGCCCTTGCCCTCCTACGAGGTGCTGTCCACTGCTACCTTTCCCGCCGCCGATCTGGCCCGGGCGGAACAGCTTTCCCGCTTGCTCGACCGCTTCCACAACCCGCCGATCCTGCAAGCGGCCTTCCGCTTGTTGGCCCCGGATGCCCCCGCACTGGCCCGCCTGCTCGGCCAATGCGCCGAGGCGCTGGACGTTCCCGTCGCCCTCGACCGCCGCCTGCGTCTCCTGGCCTCCTTGGCGACCGAGCATCCCGCCGCCAGCGAAGCCCTGCAACGGGCTTGGTTCGGCAACGGCTTCGGCACCGACCAGGCGCCCTGGCCCAACCAGCCCTGGCAAGGGCCGCCCCCGGAGAACGCCCAGTTGGAGACCGGCACCGAGCCCGCGGACTTCCGCCGGGTCCGGGGGCGCTATCTGGCCACCGCAGAGAACCAGTTCTGGTTCTACTACGACCGCGCCGTCGATCCCCGCCGTCCCGTCGCCGTCTACCGTGATGAACCGCTGCGCAGCTAGTTTGTCGTCCCATTCCCTGGAGAGGCTACCGATGGAAGAGGTGGTAGAGGTCCTCCTGAATGATGCCGATCCCGGTGTCCGCTACCGGGTCCTGGTGGACGTCTGCGGGGTTTCGCCCACTTCTCCTGAAGCAGCCCAAGTACGGGCGCTTATTCCTACATCGGAGCGGGTGAAGGCACTGCTTTCCCCTTACACCACTGGCCATGCGCCAGGGGTCTACAGCAAGTTCACCGGAGCGCACTGGACCCTGGCGAACCTGGCGGACATCGGGTATCCCCCCGGCGATCCGGCGTTGCTCCCCCTGCGCGACCAGGTCTGCGACTGCTGGCTCGCGCCCGACCGCATCCGCGAACGGGTGGTGCCCAGGGAAGCCCCGCGCTACAAGTCCTATCCAGGCGTGCCCATCATCGACGGGCGTGCCCGGCGCTGCGCCTCGCAGGAGGGCAATGCCCTCTACGCGGTGCTGGCGCTCGGTCTGGCCGACGAACGGGCGGACCGGCTGGCCGCCAACCTCGCCCGTTGGCAATGGCCCGACGGGGGCTGGAACTGCGACCGCAAGACCGCCGCCCGCACCTCCTCCTTCCATGAATCTCTGCTCCCCCTGCGCGGGCTGGCCTGGCATGCCAAAGTCACGGGTTCGGTCACGTCCCGGCAGGCAGCAGAGCGGACGGCGGAGTTCTTCCTGGAACGGCGGCTGTTCCGGCGCAAGCGGGATGGGGCCGTGATCCAGGAGAGCTTCCTCAAGCTCCACTACCCCGCCTACTGGTACTACGACATCCTCATCGCCCTGAAGGTCATGGCCGAAGCCGGTCATCTGACCGATCCGCGCTGTGCCGAAGCCCTCGATCTGCTGGAGGGAAAGCGCCTGCCGGACGGGGGCTGGCGGGCCGAGGGAAAGCATTACAAGATCGTGCCCGAGCCCGCCAACGGCGGTTCGCTCGTCGCCTGGGGGCCGGTAGCGCGCAAACCGACGATGAACCCCTTCGTCACCCTCGACGCCCTGTACATTCTCCGCCAAGCGGGACGTCTCTAGCGGGCGCCGTCCTTCGTGCCCCTCGTCACCGTTCCCGCCGTGCTGGCCGCCTGGAGACGGCGCGACTAGGGTCCGCCCGGCGGGAACGCAAGGCTCAGAAAGCGGTCTGTTTCCATGGCCCGGGCAAAGGGCCGACGAAGTGTGCCATTGTGTCGCAGTGTGACACGGGGGCGGGACATGGCTTGGGCCGATGGCACACCTGCGCTGCCGCGGATTTGGGGCCGGAATCCGCAACTCCTTGCCATGCCGTGGGCAAGGGCGGTAGGCAGAAATCTTGGCACGGGCTCTGCTTTCCCTTTTCCAGTCTGAAACTTTTCCCCTTTTGCCTGTCCCGGGCAAACAGATTGGAGCACTACCTATGGCAAAGATTCTCGGTATCGACCTTGGCACCACCAACTCCTGTATGGCGGTGATGGAAGGCGGCGAACCGGTTGTGATCCCGAATGCTGAAGGCAACCGCACCACCCCCTCGGTGGTGGCCTTCACCAAGTCCGGCGAGCGCCTCGTGGGCACCACCGCCAAGCGCCAGGCGGTGACCAATCCCAAGAACACCGTTTTCTCGATCAAGCGGTTCATGGGCCGCAAGTTCAAGGAAGTGGCCCACGAGACCCATCTCGTGCCCTACGAAGTGGTCGAGGCCAAGAACGGCGACGCCCATGTGAAGATCGGCGACCGCACCTACTCCCCGCCGGAAATCTCGGCGATGATCCTGCAGAAGCTGAAGGCCGACGCGGAAGCCTACCTCGGCGAGACCATCACCGAGGCCATCGTCACCGTCCCCGCCTACTTCAACGACAGCCAGCGGCAGGCCACCAAGGACGCGGGCCGCATCGCCGGCCTGGACGTGAAGCGCATCATCAACGAGCCCACCGCCGCCTCGCTGGCCTATGGCCTGGACAAGAAGAAGGACGAGAAGATCGCCGTCTACGACCTCGGCGGCGGCACCTTCGACATCTCCATCCTGGAAATCGGCGACGGCGTCTTCGAGGTGAAGGCCACCAACGGCGACACCCACCTCGGCGGCGACGACTTCGACGAGGCCATCATCTCCTGGCTGGTGGACGACTTCAAGCGCGAGAACGGCATCGACCTGCGCGTCGACCAGATGGCCCTCCAGCGCCTGAAGGAAGCCGCCGAGAAGGCCAAGTGCGAGCTCTCCACCAGCATGAATTCGGAGATCAATCTCCCCTTCATCACGGCCGACGCCAGCGGTCCCAAGCACCTGATGTCGACCCTCAGCCGGGCCAAGTACGAGCAGTTGGTCGAGACCCTCTCCCAGCGTTCGGCCGGCCCCTGCAAGAACTGCCTGCGCGACTCCGGCCTCAGCTCCAGCGAGATCGACGAGGTGATCCTGGTCGGCGGCATGACCCGGACGCCCCGCATCCAGGCCCTGGCCGAGGAGATCTTCCGCAAGCCCCCGCACAAGGGCGTGAACCCCGACGAGGTGGTCGCCGTCGGCGCCGCCATCCAGGGCGGCGTGCTCAAGGGCGATGTGGACGATGTGCTCCTGCTCGACGTGACCCCGCTCTCCCTCGGCATCGAGACCCTGGGCGGCGTCTTCACCCGGCTGATCGAGCGCAACACCACCATCCCCACCCGCAAGAGCGAGATCTTCTCGACCGCCAGCGACAGCCAGCCCTCGGTGGAGATCCACGTGCTCCAGGGCGAGCGCGAGATGGCCTCCGGCAACAAGACCATCGGGCGCTTCCACCTCCAGGACATCCCCCCGGCTCCCCGCGGCGTGCCCCAGATCGAGGTGACCTTCGACATCGACGCCAACGGCATTCTCAACGTCTCCGCCAAGGACCTCGGCACCAGCAAGGAGCAGAAGATCACCATCACTGCCTCCAGCGGCCTCAACGAGGACGAGATCAAGAACATGGTGGACGACGCCCAGAGCCATGCCGACGAGGACAAGCAGAAGAAGCAGGCGGTCGAGACCCACAACCGGGCCGACTCCATGGTCTACCAGACCGAGCGCCAGCTCAAGGAGAACGGCGACAAGCTGCCGCCCGAGGTCAAGGGCCCCGTGGAGGCCGGTATCGAGGACCTCAAGAAGGCCCTCGAAGCCAACGACACCGACCGCATGGAAGAGGTCATGAAGCAGCTTGAGGAGAAGCTGCACAAGTTCGCCGAGGAACTGTACAAGAACGCTGCCCAGCAGCAGGGCCAGCCCAGTGGCGACGCGGGCCCGCAGCAGGCGCAGGCCCAGCCCGGCGACGACGGCGTCATCGACGCCGAAATCGTGGACGAATGAGATTTTCCCCCATCGGATAGGTTTGTGTAACGGCGGGGGTCGGAATGGGGTACCATTGCCGACCCCCCGGCCCCGGCAACGGGTGCCGGCAGACTCCCGCTCAACCCCCAGCATCGGCAAGGTCATCTAGTCAAAGGAGAGCTTCTGCATGGACATCAAGATCAAGCCTCTCGGCGACCGCGTCCTCGTCCAACCCATCGAGGAAAAGGAAGTCATCAAGGACGGTATCTACATTCCGGATAGCGCCAAGGAGAAGCCCCAGGAAGCCAAGGTCGTGGCCCTCGGCACCGGCAAGACCGACGACGACGGCAAGAAGATCCCCTTCGAAGTGAAGGTCGGCGACACCGTTCTGATGAGCAAGTACGGCGGCACCGAGGTCAAGGTCGACGGCAAGGAATACAAGATCCTGAACCAGAGCGACATCCTCGCCATCGTCGGCTAGCCGACGCCAGTCCATCCAATCCCCTGATTCGTCAATCACGAAGAGAATTCTAGGAGTTTATCCATGGCCGCCAAACAGCTTCAGTTCGACACCAAGGGTCGTCAAGCGCTCCTGCGGGGCGTCGCCGCCCTGAGCGCCGCCGTCAAGGTCACCCTCGGCCCCAAGGGCCGCAACGTGATCATCGACAAGAAGTTCGGCTCCCCCACCGTCACCAAGGACGGCGTCACCGTCGCCAAGGAAATCGAGCTCGAGAATCCCTTCGAGAACATGGGCGCCCAGATGGTGAAGGAAGTCGCCAGCAAGACGTCCGACGTCGCTGGTGACGGTACCACCACCGCCACGATCCTGGCCGAGGCCATCTTCAAGGAAGGCCTGAAGAACGTCACCGCCGGCGCCAACCCGATGGGTCTGAAGCGCGGCATCGACAAGGCCGTCGCCGCCATCGTGGCCGAGCTCGAATCCATGGCCGTTCCGGTCGAGGATCGCGCCCAGATCGCCCAGGTCGCCACCATTTCCGCCAACAGCGACGACACCATCGGCGACATCATCGCCGACGCCATGGACAAGGTCGGCAAGGACGGCACCATCACCGTCGAGGAAGCCAAGACCATCGAGACCACCCTGGACGTGGTCGAGGGCATGCAGTTCGACAAGGGCTATCTCTCCCCCTACTTCGTGACCAACGCGGAGGCCATGGAGGCCAGCCTGGACGACGCCCTCATCCTGATCCACGAGAAGAAGATCAGCAGCCTGCAGGACATGCTGCCCCTCCTCCAGACCGTGGCGAAGAGCGGCAAGCCCTTCTTCATCATCGCCGAGGACATCGACGGCGAGGCCCTCGCCACCCTGGTGGTGAACAAGATCCGCGGCACCCTGAACGTCTGCGCCGTCAAGGCCCCCGGCTTCGGCGACCGCCGCAAGGCCATGCTGGAAGACATCGCCATCCTGACGGGCGGCACCTGCGTCACCGACGACCTCGGCCTGAAGCTCGAGAATGTCACCATGGACATGCTCGGCAGCGCCAAGCGCATCACTGTCGACAAGGACAGCACCACCATCGTCGAGGGTGCTGGTAGCGCCGCCGACATCGCCGGCCGCGTCAACCTCATCAAGCGCCAGATCGAAGAGACCACCAGCGACTACGACCGCGAGAAGCTCCAGGAGCGTCTCGCCAAGCTGGCTGGCGGCGTGGCCGTCATCAACGTCGGCGCCGCGACCGAGACCGAGATGAAGGAGAAGAAGGCCCGCGTCGAGGACGCCCTCCACGCCACCCGCGCGGCCGTCGAGGAAGGCATCGTCGCCGGCGGCGGCGTGGCCCTCCTGCGCGCCACCAAGAAGGCCCTCGCCAAGCTGGAACTCAGCGGCGACGAGGCCACCGGCGTCGAGATCATCCGTCGCGCCGTCGACGAGCCCCTCAAGCAGCTGGCCGCCAACGCCGGCATCGAGGGTGCCATCATCGTCATGAAGGTCAAGGAGATGGACGGCAACATGGGCTACGATGCCTACAAGGACGAGTATGTCGACATGCTCGCCAACGGCATCATCGACCCCAAGAAGGTCGAGCGCTCCGCCCTCCAGAATGCGGCCTCCGTGGCTGGCCTCCTGCTCACCACCGAGTGCATGATCACCGACCTGCCCGAGGAGAAGAAGGAAGCTCCGATGGGCGGCGGCGACATGGGCGGCATGGGCGGCATGGGCGGCATGATGTAATTCGTCCCCCGCGTTAGGGTCCGTCGGCGCACTGCCGCCGACGGATTCCCCCGACGATTCCGCAACGCCCCGTTCCGGCCTCCGGAACGGGGCGTTCATCTTGGGGATGAGGCAAACGCGCGGTATAGTGGCACCATGCCGGGATTCCCCCGGCACCGGGAGTAAGCCATGGTCCGTGTCAACCTAGGCCAACTGCAAACCGCCCTCGGTATGCTGACCCGCTTCCCCCTCGGGTCGGGTCGCGACTCCGCGCGGGGTGGGATCAGTGCCGTCGCCGTGGTGCTGGCGGCCGGGCTGATCGGCCTGGGCGCTGCCCTGGCGGCGTGGCTTTGCCGCTGGCTGGCGGGCGATACCGGAGGGGCGCTGCTCGCCGGTCTGCTCGTCGGCCCCCTGCTGTGGTGGCTGACCAACCTTCGGGGGCTCCAGGCCCTGCTGGCGGTGGCCCAGACCGGGCGGGATGCGGGCGGCCGGATCGATGACTTCTTCCTCCGCTTCGCCGGTTTCCAGGCTCTGTTGCTGGTGAAACTGCTCTGCATCGGCCTGTTGGTGAAGGCCGGGGCCTCCCTGTGGCTCGCCGTCGCCTGGCTGGTCGTGGGTGCCGTTTTCGCCGATGAGCTACTGGCTGGCAAGGGCGGTTCTGCCACCGGTACCCGCCACTGGCTGGTTGCCACGGTGGGCGCGGTCCTTCTCGGCGGCTTGCTGGGCCAGTTCATGGGCGCCCTGCTCGTGGCCGTGGTCGCCTGGCTGGCCGCCCCCGGCGCGCGCCGCTGGCTGGCTGGTCGCGTGGACCTGCGGGGAGCCAGTTTCGCGTGGCTGTTCGCGGAGACCGCCGAGACCGCCGTGCTTTTCGTCGCCACCCTCATCGCCTTCGCCCGCTGACAAGGGGAACCCTATGACCGTCCAGATCCGTTTCCGCATGCGCGCGGGCGACGAGGAACTCGCGCCCCGCAAGGCCCACCACGACGATGCCGCCTTCGACGTGCGCGCCGCCCGGCCCGAGACCATTCCCCCCGGCGAAGTCCGCCTGGTGTCCACGGGCCTGTTCCTGGAGCTTCCCACCGGTTGGGAAGCCCAGATCCGCCCCCGTAGCGGCCTGGCCCTCAAGCAATGCATCACCCTGCTCAACAGCCCTGGCACCATCGATGCCGGCTACCGCGGCGAAGTGGGCATCATCACCTTCAATGCCGGGCGCGAGCCCTTTGTGGTGAACCGGGGCGACCGCATCGCCCAGATGGTGATCCAGCGCCTGCCCGAGGTGGAGTTGGTGCAGGTCGAGGAACTGAGCGAGACCCAGCGGGGCGTCGGCGGCTTCGGCAGCACCGGCACCAACTAGACGGCGCGCCGAACGAGGCCATATTGCTGGTTTTGCCGTCGAACCCATGGAACGTGCCATGCTACGCGAGTTTGCCATCCTGATGGAGCAGAGCACGCCGGCTATCCGGCTCTCTGGCTTCCCCTGCGGCGATTCGGTGATCTACGCCGGTCTGCCCAACCTCAATCCCTCCGGCAGTGTGAAGGACGTGATGGCCTTCCACATGCTCCGGCGCGCCGAGGAGCGGGGCGAGATCAAGCCCGGCTTCACCATCCTGGAAGTGACCACCGGCAACACCGGCATCGCCTTCTCCATGCTCTCCTCCCTCTGCGGCTACCGCTTCGTGGCGGTCATGCCCGAGCACATGAGCGTGGAGCGCCGCCAGATCATGAAGGCCTACGGGGCCGAGGTCGTCCTCACCCCCAAGGAAGCCGATATGCCCGGCGCCATCGCCCGCTACGAGGAACTCAAGCGGGAACTGGCCCCCAACGTCTGGCTGCCCAACCAGTTCGCCAACGAGGACAACGTCGACTCCCACTACCACACCACCGGCAGCAATCTTCTCCGGGCGCTGCCCGAGCGCGTGGACTTCTTCGTGGCCGGCGTGGGGACGGGCGGTACCTTCCTCGGGGTCTCCCGTCGTCTCCGCGAAGAGTACCCCCAGTGCCGGATGATCGCGGTGGAACCCGCCGAGTCCGCCGTGCTGAGTGGCGGCCAGCCGGGATTGCACGGTATCCAGGGCATTGGCGAGGGCTTCATTCCCGCCCTGATCGAACGGCATCGGAGCGAGATCGACGAAGTCGCCGTGGTACCCACCGCCGAGGCCGAGGACATGGCCCGTCAGTTGGCTCTGCGCTCCGGGATCTTCGCTGGGGTTTCCTCCGGGGCCAATGTCACCGTAGCTTTGCGCTTGGCCAAGGCCCACCCCGGTGCCCGCATCGCCACGCTGATTCCCGACCGCGGCGAACGCTACCTGAACCAAGGCCTGTTCGGCTGCACCCCCCGCGACTGCGAAAGCCAGCGCTGCCCCGCCCACCGGCTATAACCGATGGCAGCGGTTGAGTTTCGGCCTCTGGCAGGTTAACGTCTGCACTTCGCGTGCTGGCCCGAAACCCTGGAGTGCCCATGTTCTCCCGTACTGCCTGGCTCTGCCTGTTTGCCGTCGCCCCCTTCGTTGCCGCCGTGGACCTCTACGTGGGACCCGCTGGCGATGACGCCAATCCCGGCACCTCGGCCGAACAGCCGTTCCGGACTCCCGATCAGGCTCTCCGCGCTGCCGCGACGTTGCGCCAGCAGGATGTACCTGTCACGGTCCGGTTTCTGCCGGGGCGCTACGAGCTGGCCGAAGCCTTGGCGGTTGGTCCCGAACTGTCCGGGAAAGAGAGTTCTCCCACGGTTCTCCGGGCGGTGGAGAAGGGAAGCGTAACCCTGGACGGTAGCCGTACCGTGACCGGCTGGCAGCCCTGGCGCGACGGCATCTGGCGGGCTCCGGTGGATGCCAAGGTGGTGGACACGGTCTACTGGAACGGCGAGCGGCTGCCTGCCGCCCGGGTGCCGAATGTGGACCCGACCCATCCCCGCACGGGTGGCTTGCTCTATGCCATGACCGACGACGAGGAAGCTCCCAAGGCGACCGTGCTCTTTGTCAAGGGCGAGCTGGACGTGTCCCGCTGGCAGCATCCCGAAACCGGCCGGCTGGTGGTCTGGCCTGGCAAGAACTGGAACTGCGACATCCTGCCGCTGGCCGCTGCCAAAGCCGGCCGTCTCACCACCACCCGCAATGCCCGTTACGAGATCGAGCGGGGCAACCGCTTCTACGTGGAGCACATCCTGGAGGAACTGGATGCTCCCGGCGAGTGGTTTTTTGACGCCAAGGAGCGCCAGCTCTATCTCATGCCGCCCGTGGCAGGCGATCCTGCCCGGCAGGTGACCATTCCCCAGGCCGCCAATGTGATCCGCTTGGCTGGCTCCCGCGAGACCCCCGTCCATCATGTCGTGCTGGATGGGCTCCGTATGGAAGGCTCGACCAGCCATGCCGTGGAACTCACCGCCGCCTGGGACTGCACTCTCCGCGCCTGCGAGATCAGTCGCACCGGCAAGGAAGGGGTCCTCGTGCAGGAAGGCAGTAGCCGGAACCGCATCGTCGGTTGCGACATCGCCTGGACCGGCACGGCGGGCATCCGCATCCATGGGGTCCGCGATACCAGCCGCACCCGGACCGATGGCATGTTCGGCAACCTGGTTGAGAACAACCACATCCACCATGTGGGAATGAGCGGCAACGCGGGCGGTGCGGTGGACATGGACCCCTATGTGGGCGGCAATATTACCCATGACAACATCATCCGCCGCAACGAGATCCACGACACGCCCCGCAAGGGCATCATGTTCGGCGGCGTCAACAACGTGGTCGAGGGCAACCACATCCACCACGTCAACCTGGAACAGTCGGACACCGGGCCCATCGGCCTCTGCACCCGCGACCTCACCGAACGCGGCTGCATCGTCCGCCACAACTATCTGCACGACGTGGGCGGCTACAACATGCTCAAGCCGGGCGAGTGGGCCTTCCCGAGCTTCTGCTGGGGAGTCTACCTCGACGACTGGACCAGCGGCGTGCAGGTGGTCGGCAACGTCATCGTCGGCGGGCCCTCCGGCGCGGTCCATGTCCACAGCGGGCTGGACAATGTGATCGAGAACAATGTCTTCGTCGCCAGCCCGAAGGCCCATATCCTCCTCAGCCCCATCGTGCCGCCGAAGACGCAGAACGGGCAGACCTACACCATGGCGGGAAACCGGATTGCCCGCAACGTCGTCGTCGGCGCGGCCGATAGCGCCTGGCTGGGGGGCCCCCGGGATTGGCGCCAAGGCATCGCCGAATGCGACCGCAACCTCCTCTGGTTCGATGGCCAGGACCCCGCCATTCGCTCGGGCAAGGAGCCCGTTCGGGACTGGGCCGCTTGGCAGCAGGCTGGGTTCGATACCCACAGCGTCGTTGCCCCCCGCAATCCGCTGACTGGCCACTACCAGGTCGATCCCGAGTTGGCCGCGCAGATCGGTTTCGAGCCCATTCCCTGGGACCAGATCGGCCTCTACGAATCCCCCGACCGCTTCTCCTGGCCCGTGCGCACCGATTGGCCGCGCGAGGCACCCTTGCTGAACCCGCCCATCGCGCCCCTGCCCGTCGTCACGGCCACCTCCCCGGTGCCCCGTCTCGCCGCTTTGCCCCAGATCGACGGCACCCTCGCACCCGAGGAATGGCGGCAGGCCCAGCAGATCACCCTGGCCCGCGACCACCGCGACAAGCCGGCCAAACCCACCAGCACCGCCTGGGTGGGTTATACCGACCAAGCCCTCTACCTCGCCATCGACAGCCCAATCAGCGAAGGGAAAGCATTGCAGATACATGGCGAATGGGGTAAGGTCGACGCTCTGGAGATCGCCCTGCGTCCTGCCGGATCAGCCGCCGACGCCCCCATCCTGATCCTGCACGGCTACCTGCACGGACGCCTCGGCGGGGCCACCTCGGGTGGCATGACTGGCGAGGATGCCAATCAAGCCAGCCGCGCGTGCCAGTTCAAAGCGCAGGTCCAAAGCCCCACCCGCTGGACCGCCGAAATCGCCATCCCCTGGTCCGCCATCCCCGGCAGCCAGGGCCGGGCGACGCCCCTCCAGTGCAACGTCACCTGCCGCAAGGTCGCCGACAACCTCTGGCTCATGTGGCGTCCCACCGGCCGCCACAGCTACGGCGTCGGCGAAGAAGGCAAGCTCCTGCCGCAACCGTAGCCTGGAGAACGTGTACCTCCACGATCTGCACCGGACCTTCGGCTTGTGGCAACTACAGAGGGGCCTCGATGGCAACCGTCCGGGAGAGCCTCTCCCAGCAGGACATCAAGACGGCGCAACAGTCGTATGCCCTCCTGGACATCGGGCACATGCGCGAAAGCATGGAAAGGAATCGGGGAGCCGCGAAGGACCCTACTGCGGGGGTTCTTCGTGCCGGGCCTCTTGGCCCTTCGCCTCCGCCAACGGCGGCACGGCAGAGTCGCCGGGGGTCGGTGCTGGGGGTGCGCTCCGGCCGGTGGTTGGCGGGTGGTCCTTCAGGTATTCCTCGCCTGAGCCGAGGCCATAGGCCGCGACCCCGCAGAGGGCGAACAGCAAGCCCATGACTGCCGCCGTGAGCTTGAGGGGATTCCTGTTCTCGTGGCCTTTGCCGAGGAACCAAGTCACGGGGGAGAGGATGGCCTTGCCGAGCCAAGCAATGAGAGTAATGGAGAGATATACGAGCGTCGGGATGAAGGTTGTGTGCATAGCCCAGAAGCAGGGGCCGAACTCGTAGTCCTGGCCGGTCGGGGATCTCCCCACAAGTACCCCCGCTACCTGGGCGAGGGTTAGCGCGTGCTTGGTGAATACGAGCCCGAGGTAGAGCGAAAGGACGGCGAGGACAGCGGCGATGGTGATGTCGCACAGAATGGCAAACGGCAGCCGGAAGAGCACCCTCTCGCGCACGGCCCAGGCCAGGATGGCGATGGTGGCCAGGAGGGTGAGGGCATCGCAGACGGCGTTCGAGAACAGCATCTGGAAGGTCTGGGGGACATAGGAGGAGGGGTGTGAAAAGTGCCCGACCAGGAAGGAGAACAGCGTCAGCAGGAAGCTCAGGGAAAAGGCGGCGGCCACTCGGAACTTCCACGTGTCGTCGCTGATGCGCCTGAACTTGGCTCCCCTATACTCCTCGCCCGTAGCGACCAGTGCACCGACGGCGAAATAGCCCAGAATGAAACAGACCGGCAGGGCGGCCACCATGAGTAGGCACGCTTGGCCAGTCGGCAACCGGACGACCGATAATCACAGGCTGGCATAGGTGGCAAACACCTGGATGACGAAGAAGACGCCAACCACCGTCGCCATGTAGTCCGCGACTCTGTCCATCAGGGCCACGACGGCTGTGGGACAGGCGGCGAGGAAGAGAATCACGGCGCCCCATATTCCCCAGTTGAGATAGCCGGAGACCGCCCCGACGGTCGGCCACGCGATGAGCGCGAACCGCATGTACGACCTATGGTCGTAGAGTTCCCCCAGCCAGCGGAACAGGCCTTCCTGGCCGTCGAGGAACCACCACACGCAGGTCTCGGGCATCCGGAGCCAGGGGTTCTGGCGGAGGCGAGTCCACTTGGTGCGGAACCACTCCCGGACGGGTTCGTGGTCATCGTCGCGGAGGGCCTCCCAGAAGGCGAAGAAGGCGGCAGAAACGGCGAAGAGGGCCGCCATCAGGCCACAGAAGACTTTCGGGAGCCAGAGATCGCCCGCAGTCATGTCTCCACTCCGTGCCTTGGCATGGTGCCTTTCCTCGGTAGCTGCTACGTGCTTGTCTCTGCCGTGGTGGAAAGCTACTCGGGACGCCTGCGGTCGTCAACTCTGGGCATGTCCGGGAAGGGTGAATTGGGTGACACAGGCAGCGGGGTAAGCGACCAATGCGACGAATAGCAGCCTGAGCCTGGTGTTCGCTCAGGTCGAGCATCGTAGGGCCTCCCGTTCTTGCTTTTGGCACAAAGCAATGGCCGGGGCTCCAGCGATAGGGAGATGTGGTGGAAATCGTTGGCGTACTGACTAATATCTAGAGATAGCTGATTGGGGCGCTACTCCTTTCCGGCGTGTCGGT
>QKCY01000005.1 GCA_003245525.1 Victivallales bacterium | reverse complement strand
GCAAGGCAGGCACCCGTCTCTACATCGACGGCGAGCCGGTCGGGGTCGCTTCCGATGGATCGTCCGCACTCGTCCCCACCACCTGGACGCCCTTCGACACCTTCACCGTCTTCCATGTGGGCTGCGCCGATGGCGGCCAGGGGGCCGACGGCGCAATCGACGATTTCCGCATCTACGACGGGGCGCTGGATGCCGCCGCCGTCCGGGCCGAGTACGCCCACGTCTTCCGGCTGACGGCGGAGTTCACCAAGCCCGGCCCCCCCTACATCCGGGTCGGGAGAACGGCCAAGATCGCCTGGCGGTTGCGGCTGGCTGGCAGCGAGACCTACGTAGGGACGGCGCAGTGGCGGCTGGTCGATCCGACCGGCCAGCCGACCGGTCAGCAGGGCACCGTCGACCTCAAACTGAGCGCAAACGACATCAAGGAACAGGTTCTGCCCTTCGCGCCCACGGTTCCCGGCACCTATGCCATCGAGGTCTCCTGTCCCATTCCCGGCGGCACCTGGACCGAGCGTCTGGCCTGCGAGGCGATTCCCCCCGAACCCGCCGGTCCCCGTTCCGACACTCTCCAAACCGAACTGCTGGAACGCATCGATCTGACTGCCGATCTGCCGGCGGACCGTTTCGTCCAGGAAGGGGAATCGCAGGTGGTGGATTCCCCCCTGGGCCGCTACCGCGAGGCCGCTGCCGCCCAGCGCAGCCGGTTTGCGGTTCGGGCCTCCTTGCCTGAGGCGGATGCCGCCTACGTGCTGGAGGTGGACTACCCCGACGACAAGCCCCGCACCATGGAAATCCTCGCCCAGCCAGCGGGCAACGCCGGGGGGAATTACGAGTTGCAGAACGGGGTCTACTGCGGGGACGAGTACCCCTTGTCCAAGCGCATGTTGACCCATCGTTGCGTCTTCTGGGCGCGGTCCACCGACATGGCTTTCCTCTTCATGACCGCCGAAGCGGACCGTCCCGCCGCCGTGGCCCAAGTACGGCTCTACCGGGTGGTCGGGCGACTGCCCAACCGGCTGGGGCCGAGCGTGCCCGGGGCCGAACGGCATGTGGGCATCTACTACGAGGACCCCGCTCTCTGCTACGACTTCGGCGGACACGATACCATGCCCGACTTCGCCAAGACCATCGACCGGTTGATGGACTACATGGAGTGGTCCGGGCAGGACCTCTTCATGTACCCCGGCGTGTGGTACCACGGACCGCTCTATCCCTCGCGCAGCCAGCGGGTGGCCATGTCCCGCAACCATCCCGCCAACTTCATCGGCTATCTGCTCACCCGGTTCGCGGACCGGGGACTGAGCTTCATCCCGACCCTCAACGTGCATGATCTCTCCACCCTCACCGAGTATCGCTGTACGGAGGCGATGCTGATGGCGGGCGATCTGCCTGCTTCGCCGCTGATGGTCTACCAGGACGGCATGCCGAACCTGGGCGGTTGGCATGGCACGCCCCCGAACTACAACCCGCTCCACCCGGTGGCGCGCAAGGCCATTCTCGACATGATCGACGAGATGGCCGAGCTCTACGGCGACTCGCCCGCCTTCAAGGGAGTCTGCTTCCACCTGCCCATGCACGTCATGCTCTGGTTCGGCCACGGCAGTGCGGGCTACAACGACTACTGCATCGAGGCCTTCGAGAAGGCCACGGGCATCGCCATCCCGGTGGCTGCCGACGATCCCTCGCGGGTGCGCAAGCGCGCCCAATGGCTCAAGGCCAACGCTTGGGAGCCCTGGATCGCGTGGCGCTGCCAGGCTATCCACGATCTCTACGCCGAAGTCGCGGCCCATCTCACCGCGAAGCGTCCCGACCTCAAGCTAATCGTCAACACCTTCCGCCCCAGCATCACCGACTGCAAGACCGATGCGGACTACATGTCCCCTGGCTACTGCGTGCGAGTGAACCGCGAGGCAGGACTCGATCCCGCTCTCTTTGTCGGTGATTCCGCCATCGTCATCGACCAGGCCATCTACCCGGCGGACTACCGCTGGAGCCGGGCCCACGGTCGGTCGGATCGTCTCGATCAGGTACGGCAGCGCCATTTCCAGGCCGAGACCTTCTCCATGCTGGATGGCCAGCCCAATGCCTGGGTCCACATGCACGACCGCTACTGGGAAGACGCCATCGGTCGCTCCAAGCCGCTGGAGTCCACCTGGCTGAAGGAGGTGGGCTGGCGCGTCTCCACCCTCAATCCGACGCCGCCCCAGTTCCTCCAGCATTACTTGGCCCCCCTGCGTTTCGGCGATGTCCAGACCATCACCAAGGGCGGTTTCCTGATCGGCACCCTCGGCGACGAGGACGAACTGGCCGTCTTCTCCCGCGCTTTCCGCGCCCTGCCCGCCGTGCCCTTCGCGGATCTGGCCAGCCAGGGCGATATCCGCGTGCGCAGCGCCGTCCACGATGGCACGCTCTACCTCTATGCTGCCAACACCGGAAACAAGACCTCCCCGGTGAGGCTCCAGTTCGCGGGCAACATGACCGCCCTCGTGAACCTGGGCACTGACCAAGTCTCGCCGCCCGTCAGCTCGATGGAGGCATTCATGCTCCCCTATACTCTGCTCGCCTACCGGGTGGAAGGAAAGGATGTGACGGTGCAGGGGAGGTAGGTGGCTATGGGCGGAGCAATCCCTTGGCGTTCTTGGCACCATGGCGGTTCGTCCGGGGCAGCGCGGGGGTTGTCTAGCATCATCCTGGCCATCGGCTTCTGGGCTTTGGGGCTATCTGCCCAGGAGGTGCCCTATGTTTGGCATCCGGCTGAACCGGTGCGGACGTTGGCCGGGAGCGTTCTCGCGCCCGAAGGCTACCGTCGCGTGCCCTTGCGGACCGGTTCGTTTGGCGACTGGCTGCGCCACCTGCCGTTGAAGGAGACGGGGGCGCCGGTGCTCCTCCACAACGGTCAGCCGAAGGCCCGACAGGACGTGCATCATGCGGTGGTCGATATCGATGTCGGCGAACGCGACCTCCAGCAATGCGCCGATGCGGTGATTCGCCTGCGGGCGGAATACCTGTTTGCCGCCGGTCGTGCGGAGGATATCCGGTTCCACTTCACCAGCGGCGACGAGATTCCGTTCCTGCGGTGGGCGCGGGGTGAACGTCCTGTCGTGCAGGGGCGTGGCGTGACGTGGCGCGGAGGCAACCGTGCCGATGCCTCGCACGACAGCCTCCGGCGCTATCTTGATACCATCTTCGCCTACGCGGGAACCCAGTCGTTGGCTACGGAGCTCGTCGCGCGCGAACCGCAGCATCTCCAGGTCGGCGATGTGTTCATTCGAGGCGGTTCGCCCGGCCATGCCGTGCTGGTGGTGGATGTGGCCTTTGATCCCCCTTCGGGAGAACAGGTGTTTCTGCTGGTCCAGAGCTACATGCCAGCCCAGGATATCCATCTTCTCCGTAACCCGGGGGATACGGCGCTCTCGCCCTGGTATCGCCTCCCTGCCGACGGCGTGCTCCGCACTCCCGAATGGACCTTCCGACTGGACCAACTGCGCCGCTTTCCCGATACGTGATTGGGTAGAAGCTCACATCAATCTGAGCCCATACATGGAGCTGTCGCTCTCTGTTGCCGCGAAGATTGAGCTGTCGGGTATGGTTGGAGCGTAGGCGGTATCGTTCGCGGCGGAGGCCCGCCGCTTCTCCACAGCCTGACATGAAACCAAGGTGTTGGAGAACCGCCCGGCCTCGGGCGGGGAGCGTACTGCCCGACAGGAAACCTGTTGTCTCTCCCGTTCCCGGCTGGACCCAGAACTCCATACATGACATCCGACTGGTGTCAGAGGCGAGGAATGGGATGGCGACCGACAGAGTTCTATTTGGCCACCTGTCCGCCCATCCAGTTGGTCTGCCCGAAGTAGAGGGGCTTTCCTCCCACGTCATAGACCGCTACGCGGCGTCCCTGGTAGGTGGACAGGCGGTCGGCACCGTGGGAGATCATGGTCTCCGGATTGATGGTCAGGAAGATCGGGAAACGCATGGATTCGCCGGGTTGGAGGGGGGGCAGGGGGGTCTGGGTGTCCAGCCACATGGGGATCTGCGGCGGGTAGGTGGCAGTATCGCCCTGGGATGAGCCATAGCGCAGCCACAGGACGCTGGCATCGGTGGGCTTCTTGCTGGTGTTGGTGATCTCCACCTCGATGCGGGCCGGCTGGTCCTGGAAGGCGGGGTCGGGCCAGAGGAAGGCGCCACCACTGCCGCCGGGAGGGTTGTGAACCACGTCGGCCATCTTGTCCACTCCCGCCCGCACCAGATCCTCGGGCACGCCCGCTTCGGCGGCCACGTAGCTGACGATGTAGTCCTTGCCCATGGAGCAGAGTTCGTTGGAGTTCGGCAGTTCCGGCGGAATGCCCACGTACATCAGGCCGATCTTGAGGGCCGGTCCGGCCACGTCCTTGCAGGTGCTGTTGCCGCCGCAGATGCCGTCGACAAAACCGGCCTGGATGTCGCTCCATGCCTGGGAGATCCAGTTCACGATGTCGCTCAGGGCGTCGAATGCCGCTCCGACTGCGTCCCCGATGCCGTCGATCCCCTCGTCCCGCTTCGGCGACAGGCGGATCTGTTGGCCAACCTGCCAATGCATGGCGTCCAGCATCATCTTGGGGCAGTTCGAGAGGACGATGAAGTGCTGGGAGCGGTCGTCGGGACTGAAGTACTTGGGGGGATAGTATTCCAGGATCTTCACGGCTGGCACATTGAGCTGCGGGGGGTAGTTCTGCGGGGCCAGCGAACCGGGATAGAGCGTGACCGAAGTGGGGGGCTTGCTCCGGATCGGCACATAGGACGAGATGGCGATGGGGTGCCGCTGGGCACTCAGCAGGACCAGACGCACGTAGTAGGTCCGATGCTCGTCGAAGGTCGCCATCGCCTTGGCAAAGTTGAGCCGCTTGACGGCAAGTTCGGGGCTCGCCTGTGGTTTGAGGCGGGTGGGCGCGAACTTGGCGCGCGGAGCGGCCCCCCCTTTCCGGGTGGGCACCTTGGCTGGAGGCAACAGCCGGTATTCCTTGGGCAGGTCGTAGATGGGCTTCATGTCGATCACGAAATAGGACGGATCGCCCGCCTTCTTCGGCAGATTCTGCACGGCTCCCCGCGCGACGATGCCGGCCGGGTATTCCCAGTCGTCCATGCCGTACGACGAGGGGGTCTGGACCACTTGCCATTCGGCCCCGACCGGTTGCGCGAGCTTGCTGCTCCACCGGAAGGAGACGAAGAGGTTCGGTGCCCGCAACTGGTCGTCAGTGAGGGTAAGCTGGGAGCGGAACGGAATCTGCATCTCACCGCTCTTGTAGGGCGTCTGCTTGGCATCGCCCAGCAGCATGAGGCCCACTTCGAGCGTGGCATCCAGGCGGAGGTCTGCCAGGTTGATCGGCTTTGCTTGCTGGAGGACGGGGCCGTTCGCCCGCCTGATCGGAAGCGGCGCGGCGGCAAGCGAGACGACTACGCCAAGTAGACAGACGGTCCGCACGACCGGGGCAGAGAGGAGGGGGATACGCATGGCACGATCCTTCCAGATGAACGGCGGAAATGACGCGAATCCCCATCGGCACTCGGCCAGGCAGCCAAGCGCCTTGACTACTACACATCATATTCGGTTCGGTGCCCCGATGCAACTATTCGTCTCTGAGGCAGCCCAAGCGGATCACTTGGCAGGCCCCGTCAGCTTCACGGGACTGGCGAAGGTGATGGTGAGGTCCAAGTGGAACTTCTGCCCGGCGGCGAGTTCGTGCCCCGCATCCTCGGTGATGGCGGGGAGGCGGATCTCGAACACCGGTTGCTCCCACTGGCGCAGGTCCTGGACGACCACATCGGTCGCGGCACGGAGTTGGACGGTAATGGCGTCCGGCGTGCCCTTGCCCACCTCGATCTTGGCCCCTTGGCCGGACCAGAGTTGGAACCGTCCGCTCGCCGACTGTTCGTCCGGCAAACCCACGACTCTTGGGTCGTCGTAAAGGGGCGAGATCACCACCTCTTTGCCCCGGTGGTTCTCCACGGGCAGGTTGATGGAGAACTGTAGCCCACTGAGCTTCATGGCCTTGGTCATGGTCAGATCGTACTCCAGGCGGAAGCCCTGGCTCAGGGCGGTGACCGTTTCCGTGTACTGGATCGCACCGCCATCGGTTTTCGGGATGGGCAGATTGCCCGCGAACTGTTTGCCCGCCGCCTTGGGCAGATCGGCAGCCGTGGCGGTTGCCTCGCTCTGGGCGGCGTGGGCCCAGCCCGGACCATGGGCGTTGAGATCGATGGTTGCCAGGACCGTCTGGCCGCGGCTCACCGAAACCGTGCCGGCAGGGCCCAACTTGGCTTCGACCACATCCTGCGCCCAGGCGGCAAAGCCCAGCATCATGCCCAGCGCGATCCAGCGTTGTAGACTCATTCTGTCGTCCTCAGGGTTCGACGATCTCGAAAGGAATGGCGGGGAGAACGCCGAGGGGTTCCCGGTTCGCCGTCGCCACTTCGACAATCACATTTGCTGCATCGCCCACCAGGGCGATGTTCCGATCCACTTTCAGGGTCAGGACCACGCCGGTCGGCTCCGTCTGAATCTCGCGCAGCATGATCCCGCGCGGCTCGTTGGCGATCTGAAGGCGGGCGGCGGCAAGCTGGCTCCCGTTGATCCGCACTTGGGCGGTGCCGCCGAGGGGAATGCGCAGCGGCATGGG
>QKCY01000362.1 GCA_003245525.1 Victivallales bacterium | reverse complement strand
GGAGCCAGACGACCGGTACCCTCGTCGCCGCAGGCCACGCGGCCGGAACCGGGGCCGACGAAGGTCACCCCCCAGTCGCGCAGCCGCGCGCAGTTCGCCTGCACGGCCCGATTGGCCCACATGCGGGGGATCATCGCGGGAGCCACCAGGATCGAGCCGCTATGGGAGAGCGCAAAGGTGCTCAGGGCATCGTCGGCAATGCCGTTCGCCATCTTGCCGAGAATGTTCGCGGTAGCGGGGACGATGGCCAACACCGCCGCGCGTTCGGCGAGGGCAATGTGCTCCGGCTGCCACGTGGGCAGGCTCCAGAGATCGGTCACCACCGGCTGGCGGGACAGGGTGAGGAAGGTCTGCGGCTGCACCAGCTTGGTGGCGCTCTCCGTCATGATCACCCGCACCTCGACCCCGGCCTGGACCAGCTTGCTGGTGAGGTCGGCGGCCTTGTAGGCGGCGATGGAACCGGTGACTCCGAGAACGACCAGGGGTTGCTCACTCATGGGTCCACGGCGCTCCACAGCGGACAGTTGCCCGACGGGCGGCGGCGCGCACGGCCATCAGGTCGGCGACCGCCTTGTCGAGCGTGTCGTTGATAATCAGGTAGTCGTATTCGCACCAAGCCCGCAACTCCGCCTCGGCGTTGCGCAACCGACACTGAATGACCTCTTCCGCATCGCTCGCCCGACCCCGCAGGCGCTGCTCGATCACGGGCAGGGAGGGAGGCCCGACGAAGACGAACACCAAGGCGTCGGCCAGAGTCGTACCGGCAACGGCGGCCCGCACCAGGCGCGCGCCCTGCACATCAATGTCCAGGAGTACGTCCTGTCCGGCCCGGACCACGTTCTCGACCTCGGACCGCAGGGTACCGTAATGGTTGCCGTGTACCTCGGCATGTTCGAGGAACTCGCCCGCCTCGACCCGGCGCAGGAAGTCCTCGCGGGCCAGGAAATGGTAGTCGCGACCGTCCACTTCGCCGGACCGGGGGGCACGGGTCGTGCAGGAGACGGAGAAACGGATCTCGGGGCACCGCTCCAGGAACTGCCGGTAGACCGTGGTCTTGCCCACGCCGCTAGGGCCGGACAGAACCAATGCCACCCCGGTGGGGGAGCCTGCGGAACCCGAGGATGGAGACTGGCTTGCCATGCCGCAATCCGCCTAGAACCAATGGAGCCAACGGGCCACCAGCATGCCCAGGATGACCAGGACCACGCCAATGACCCACTTGGTCGTGCTGCTGCCTTCGCCCGCCGCCTCCGTCGGGCGCTTCTTGCGTTCCAACGGGGTGCCACGCAGGAGCACCTGGCAGTCGGCCTTCCCCATCCGGATGGTCGCGCCCTGGGAGAACTTCGTCAGGCTTTTCACCCGCTTGTCGTCGAGAAGGGTGCCGTTCGTGCTGGCCACGTCCTCCACCAGCATGTCGTGGGGATTGACCAGGATGCGGGCGTGCGACCGGGACAGCCCCAACTCCTTGATGCAGATCGTGTTCTCGCTTGACGAACCGATCGTGTTGCGCCCCGGCCAGAGGGCGTTGCGCTCCTGCTTTCCCTCGTCGTCGATGAAGGCCACTTCGTAGGGGGATGGGCCGGACCGCTCGCCAAAGGCAAGGAACGTGTGGCCGAAGCGGACGATATCGCCCTCCTCGATCTTCGAGGACGTGACCGGCTGCTCGTTGCGGTACAGCTCGGTGCTGGAGCAGTTGGTCACCGTCCACTGCCGACCTTCGCGCTGAAGGCTCAGGTGGATGCGCCCCACGTGCCGGTCCACCTCGCCCTTGAGACAGATGGTACACTGGGAGGAGCGGCCAATGGTGATGCTCCCCGCCATCTCGGGGGAGTCGGTATCGAACTGGCGAATCGTCTCGCCACGGCGGTTGTAGAGGGTGAAGGTCGGCACGGTTCCTATCTCCCGTCAGGGAACCCGGAAGAACTCGCGGGCGTTACGGGTGGTGATGGCTGCAAGAGTCTCGGTCGGGACATCCTTGACTTCGGCAATGCGGGCCGCAATGTCGGTCAGATAGGCCGGAACATTGCGTTTTCCACGATGGGGCACCGGGGCCAGCCAAGGCGCATCGGTCTCCAGCAGGAGGCGTTCCAGCGGGACCACCGCCAGCGTTTCCCGGATGTTCTCCGAGCGGCGGAAGGTCGCCATTCCATTATAGGACAGGAACGCGCCTCGTGCCAGTACCTCCTCGGCTTCTGCGGGGGTGCCGGTGAAGCTGTGGATCTCGAACCGCTGGCCGGGCACGAGGACATCGTCCAGAATGGCCATGCAGTCGGCGAAGGCGTCGCGGCAATGGATGGCGGCAGGCAGGTCGCGCTCCCCGGCCAAGGCCAGGAACTGGCGGAACACCTCGCGCTGGCGCTCGCGGGGCGAGTGCTCGTAGTAGTAGTCCAACCCGATCTCGCCCACGGCCACCACCTTGGGGTCGGCATAGAGCTCCAGGAAGGGGGCCAGGTCGGTGAACCCGGCGGCATCGTGGGGATGGACCCCCGCCGCCGCATAGACCCCCGGCTGGTTGGCCGCTGCCCGGCGGGCGCGCTCCGAACTCGTGGCGCAGCCGCCCAGAATCAGCATCCGGGTCACGCCGACCGCGCGCGCCTGCTCGCAGAGGGCGGCGGCATCGTCCTCGGCATCAAGATGAAAATGGGTGTCGAACAACTCCATCCGGCCATCCATGGGAGAAAGGGGGAATAGTGGGTGAGCCAAGGCTAGAGCGTCCAGCGACCCCGCATCGGGCGGTCCAGGAACCGGTTGGCCTCGTCGTCGTCGAACCGCTCCGTCGCGGGATTCCAGCCCAGGGTCTTGCCCAGGCGCATGGCGATATTCCCCATGTGCCCCATGCTGGCGGACCGGTGCCCCACTTCGCAGGGTGCCACCGTCTCCCGCCGGGAGCGGATGCAGTCCACGAAATGGGCCTTGTGGTTCCGACTGTCGAGCAGGTGGATTTCCTCCGGGCCGATGATGGACTTCAGCAGGGCCTTGGAGCTGGCGTCGATCTTGCCCCGGGTCACGTAGACCCAGCCCTCGGTCCCCTCCCAGCGCACGCCGCCGGGGTGGGAGGTGGAGGCCTCCAGCGTGATGCCGTCGGCATAGCGGTAGTTGACGGTGTAGGTGATCGGATTGTCGTAGGGACCATCGGTCGGGAATTCACCCTGCCCCTTCACCTCGACCGGACCGCTGCGGTCGGTGCCGAGCCCCCACTGGGCGATATCCAGATGGTGGGCACCCCAGTTGAGCATCTGCCCGCCGGAGAAATCGGAGATGAAGCGGAAGTTGTAGTGGCAGCAGTCCTTGTGGTAGAACCGCCAGGGCGACGGCCCCACGTAGAGATCCCAGTCCAGGCCCTTCGGCGGCTCCTGCGGACGCACCGGATCGTGCCCCCGGCCCCGGACGAGCCCAACCTTCACGTTCTTCACCTGGCCGATGCGCCCGTTGCGGACCAGCTCGCAGGCATAGCGGAACCGGGTGTCGGAGCGCTGTTGGCTACCCATGAGAAAGACGCGACCGTACTGCCGCACCGCATCGCTCACCACCCGGCCTTCGCCGATGGTCAGCGACAACGGCTTCTCGCAGTACACATCCTTGCCAGCACGCACCGCCATCAGGGCGGCGGGCACATGCCAGTGGTCGGCCGTCGAGATGCAGACCGCGTCGATGTCGTCGCGGGCCATGATCTCGCGCAGGTCGGTGGTCATCGCGCAACCGGCATAGTCCTTGCCCAGGCTCTCGGCGTAGCACTTGTCCACCGTCTTCTTGGCGGCGGCTGCCCGGTCGCTGTCCACGTCGCACACCGCCACCACCTGGACGCCGCTGGTATGCAGGAACCCCTGGAGATTGCCGGACCCCATCTGTCCCACGCCGACGGCGGCGAGGTTGACCCGATTGCTCGGAGCGCCCGCGCCAAACACCGAGGAAGGGAGGATCAGCGGCGCAGCAACCGCGCCGGCAGTCTTGAGGAAGGTGCGGCGGCTGGTTGGGGTAGTAGAGACCATCGTCTGCTCCAAAGCGGGTCCACGGCTTGGCCAACGGCACAACCTGCCGGCGAAGCAGATGTGCAGGCCCTAGTATACCGCCACGCCCAGCGACCCCCAACCCATCGCCCGGAATTCCCGCCAGCCGGGCTATTCCTTGATCTGCTGGCGGCGGTACTGCTCGTAGATGTCGCGGATGGACAGGTACGGGTCGATGGCGGCAGCCTTGGTCTTCTCGTACTCGCCCAGCGTCAGGGACAGGTTGTTCACCCGTTTCTCCCCATTCACCCCGATCCGCCACCAGATCGTCGGCAGATAGTGCAGGGGATCGAGGAACGCATCACCCACCAGGCCGACGGCGTCGCGTGCATTGGAGGGACCGAACACCGGGAGGGTGAGACTGATGCCCTCGCCCACTCCCCACTTGCCCAGGCTCTGGCCGGCATCCTCGTCGTGCTGCGGGATCGACCACTTGTCCGCGGCCACATCGCGCCAGCCGAGAGTTCCCACGGTGGTGTTCAGGCCGAACCGGCCGAGCTCCTGGCCGCTGGCTTGCAGCTTCCCCTGCAACAGGCAGTTCACAAACCGTTTGGGCATGGCCAGGTTGGCGAACACGTTACGGACGCCTTCGCGGGCGGAGGTGGGGAGAACCGCCTCGTAGCCCTGGGCCAACGGCTTTGCGATCCAGAAGTAGAGCTTGTCGTTGAGGGTGAAGACGGCCCGGTTAAGGGGTTCCAGCGGGTCCGCCACCTCGGCGTCGTCCGCGTATTCGTCCTCGAAATCCGCAACCCCCTGGCCCCTGGCTCCGGGCAGCGCCAGGAGCGCCAGGAGAAGTGCCACCCACCATCCGTTCATGATATGTCGTTTCATCGTCGTTCGTCCTCCGGAACGGTCAGTCACTTCAGGTTGACTCCACCAGCCTGCTGCTGCTCCTCGACCTTCTTGCGCAGCCGCTCCATGACCGTCGCGAAATCCTCGCGCTGCATGAGCTGGTTGAGTTGGCTCCGGTAGTTGCGCACGAGGCTGACCCCCAGGACAGAGACGTCGCGGACCCGCCAGGACTCCCCGTCCAGAAACAGCTTGTAGAGGATGTCAACGTCGCCATACGAGGCGGTCGTCACCAGCACCCTCACCTCGGCCCGCCCCTTATCGGCCTCGATCACGGGGGCCTCGTACACGATCTTCTCGCCGTTGTAGCTCTCCACGTGTCCCAGATAGGAGCTGACGATCAGTTCCTTGAAGACAGGCACAAACTCGGCCTGCTGTTCGGGGGAGAGCGACCGCCAGTACTTGCCCATGGAAAGCTGGGCCATGAGCTGCCAGTCGAAGAACTGGTCGACGACCGCGATCATGGCCGTCCGGCGTTCGCTGGCCTTGGCTTCGCCCTGCAATGCCGGGTCCCGGACCATCTTCAGCACGTTGTCGGTCCCCTCGCTGACCACGACATCGGGCGTCTGCGGCGCGGCTACGGCGGCAAGGCCTAGGAGAAAGGCCAGAACACAGGTGGTGGAAGTGATAGCTTTCATAGTGGTCATGTCCCTCCGGACAAACTCTTCCTTACTACTTTACACTGCCTTGGACCAAGCGGGAAACGATGGTCTCAATGTCCACGGCTGGTTCAGTGTCCTCAATCTCGTCGCCGTCGGCAAGCATTTCCTCGTCGCCGCCCGGCTCCAGCAGGATATATTTGCCGCCGATCAGCCCCTTGGTGCGGATCGAGGCGAACGTGTCGGCCGAGAGCTTGACGCCCTCGTTGATGTCCATGATCACTTCGGCGTTGTAGAGCTTGCTCAGTTCGATCTCGCGGACCCGGCCCACCGGCACCCCGGCGACTTCCACGGAAGCCCCGACCCGCAGCCCCCCCAACTGGGTGAACGCGGCCTTGACCTGGTAGGTCTTGCCTCCCGCCACCTCGACCGTGCCGAAGGGCAGCTCCATGGAGCCGGACTCCGTGCTGCCAATCCGGTCGCCCCCCGCGAGCATGGTCGTGGCATTGCCGGGGGAGAGGCCGATGAACTTCTCGCCGATCAGGCCCTTGGTCTTGACCGCCGCCGTGGTATCGGCAGGCAGCTTCACCCCTTCCTTGATACTCAGCACCACCTCGCCGGCGTAGGTGCCGTTCAGGTCCAGGGAAACCACCCGGCCCACCGGCACCCCGGCGACCTCCACCGAGGCCCCGACCCGCAGTCCGCCCAGATCGGCGAAGGCGGCCTGCAAGGCGTAGTCCTTGCCGCCGCCCACCTCCAACCGGGCGAACCGGATCGACAGGTAGGCGAAACAGAGCGCCCCGAGGATTACGAAGAGTCCGACAAAGCATTCGATACTGCGCTGTTTCATGGTCACTTCCTTTGGGCGAACCTAGGCCCGCCCGGTGACAAGCTGACGGACCGCTTCGTCGGCCGAACGTTCCAATCCGTCCGGGGGGCCGAAGTAGCGAATCTGGCCATTGTGGAGGACGGCCACGCGGTCCACCACGTCAAAGACGCGGGGCAACTGGTGGCTGATGATGATGCCGGTGAACTTCAGGTTCCGGTGGCATTCGTGGATCAGGTCGAGTACGCCCTGGGCGGTGAGCGGGTCGAGCCCGGTTTCCGGCTCGTCGAAGAAGAGGAACTCCGGCTCCATCACCAGCGCCCGGGCCAGGGCGGTGCGTTTGACCATGCCCCCGCTGATCTGGGCGGGCAGCTTGTCCTCGGACGTCTCGAGCCCCACCCGCACCAGAGCGGCGCGGACCTGGGTCGCGATCTCCTCCTCGCTCTTGCGGGTCTTCTCGCGCAGGGGGAAGGCCACGTTGTCGAACACCGAGAGGGAGTCGAACAAGGCCCCGCCCTGGAAGACGAAACCGAAACGGGAGCGCAGCGCTTCCAGTTCCCGGCCCCGCAGGGAGGTCAAGTCCTGGCCATCGACCAGCACCCGACCGCTATCCGGCTTGAGCAGCCCCGCCACGTGGCGCAGGAGCACGCTTTTGCCGTAGCCGCTGCGCCCGATCAGCGCCACGAACTCGCCCTTTTCCACGGTCAGCGAGATGCCGCGCAGCACGGGCACGTCGTCGAAGGACTTGGTTATGTTCTCGATCTGAATCATGGCTAGAACATCGCCGACGTCATGAAGTAGTCCCATACCAGGATCAGGACGGAGGACATGACCACGGCCTGGGTCGTGGCCCGGCTGACCCCCTCGGCACCGAAGTCGGTGTAGTATCCCTTGTAGCAGCACACCCAGGAGATGATGCCGCCGAAGCTGATCGCCTTGTAGATGCCGCCCATGATGTCCTTCATTTCGAGGTAGGTGGCGATCTCGCCCATGTAGGTGCCGCCGCTCACCCCGAGCAGCTTCACCCCCACCGTGTAGCCGCCCCAGATCCCCACCACGTCGAACAGGCAGGCCAGGAGGGGCATGGAGATCATCGCCGCCAGGAAGTTGGGCACCACCACGTAGCGGAAGGGATTCAGCCCCATCAGTTCCAGGGCGTCGAGCTGCTGGCCGTTGCGCATGATCCCGATCTCGGCCGTGATGGCCGAACCAGCCCGGCCCGCCACCATCAGGGCGGCGATCACCGGCCCCAGCTCGCGCACCAGCGACAGGGCCACCAAGGGACCGAGGAAAGCGTCGGAACCGAAGCGGCTCAAGGCATAGAAGCCCTGCAAGCTCAGCACCATGCCGGTGAAGGCCCCGGTCAGCATCACCACGAGGATGGAGCCGAAGCCGATGAAGTGGACCCGCCGCACCACCCGCGCAACCTTCACCGGCGGGGTCAGCGCGAAGCCCACCATGCGGCCGAGGAAGATGCCCATACGGCCCGCCCGGGCCAGCAGGAGCAACGCCCGCGCGCCCAATTGCTGGAGCAGCACGACGGGGGCAAAGCCGGTCGGGTTGGAGGTCAAGACTTCGGGTTGCATGGAAGAGCTATTCGCGGGAGCGGAAATATCGATAATGTGCCCGCCACCACCAGGGGAATCAAGCCTAGAGGCCGTAGGCACGCCTTGATGAAGCCGCCTCCGGCACCTATCTTCCCATCGTTCGAACAGTGCGCGCGGCACCGGGTATGACGGATGGCACCCGGTGTTTGTTGGAGGCTTGCGACCATGAAATCCCTGGCTCTCCTGCTTCTCCTGATCGGCTCCGCTCTACCCGCCGGCTCGGCGAACGTGCGGGTCGTGGAGGGAATCTGGGTGCCCGATGGCTGGGTTGCCCCCGAAACGGCCAATACGGTCGCGGTTCGTTCGTATAAACCATCGGTACCCGCGAGCTTCCGGCAACGCGACGTCGGCGTCGTCCTCGACATCGGTTCGGTGACTATCAACCGGAACGAAGAGAGCAAGGGCGACGCGAAGCAGTACATCCTGCGGATCGGCGACGAGAAGCTTGTCGTTTCGCCCGGGGGGACCCTGCGGCTCGATGGCCACCGCTTCCGGGTCCTGGGCGAACACGCGGACGGCCTGCTGATCCTCCAAGACCGTCGCACCAAATCCCTCTGGCGCTTCCGGAAGGAAGCCCCGCCCCCGCCGGAAACCCCTCCGGCCACTCCTCCAGAATAGGCAAGTCTCCGACATATGGCAGGTCGATACGGTTTTCTGGCGAGCACAGTCCTCCTCCTCCTTTCCCTCGGGCTGGGGGCCGAGCCGGGCACGCTTGATCGCTGGGCCGGACGCCTGATCGAGACCCGGGCTGCGATCCGCGACTGTAGCCAACCCAGCGCCTTTGCGCCGGTCGTCTCGCCGCTGGTGCGCAAGGGGCAGCCCGCCGTGCCAGTCGAGGCCAAGATCGCGGGGTTGAAGCGGATCTGGCTGGTGGTGAGCGACGGTGGCGACAGCTTCAATTGCGACCACGCGGTCTGGTGCAATCCGGTCTTCATCGGGGCCGACGGCAAGAAGACCTCCCTCACCGACTGCACTCCCCTGGGGGCAAAGGTGGGCTGGTTCAGCTTCCAGGTCCGCCAGAACATCACCGTGGCTGGCACCCGCTTCCCCACCGCCTGGTTCGCCCACGCGGTCAGCTACGCCTGTTTTGCCGTTCCCGAGGGGACCGTCCGGTTCGAGGCCTTCGGCGGCATTGCCGATTCCTCCTGTGGTGGCGGCGTGCGGTTCGAGGTCCGTACCGTCGTCCCTCCCGAACAGGCAGTGGAAGCCTGCTGGGACCGGCTCAAGACCGATTTTCCCGAACAAAGCGCCTGGGTGGAAGCGGACCTGCCCGACGGAGCCCATCTGCGCTGGCTCGCGGACGGAGCCCAGGGCAACGAGCAACTGATCGAGGGGGCCCTGGCCAGCCTCGGCAAACCCGGCGACCCTCTCCGGAAACGCGCCGCCGAACTCACCGCCGCCAAGACTCCGGCCAATGATCCCCAATGGATTCGCCTGTATCTCGACAGCCGCAGTCTGGCCGCCCAGGTCCGGCGCGCCCTGGCCGCCGCCGAGTTCGCCCGGCGGACCCTCGCCCTGGTGGAGAAGGCCGCCCCGCGTCCCGAGTTCCACCAGGAACTGGACGCCCTGGACGCGCATCTGGACGCCGCCCGGCAGAACGGTGCCACTGACTGGGATGCCGAGGTGGCCGCCTGCCAGGCCCTGCGGCGGCGCATCATTCTCAGTCATCCGGCCCTCGACTTTGCCGCCCTGCTCATCAACAAGCGCCCTCCCCCCACCTTCAGCCATCAGTGCGACCAGTACCTCGGCCGCCACAGCCGCCCCGGTCCCGGTCTCGTGGTCCTGCGCGACTGGAAGAGCGGCAAGCCCAAGGAAACCCCGCTCCTCGCCGGGAAACTGCCCGAGGGCACCGTCACCCATCCCGACCTCTCCTTCGATGCCCAACGCATCGCCTTCGCCTACTGCGACCACACGGTCCCGAGGAAAGAATGGCGGCGCTTCCTCCTGTACGAAATCAACGTCGATGGCACCGGCCTGCACCAACTCACCGGCACCCCGAGCGACGAACTGGCGGGTTGGCAGGGCCGCGAGACCATCCTCATCGAGGATTTCGATCCCTGCTACCTGCCCGATGGCGGCATCGCCTTCATCTCCACCCGTTGCCAGAGCGTGGGCCGCTGCCACCACCGCCGCTACAATCCCTCCTACCTGCTCCACCGCATGGACGGCGACGGCAGCGACATCCGCCAGCTTTCCTTCGGCGAGGCCAACGAATGGGACCCCAGCGTCCTCGCCGACGGGCGCATCGTCTTCACCCGCTGGGACTACATCAACCGCCATGACACCTTCTTCCAGAGCCTCTGGACCACCCGGCCCGATGGCACCGGCACCGCCCATTTCTACGGGAACTACACCCGCAACCCCTGCATGACCGCCGAAGCCCGCGCCGTTCCCGGCAGCCGGGAGGTCGTCTGCACCGCCATGGCCCACCACAGCTACACGGCGGGCTCCATCATCGCGATCGATCCCCACAAGGGGCAGGATGGCCCCGAGCCCATCACCCGCCTGACGCCGGACGTCCCCTTTCCGGAGACCGAGGGCTTCGACATCCCGCGCAGCTACTGCACGCCCTGGCCCCTCAACGAGGACCTCTACCTCGTTGCCTATTCGCCCAATCCGTTGGCGCACCAGGGCAGCTACCAGGAAGTCAATGCCTTCCGCATCTGCCTGATCGACCGGTTAGGTGGCCGCGAGTTGATCTACGAAGACCCCGACATGTCCTGCTTCGCTCCCATCCCCATCACGCCCCGGACCGTGCCGCCGGTCCTGCCTTCCATGCTGCCCGCCGAGCCCGACAACGAGGGCACGGTCTACATCGAAAACGCCAACGAGTGCTCCCTGCCCCTGCCCGACGGCGTCCGCATCCGGGAAATCCGGGTCAGCTCGATTCACGGCCAGCCCACGCCCAGCGTGCCCCACCGGGGCAAGGTCCGACAGGAGATCGACAAGCGCATCGAGGGCTATGCCTCGGTCGACGAGTCCGGGGCCAGTTCCTTCCGCGCTCCGGCCGGTCTGCCGCTCCAACTCCAGGCCCTGGACGAGAACGGCATGGCGGTGATGACCATGCGCAGCTTCATCTTCCTCCAACCCGGCGAATCGCTGAGCTGCGTGGGCTGCCACGAGCAACGTTCCTCCGCCCCGCTCCGCGCCCGGCGCGTGGACATTCCCGCCCCGACCGCCCTCAAGCCGCCGCCCGGTCCCCGCTACGAGGGCGGTTTCAGCTTCATGAAGAGCGTCCAACCCGTCCTCGACCGCCACTGCATCTCCTGCCATGGTCTCAAGGCCAAGCCCGCCGCCAACCTGAGCCTGCTCGGGACCCAGACCGAGTTCCCGGTGGACGGCTACCCCGGCTGGCCGCAGATGATCCACGCCACCGTCTCCTACGACGGCCTGGTCAACCGACCGGGCATGGTCCGCATCGCCCAGCGCAACGAGGAGACCGCCAGCAGCAAGCCGGACGACTACTTCGCCCGCGCCAGCAAGCTCGCCCCCTTCCTCCTGGCCGGGCACTGCCCCTCGCTGCTCAAGGACCCCGACGGCTTCCGCCGCATCGTCGAATGGCTCGACCTGAATGTCCAGTACAACGGCGACTACTCCTGGAACCGGGACGAAGACCGCCAGCCGCAAAGCGATGGCGAGAAGGCCCTGCGTGCCTTCCTGGCCCAGCGGTTCGGAAAGGATGTGGCCGGACAACCCTTCGCCGCATTGGTCAACGTGGGCCTGCCCGACCAAAGCCGGGCTCTGCTCGGGGCCTTGGCTCCCGCTGCCGGTGGCTGGGGCCAGTTCGCCAATCCCTTCGCCAATGCCGACGATCCCGGCTACCGCCAACTCGCGACCCTCGTCCAGCAGGCAATCACCCCGTCCCAATACCAGGATCGCGACGGGACCTGCAACCATCCGCAGTGCATTTGCGGCTCGTGCTGGGTGCGCGAAGCCGAGGAATTCTGGCGCCAGCGGGTCCGCTCCCTGGCCGCCCTGCCCCAGTGAGGAGATGACGATGCGTTTCCCCCTACCCCTGCTCGTTCTGGCCCTGCCGCTGCTCGGCGACGGTTTCGATGTCCAGGACTGCCTGGTGCGCCAGACCACCTGGCCCGAAACCATGGTGGCTTCCCGCGCCAAGCTGCACGAACTGGCTTCGCCGCCGGATGCCAAGTCCTTCACCAGCGACACGATCCACGGCAAGGACGCCGCCCGCCAGATCGAGGTGACCATCCAGGGCTTCCCCCGGCTCTGGCTGGTGGCCGAGGACGCGGGCGACGGGATCGGGTGCGACCACGCGGCGTGGTGCGATCCCGAGCTGCTCGACGCCCAGGGCAACGCGGTTCCCCTCACCAGTTTCAAGCCGGTCAGCGCCACCGTTGGCTGGCAGCAGCTCTTCGTGAACCGGGATGTGGACGGCAAGCCGATCCAGGTCCAGGACAGGTCCTTCAAGACCGGCTTCTTCGCCCATGCCCGTAGCCGGATTCTCTTCGACCTCCCCGCGATCCAGCGCGAGAGCGGCAAGGAGTTCGTCAAGCTGCGGGTCTGGATCGGGATCGCCACCACCAGCCGGGGCGGCGGTTCCTGCCGCTTCCGGGTTCTGCCCGGCCCCGACCGCGATAGTCTGGCCGAGCCGCTTTGGGACTTGGTCCAGCAGAGCTTCGCCACCGAGTGCGATGCGTTTGCCGCCGCCAGCGGCCGCCGGATGCGCGACTGGTTCCTGGCGGAAGACCCCAGGCCCATCGAGCAGGCTGCTGTCCATAGCGTTCTCGACAGCCTCAAGCCTCACGAAGCGGCATTGCGCCAGGAACTCACCGACCTCCTCGCGGCCAAGCCCGCGGTGGGCGATCCCCGACTCCTGACCCTCTTCCAGCGCTGCATCGAGGCGCGCGCCGCCGTGGCCGACTGCGAAGCGGCCTTCGATCTGGCCAAACGGACCCTCGACTACATGGAACCGCTCGCGCCCCAGGCCGAACGCCGGGCCCAGTTCGCCGTGCTGAGCGAGGAGTACAACAAGCTGCGCGAACAGACCGATGCGCCCGCCGACCGGCTGGCCGACCTGCTCCGGCGGTGCCGCGCCCTGCGCCGGGCCACGATCCTCTCCCATCCGGCTCTGGATTTCGCCACGCTGCTCATCAGCCAGTCCCCTCCCCCCGGCTACAGCCACATGTGCGACCAGTATCTCGGTCGCCACCGCCGCCCGGGTCCCGGCCTGGTCCTGCTGAAGAACTGGAAGGACAAGCCCACGGCGGAAGTCCTCCTGGCGGGCAAGCTCCCGGAGGGCGTAGCCACCCATCCCGACCTCAGCTACGACGGTACCCGCATCCTCTTCTCCTTCTGCGACACCACCGAGCCCAGTACGGAACGCCGCCGCTTCCTCATCTACGAGTACAACCTGACCGACGGCAGCGTCCGCCAGATCACCGGCACCGCCAGCGATCCCATGCTGGGTGCCGAAGGCCGCCGCACGGTCATGATCGAGGACTTCGATCCCTGCTACCTGCCCGACGGGGGCTTTGCCTTCGTCTCCACCCGCAGCCAGAACTTCGGACGCTGCCATGGTTCCCGCTACACGCCCGCCTACATGGTCTACCGGGGCGAACTCGACGGCAGCGGCATCCGCCAGCTCTCCTTCGGCGAGGCCAACGAGTGGGAGCCCAGCGTGCTCCACGACGGCCGCCTCATCTACACCCGCTGGGACTACATCAACCGGCACGACACGGTCTACCAGGGCATCTGGACCATGCGACCCGACGGCACCGGCACCGCCCACTTCTACGGCTCCTATACCCGCAATCCCTGCATGACCTCCGAGACCTTGGCCATTCCCGGTTCCCACCATGTCGTCTGCACGGCCATGGCCCACCACTCCTACACGGCAGGCTCCGTCATCGAGATCGATCCCCGGCTGGGCCAGGACGGCGACGCCCCCATCACCCGCATCACGCCGGACGCAGTCTTCCCCGAGACCGAGGGACGCCCCCTGGGGGCCTACATCAGCCCCTATCCCCTGGACGAGCACCTGTTCCTGGTGGCCTACACCCCCGACCGCCTCGCCTTCCAGGGCTCCGTCCAGCGGGACGAGGCCTACGGCATCTACCTCATCGACACTCTCGGCGGCCGCGAGCTGATCTATCGTGATCCCGCCATGTCCTCCTACACGCCGATCCCGGTCCAGTCCCGGCCCCGGCCCCCGGTGCTCGCCTCTACCGTCGCGGGACTGGAGACCGAGACCACGGGTACGCTCTACGTCCAGAACGTGAACCGCAGTACCGCCACCCTCGGCACGGACCAGATCCATAGCCTGCGCCTGAACCGCATCTACGTGCAGCCCACCCGTAGCAAGCCCGCGCTGAGCCGCTCCAACAACGAGAACATCAAGGGCACCCTCGGCACCGTCGCGGTGGACGCCGATGGTTCCAGCGCCTTCACCATTCCCGCCGGGGTCCCTGTCCAACTCCAGGCCCTGGACCAGGACGGCATGGCGGTCATGACCATGCGCTCCTTCATCTATGTCCAGCCCGGCGAGCATCTGTCCTGCGTCGGTTGCCACGAGCACCGGGCCAGCGCCCCGCCCCGAGCCGCCGCGGGCAACACCTTCGTGCCCATCCGTCCCGTCCAACCGCCGCCCGGTCCCCAGTACGCAGGCGGCTTCAGCTACGTCCGCACGGTCCAGCCCGTCCTCGACCGCCATTGCATCTCCTGCCATGGCCTCGCCAAGACGGCGGCCAAGCTCGACCTCACGGGCGTTCCCGAGGGCGGCTACACCCGATCCCACAACCAGTTGGTCGGCCGGGACGGCCTCGTCTCCATCGCCTACCGCAACAAGGAGACGCCGGCCAGCCAGCCGGACGACTACTTCGCCCACGCCGGCAAGCTCGCTGCCATGCTCCAGAAGGGACACCACGGAGTCAAGCTCGATGCCGAGGAGTTCGGACGCATCGTCACCTGGCTCGACCTGAACGCCCAGTTCTACGGCGACTACTCCTTCAACCGCACCGAGAATCGATCCCCCGATCCCGAGGGCGAGAAGGCCCTGCGCGCCGCCATCGCCGAACGCTTCGGCCCGGACCTTGCCAAGCAGCCCTTCGCCGCCCTTGTCAATCCCGGCCTGACCAGTGAAAGCCGCATCCTCAACGCTCCCCTCCCCGCCGCCGCCAGTGGCTGGGGCCAGATCGAGCAAGGCGTTTTCACCGGTCGCGACGATCCCGCCTACCTCGCGTTCCAGACGCTGGTCGAGAAGTCTCTCGTCCCCGTAGCGTGGCAGGACCACAAGGGGACCTGCAACCACGGCGACCAGTGCCGCTGCGGCTGCTGCTGGGTCGAACAGGCCGAGAAGGACTACCGCCGCAAGATGCTCGGCACCACCGCCAGCCGGTAGGACAAGCGGAGGAATGGAATGGTGGAATGCTGGAACGGCATCCCTCACCATTTCCCCAATCCTCAATCTGAAATCTGAAATCCCCCAATCGGAAATTCCCGGAGCCCCCATGTATTCCCCCCAGGACGAACGCCCCTACGCCCTCGTTCCCGACGCGCCCGGCATCCGCCGTCGCTGCCGTTCCTACGGTACCCAGACCCTCCTGGCCGAGTTTATCCTCGACGCCGGTGCCGAACTGGCCCGCCATTCCCATCCTCATGAACAGACCGGCTACCTGCTCTCGGGCAAGTTGCGCATGATCGTGGAAGGCGGCGAGACCTTCGTGGCCGAGCCCGGCGATGCCTGGACCATTCCCGGCGGCGTGCCCCACCAGGCCCAGCCCATCGAGGAATGCCACGTCATCGAGGTCTTCTCCCCCTGCCGCACCGAGTATCTGCCGTAGGGCCGGACACACCGCCGCCTTGGCCGGCGTCTGCGGGGACCTGGGGACGGTGCCCAGTGCAATTGTTCGGAGAAATGTGCATAAATCTGCATTTTGCGGAAGAACAGGGGTTGCACACCCGGCATTGCGTGGCAATAGTTCCTGGGTAAGCATCATGCTCCGAAGCAGTTGCAGCCCCATTGAAGGAGGAGAAACCATGTCCGTCCAGCGTCTCCCGCTTGCCTGTGCGACCTGTTTCGTCCTGGCCACGACAGCCCTTCTGGCCGGGGACACCTTCGTGCGGGTCACCAACGAGGGCGGCTCCCGTCTGAACGAGACGCTCTGGAAGACGGAATGGGGTTCCTACCAGAAGGCCAAGGAGGAGGTCCGCCGGTTCTGCGCCAGGATCCGCAACAACACGCAGACCACCCGCACCTACGTGCTGGAATGGTACTTCATCGCCGACAACCCCCTCACCAAAGAGCGTAGCGTCTGCTCCTGGGGAAAGCTGGAGAAGGAACTAGCCCCCAACGAGGAGGCGGAGTATCATATCGTCTCGGACCGCATCCTTGGCGCTGACGAGAACTACAAGGCCCTGGGGGAGCGCTACTTCACAGGGGGCCGCTACGATGGCTATCTGGTCACCGTCAGGGAGGGGGACCAGTACATCAAGCAAGTGACCTCCAAAGGCAGCTCGTCCCAGTTCCTGAAGAAAGCCATGGCCATGGCCCGGGAAGTGAATCCCGACATGCCGCAGGAGTAGACGGTCCTCCAGAAAGCGTGCCTCCGTGCTCCACATCCTCGTCGATGCCGATGCCTGCCCCGTGAAGCAGGAAATCTACCGGGTGGCCCGGCGCTACGGCCTGCCGGTCACCGTGGTGGCCAACTCCTGGCTGCGCACGCCGGACGATCCGGCGGTCCGTTTCCAGCTCGTCCCGGAAGGACCCGACGCAGCCGACGACTGGATCGTCGAACAGGCCCAGCCCGACGACATCGTGATCACAGGCGATATCCCCCTCGCGGCCCGGGCCATCAAGCGGGGGGCCACCGTGCTGGGACCGAAGGGCAATCCCTTCACCGAGCGCAACATCGGCTCGGTTCTGGCCACCCGCGACCTGATGGCCGACCTCCGCGACCTCGGCACCGTCACCGGGGGACCAGCCCCCCTGCAACCGGCCGACCGGTCCCGCTTCCTACAGGCCTTCGACACCGCCATCCAAGCCATCCGCCGGAGACGCCCCCAGGCCTGAGCCGCAGGAGCTCAGGAGTTCTCCTGCACGCTCCGGGCGAAGACCCGGAAGAAGGGACCGACGTGCCGGTTGATCTCCGTCAGGCTTGGGCACAGCATGTCGATCGGGCGCCCCCGGTTGGTCCGTGCAAACCGGCGCCGAGGGCAGCCGCCGTGGCAGGCAAAGAGGAACTCGCACTTCTCGCAGTCCAGGGAGATATCCGCCTTTGCCCGGCCAAAAGCCGTCTGCTGGGGCGAAGCCGCCAGTTCGCCTAGGGAGGACTCCCGGATGTTTCCAAGAGCATATTCGGGATAGAGGAACACCGGGCAGGAATACACCGTCCCGTCCCAGTCCACCGCCAGGGAGGAGCCGCAGACCTCCCCCATCTCGCAGAACCGGACCGGCTCGTCCAGCCACTGGGCCAGCAGGGAGTCGAAGAGGGGAATGGCCATCGTCTCCACATCATCCTGCCGCCAGATCTCGAAGATTCGCTTCAGGAATTCCCCGTACGCATCGAAATCGACCGACCACTCCGTCACCACTCCCAGTTTCGACGGGCGCAACTGGGGGTTGCCGAGCGCCCACAGGTCGCGCCGCGTCCACTTGCCGGGAATCACCTCCTGGGTGTTCCGCCGCTCCACGATGGGGATGAAATGCATCGCCGAGGCGCGCAGTTGATTGCGGACATAGTCGTAGACGGCGTCCGGCTGCTCGACCGACGATGCGTGTACCGCCACCAGGGCGGTGAACGGAATCCGGTGCTGCTGGAGGAGCAGGGCCGCCTGCAGAACCCGGCGGGCCGTGCCCTTCCCGTTGCGGTCGCGGCGGAAGGCGTCGTGGACCGGCACCGGCCCGTCGGCGCTCAGGGCCACCCGGAAATTGCGGTTCCGAAGGAACGTACACCACTCCGCGTCCAACAGCAGTCCGTTGGTCTGGATCTCGTTCACGATCTCCGCCTGGGCCGGGGTGTACTCCTTTTGCAGGCGCAGGGCCTCCTCGAAGAACCCCTGGCCCGCCAGCAGGGGCTCGCCCCCCTGCCAACTGAAGACGTAGTGCGACGTGTTCTGCCCCTCGATGGCCTGGCCGATCAACCGGCCCAGATCCTGCAGGGACATCACCTGCCCGGGATCATCGCCCCCGGGATTGTGGTACGGGCAATAGGTGCAGTCCAGATTGCAGCGGTTCCCGACCGGGCGAACCGTGAGATGGAAAGCCGTCGTCGGACGCCCGCGCCATAGCTTCTTGTTGTCGACAATCATTCGGCGTCAATGTCCTTCCAGAAGTCGGGAGCCGCCTTGCAGCCGCCGGGGGATTCGCCAATCTCGCGCAACGAGCGCATGGCCCGCAGGCCATCCAACCCGGTCCGGATCCTCTTGCGGGTAAGCAGCAGCCGCTGCAACTTGCTGCCCAGGATCGGAGTCACATCGGTCACCCCAGTCCCCGAAATGTCCAGCACCCGCAACGGACGCCCGGACAGCGGGGCCAGATCACGGACCGGGGTCCGGCTCAGCGTGAGCACCCGCAAGGGGCAGGTGGCCAAAGGCCCCAGGTTCTGCACCCGCGTGCCGTCCAGGCGGAGTTCCTCCACCGGCACCACCCCCAAGGGGGTGAGATCGACCACCTTGGTCTGGCGCAAATCCAGCCGGGTGATCTGCGCCTGCATCAGGGGACGCAGATCCTCCACCTCCGTCTCCGCCAGCGAGAGCCGTTCCAGCTTGATGCCGGCCAGAGGAGACAGATCCGTGACCGCCGTGCGTTCCAGCAACAGCACCTGGAGCGGCATCCCGCCCAATGGTCCCAGGTCGTCCACCTCATTGTCGCTCAGATCGAGCACTTCCAGAGCCACATCGGCCAACGGTTCCAGCCGCTTCAGACCGCAATCCGAGAGATCGGCCTGGACCACCCGCTTCGCGGCGTCCGTGACCAGCACGGCCCGCCCGGTGTAGCCGGGATTCGCCGACCGGATCGCCTCCTGGAACTCGGCAACGGTCAGGAAACTCCGCGGACTCTCCACCGCCACGGGCGTCGCTGGCGCCACCAGTTCCGTCGCCAGGGGCGCCGCCGTCTCCTCGGTCCCGGCCTCGGGCTCCTCCGGTGGCGGTCCGCAGGAATGGGCAAACACCGCCACGCAGGCAACCAAAGCCACCTGGGCAAGCCAGCATTTCCATGGAGGGCAACTAACACGCAAGAGAAAACGCAGCCTCGCTTCTGTTCTGTGCCCTCGTACTATAGCGCACAGCACCCGTATCGCATGGCTGCCGGGAACCTACTACCGAAATCGCCGCCCTGGTTCTTCAGGGGACCACTCGCACCCAGGCTGCACGGCCGAACCCACAGTCTGCCACAACCACATAGTGGCCGCCGACCAACTGATAGGCATCGCCAAGGCCAGTGCCGTCCCAGACCGGCCCCGCCAGATTCCAGCCGGCAACCAAAGGAACCCCCGGCGTAGCCCGCCGGGTACCGCGCACGACCACTTGGCCGTCGGCCACAGCCCACACCCAGAAGCCCTGCCCTCCCGGCACTTCGCCCAACAGGGGCTCATAGCACAGCCGCAGCCCGTCCCAAGCCATGGGGAGTCCGAGAATCAGCGACCCGGTCGGGGATACGAGCAAGCCGGAGACGGTTCCGGGATAGTCGAAGGGGAGGCTGAGCATGTTCCACCCGGCCTTTACCTCCACGACCACCTGAACCGTGGTTGGCTGAAACACATCACTGGGCGCGAGGACGTGCGCGCCGTTGGCCCGCACGCCGGGGCATGGTTCGGCCACAATCCCGCTCAGCCGGAACTTGCCAGCCGTCCACTCTGTCGCCGCCGGGCGGATCTGGCTTCGCAGGCGGAGGTCCGCCCCTGCCATTTCGTCGCCCGCCCGAGCAATGAAACCGGCCAGACAGGGCACCAGGATAATCGCGCACAGGTACTGTCGCATCGTCCGTCCCCCTACCGACCCGCGACCGGGCCGAAGTTCTCGTCGTAGCACTGGAACAGCGTGGTGGTGCTGACGTAGTTGTTTACAATCGGGGAGGAAAGCGTCAGTTGGCTCAGGGCAATCAGCAGTTTGGCCGACGAGTAGTTGGTCATAGTGCCGGCAAAGCGGCACTGGCGCATCTCGATGCGGGGAGCATCGCTGGGATCGGCGGACCTCCCATTCATCAGCGTGCAGTTTGCGAAGCCGCAGTTCTCCGCCAGAAACTGACCGCCATACATCACCGTGACGCGGCCGTCTGCCTCGCACTGGCGCATCGAGAGATTGCCGTTGCTCTTGATCGCGCCAGTCAGACTCGTCCGTTCTAGGGTCGCAACACAGATCCCCATATTGAGGTTGATCGCACTGGAGCCCGTGAATGAGCAGTCGCTGGCAGTAAAGGCGGCGGGAGCCTCTTCAGTGCCGCTGTAGAGATAGACCGCGTTGGCGTTCGCACTAGAGGAGCCATCGAGGAGATCTACGCGGCAACAGGTGACCTGCGAATCGAGCAGATAGATACCAGCAACGATTCCGGTACCCGCCGCCTCCAGCCGCAACCGTTCCAGCGTTACGTCGCCCACCCGAATGCTGCATACGAGAATACCGGAGAAAGCGCCGAAGTCAGCGGCTACGGTGAGATCGCTCAGCAGACTGCTGTCGGCCATCGCCACCACGTTCGCGCCATTCGTGGCAATGGGGGGCTCGATCCGGGTGGCCTTGATCCCCGATCCGACCAGGCTCACATAGGGTTTCATAACCACCGCCTCCGCAAACACCCCCGGCCCCACCTTGATCACATAGGGCTGGGTTGCACTGTTGTCGGTGATCGCGGCCATGGCGTCCGCAATCGTGGCATACTCGCCACCCGCGCCGACCGTGAGCACGGCTTCCAGATTGTCCTCCTTCTGCCGGACCATGGGGACAGAGGCGTTCACCGTCCGCAACCGGTTCCCATCGCCATCGACTGAACCAAAGCACTGGAACACGCCCACGGTGGCGTTGACGGAGCCCTCGACCAGCGAATCGAACACGAGGGAACGAACGCTATCACCGGTGGCGTTGCTCTGTTCCCAGGCAGCAGTGATGCCCGCGATGTGACAGGACTTCACCAGGACCTCCTGCAGACCTCCGGCCGCCCCTTCGGCGCAGACAATCCCCCTGCCCACCAGGCCCTCCTTGGCCTCCACGTTCGAATCGGTCAGACGCAGCTCGGAACGGTAGAGATGCACCCCGTCGTTCCCCGCACTCCGATTGCGGCTGATGCCATACATCCGGACATCCAACCGATCCCCGTTCATTTCGGCATTCTCCAGCGATACTCCCCGGTTGTCACTGCTCCCCCGCACCTCAATGCGGACATCCGCCGCATCCACGGTACTGGTCCAGGCCTGCAAACCATAGGAACAGGCTGTCCCTCCGACCGCCGTCAATCCCAGGTTCTGCAACCGCAAGGCCGGGCAGTTCTCGGCAAACAGAGCGATGGCAAACGTGCCACTCGCAATCGTATGCTCCACCGTCAGATCCCGGATCGCCCGGTTGCCGTCCCCCCCGTCCTGCGGTGCCGTCACGATCAGCGTGCGCGATTCGGTGCTGCCTGTGGGCATGGCGATCACCGTGTTCTCCCGACCGACTCCGGCCAGGCTCACGTAGGGTTTGAGAAAGACCTGTTCCTCGTACCGGCCAGGCGCCAGTTGGATCAGGTAAGGCTTGTCTGCGCTGTTGTCCAGAATGGCGTCCAGAGCCGCCTGGATCGTCCCATACTCCGCCCCGGTCCCCACGCGCAGCACCTGCACGGGCTGGCCCGGCACCGCCATCGTCGTCCAGGTCGCGTTTCCGGACGCATCCGATACCAGCACCTTTCCGGCCCCAGGAGTCCCGCTCGCCACCCGCAACTTGCCGTAAACCGTAACCGTGTCGCTCGCGGTATCGCCCAGAGTCACGTTGCCCGTGGTCGCCAGCGTCGTGAAACGCCCGGTGCTGGGGGACAGTTTCCCGACCGGCACCCCCTCCACCTGTTTGACTGCGGTTGCCGTCTCGGCATGAATCGCCTTCGGCACATGCCGCAAGGCATAGCGCGGACTCAGCACCTCGCCATCCACCGCGATCTCGAGGTACACACCACCCGAGAAATCCACGTTGTCCATCAACGAAACGCTCAACCCCAGGTCCACGGCAAAGTGCCCGGACTCCACCGCCACTCCCGCATGCGTCTCCTTCCACAACGGCTTGCTGCTTGCCTCGCCGTCATAGAGCCAGAACGTCACCTCCCGGGTCCCCGTTACGGGATTCCCCTCCGCATCGCTCAGCACCCCCTGGTACTGGAACGATTGGGCCGACAGCCCCCCGACAACCCATGCCTGGAACAGGAGAAAAAGACAAAACGACCGTCCCCGCCAATCCTGACGCATAGCTCACGCCCCGTGAATTGTACCCCTTGACCATCAGGTCCGGCGAGCCCTCTCCCCGGACACCATCGCACAGCGAACTGTACCCACGTTCCCGGCCCAAGACAAGGCAGCCACGCAGGAAACGACGCCCAGCGCAGCCGCCTCGACAGCCCGCCGGGCGACTTGCTTCACGAGCCGCATGGGCTATCCTCCCTACCTCGCATTCCCTGCGCCCGGGTGGCGGAATCGGCAGACGCAGCAGACTTAAAATCTGCTGACCGAAAGGTCGTACGGGTTCAAGTCCCGTCCCGGGTATAGAGGATTTAACTGTCTATGCTATCGACAGTTGCGTTCACCAGAAGCAACCCCTGTACACTTCATACAGCAGGGCAGTTGGTGTAACTGATGGCCAGATTTGGCGTGACCCCATTGCACCAAGTCCGCGTTCTGCTTTGCACGGGATGTGGTCACAAAACAGCTACGATTTCTGGCCTTGGGAAACGACCGGAAACGGCGACGATCTGGGCCGGGGGCCCATCGGGGGTACCCTAACCTTCGCCCGCCTCCTCGACCGCCCTGCCAGCCGACTGGAGGAACTCCTCCCCGACCGTTGGAAGGCGGCCAGGGACGCCGCGCGCCCCGCGGCGCAGGGCATCAGCGCATAGCCGAGGCACATCTCCGAGTCCCTCGCCCGATGGCCGTTGCTTGACGCTTACGCACCAACATCCTGGAGCGCGGCGGTACGCTGCTGGATGCTCTGCTGGCGGAACTGCGCCGGCCCGCACCTGTGGATGCGACCCAGCCCCCCCGTTCTGCCGTACGGGGCACACTCCGGCTGCCTGGCCTGCCCCTCCTCTGCACCGGGCGCGTGGTGGGAGGCTGGATCGGCGCGGGGGATCGCCCTCGGGAGGTGGGGGGAACGGCGCCCTTCGAGGTGAGACAGGTACGGCGTTTCCCCGAATGCACGGATGCTGCCTGGTCCGGCGAGAATGTGGCCCTGGAGCTTGTCGGCCCCGCCCTTCCCGAGCGGGGAGCTGTGCTTGAGGCGCACGATGGGAACGCACCGTTTCTCTCGGAGGTCCGCGCCAGAATCGCGTGGCCCGATGCCATTCCAGAGAACCAATGGCTGGACTGCCAATGGCTGTTTCATACAGTTGCCGCCAAGATTGCCCTCTTGTCGACGCGTCGACCCACGGATCACTGGGCAATTTTGGTCTATTGAATATCACCGATGGGGTGCTATCCATGGCGACATTCCGGCCCGCTCTTTCCTTTGAGGAATGCCCGGAGCTTGGGCGCTTTGTCCTCTGGAGTGAAGACTCGGGGCTGGTATCGTAGTCAAGTGAGGGAGCAAGCCGTATCTGGAACGCTGGGACAACCATGACCGACGAAGGGAGAACCGATGATCCAACCGGCCTATGTGGATCCCTCGCCCGTGATGGTGGTGGGTGGGGTCCTGACGGTCATCCTGGCGTTTCTCGGCGCGGCGGCCAGCGCGCTGCTGTTCCGCTTCCGCCGCTCGGTTGCCTGGCTTTGCGGGACCTGGTACCGCTGGGTGGCAGCTGCTGTGGTGCTGGTCTCGGTCGGGGTGGGCGGTTGGGCCTGGCACAACTCGGCGGTGGTGCCGCCGGGAGGCGCCATGCATCCAGCTAGCGGCAGATTGGTCATCCTTGGCTTCGACGGCATGAGCGCTCCTCTGATCGAGGAGTTGATGGCCGAGGGGGTTCTGCCCAACTTCGCCGCCCTCCGCGCCACCGGTGCCTACCGGCGGTTGGCCACGACCACGCCGCCGCAGTCCCCGGTCGCCTGGGCCACCTTCGCCACCGGCGTGGGACCGGGCGGGCACGGGGTCTACGACTTCATCCGCCGCCGCGACGGCTCCTACCTCCTCGACACGGTGCAGACCCGGTTCGAGGGAGGCAAGGCGGTGCCGCCGCTCCAGGCCCCCCCCTTCTGGGAGTTCGCCAAAGCGACCGGCACACCGATGGACGTGCTTTTCTGTCCGCTGACCTTCCCGCCGACTCCGGTGAACGGCATCCTGCATGCGGGAATGGGTACACCCGACGTGCTCGGCACCCAAGGCACCTACACTGTCTTCACCACCCGGCAGCCAGCCGAAGGGGAGTCTGCCGAGGAGGGGCAGGTCGTCCGGATCGAGGACCGGGAGGAACAGACCATCGAGCTGCCCGGCCCCGTGTTCCGGGGTGCGCTCGGCAACGAGCGCAGGCTGGCCGCGAAGGTGGACCTGCGCCTGGACCGCCGGAATGGCACGGCGACGTTGCAGGCGGGCGGTCAGACCGCCGAGATCGCGGTAGGCGAGTGGTCCCCCTGGCTCGGCGTGGTCTTCCCGATGGGCCCCTTCCGCAGCATCAAGGGAATCGTCCGGTTCCAGCTCTCCGACCTCGCCTCCGACGCGACGCTGTATGCCACGGCGGTCTGCCACGATCCCCGCGCCCCCTGGCAGCCGCTCAGCTTCCCGGCGGACTACTCCAAGAGGCTGGCCCAGGAACTGGGGCTCTATTCCACCCGCGGCATGCCCTACGACACCTGGGCCTTCAACGACGGCCATCTCACCGAAGCCGCCTTCCGCCAGCAGGCGGAGGGACTGCTCCGGGAGCGCCGCCGCATCTGCTTGCACGAACTGGCCCGCTGCCGGGAAGGCGTCTTCTTCTGCTACTTCGACTACTCGGACGTGATGCAGCACATGTTCTGGCCCGGCGAGAGTGGGGGTTCCGCCGCCCAAACGCCTGCCATCCGCGCGTGCTACCAGCGCATGGACGAGATTCTGGGCGACGTGCGCCGCGAACTCGAGGACCGGGACACGCTACTGGTGCTTTCCGACCACGGCTTCACCGGCTTCCGCCGCGCCCTGCACCTCAACTCCTGGCTGGCCCGGCGCGGCCTGCTGGTCCTGCGCGACAACGCCGCCGAGGGGCGGGAGCTCTTCGCCGACGTGGACTGGTCGCGGACCCGGGCCTACGCCTGCGGCTTCAACGGCATCTTCCTCAATCTCGTCGGCCGCGAGCCACAGGGCTGCGTCGAACCGGGCGAGAGTGCCGATGCCCTGCTCGCTGCCTTGGTCCAGGGACTGGCTGCCTGGAAGGACCCCGATACCGGCGAGTTGGTCCTGCCCCTGGTGCGCCCGGGCGCGGAACTGTACGGCCCCGCCAGCGGCGCGC
>QKCY01000265.1 GCA_003245525.1 Victivallales bacterium | reverse complement strand
CGGACCCCTTAGGGCAGCCGTTGGTCGCAACCAGAGGGAGTTACTCGCGCAGAGACGCGGAGGTGCAGAGGAAATGCAGGAAAGGGAACTGCTTGGCTGGAAAGCCTGCCTGTCTCTTCTCTGCGCCCCTGCGCGAGGGTTTGCTGGCGGAGCCGGTAGACAGTGATACGAAGGGCTTGGAGCGGCCGTTGGCCGCCGCTAGAACCATCTTCCGGCCTGAAGGGACATGGGAACAAAGCCCGGAGCAAAGCGTAGCGTCGCCCCGGGCCGGACGGCACCCGCCCCAGGCATTCAGCCTGCCAGACCGGGAGGGACCTCTTCCTGGGGCATTGCCCCAGGCTCTGCTCCCTTGGAGCCAAGAGGAATGTAGAACGAAAGCCACGAAGTGAAGGGGAAGACCCAGCTTCCATCTCCCCTTCCGTGTTTTCCGTGCCTTCCGTGGACCAGCTTCCCTAGTCCTCGAAGTGGCCGAAGGGCATGTCGCCGATCCCTACCCGGACGGGGAGGCCGGCGACTTGCTCGATCACGTAGCGCTGGCACTCGGCGATGGTGGAGAAGCCGCAGTCGGGGTTGGCTTCCAGGCTAAAGGTAAGGTCCACGCCGCCGAAGAGGATGAGGTCCACGCCCTGCTTCACTAGACTGCGGACGTTGTGGATGCCCCGTACGGTTTCGAGCTGGATGGCGAGGATGCCGTTCTCGTTCCACCAGTCGGCATAGGTGCGGATGTCCGGCATGGTGGAGCGTTGCCAGGCGAACTGCGGGAACCAGCTCCGGTCGCCAACCGGCGGGTAGTAGAAGGAGCGGAGCGACCGCTCCACGATGCGTTCCTCCTCCACCATGGGAATGAGTACTCCGGCGGCCCCGAAGTCGAGATAGCTGCCGATCATGGTGTACAGCTCGGGATGGCGACTGCGGATGAGCGGGGCGACGCCAAGTTTGGCGCAGTTGGCGCAGAACTCGACCAACTGGGGTTCGGTGTACGGGGTGTGCTGCAAGTCCACGAAGAGCAGGTCCGGCTTCTCGGCAGCCCGCGCAGCGAGCTTCTCCTCGGACATGTTCACGGAAGCGGTTCCGATGTACAGGGGCTCGTCGGAATGGACACGTTTCTTGAGACTCATGACAGGGCTCCTCGCTAGTAGACGTAGGGATCAAAGGGGTCGGAGTCTTCGGGCCGGAGGCGGCGGTAGTAGTTGCGGGCGCTGGTGCCCGTCTGGGCGACCGGATTGCCGCCTTCGGCATGGGTGATGAGGTTGTCGGCCACCACGCAGTCCCGGCAATCATGCAGGCGGACCACGGTCTGGCTGAGGCGGGTATGGAGCACGTTGTCCGTGAACAGCAGGCGCTCGCAGTTCTCGAACTGGACAAAGGAGTTCCCGTTGGGTTCCGGGTCCACGGTACAGGCGCGGACCCGGCTGTCGTGGTCGTGGAAGACACTGTTGCCGCTGATGGTGACGTTCTGGGCCGGTCCCCGGATATGGCAGAAGCCGCCGACTGCTGCCGCGCCGGTGGAGCCTGCCCAGTTGTTGAGCACGTTGCCGGTCAGGCTGGAATGCTCGATCCGGCCGATCTCGAAGCACTTGCTCACGTAGGCGAAGCTGTTGTCGTGGATGGCCGACATCATGGGGTGGGCAAGCACCAGGGCGGTCTCCAGGTCGGCGAAGCAGGTGTTGGCGACGAAGGTGCCCTGGCCGGGGCCGTGGTAGCGGATGCCGTAGACCATCTGGCCAAACCAGTTGTCGGTGAGGTAGCTCACGTCGCTGGCGGCGATCTCCAGTCCCACATAGAGATCGGTGAAGCAGCACCGGGTCACCCGCAGCATCTCCGGCTTCTTGCCCGGTGCCGGGGGAGGGATGACGATGGCGCGCTGGCCTTCGCGCTCCACATCCTGGTAGCGTCCAGGAGCGGGGTACCAGCGGAGCCCCCGGAAGTTGGGCTCGTCGCCCCGGAAGCGGCTGTAGCCCCTGGCGGTATCCACGTCGGTGTTGTTGTGGCCGACGAAGGTGAGTCCATCCACCTCGATCCGGGCCGTCTGATAGGGCCAGGGCGATTCGCCGGAGGGGAAGGCCTGCTCCTGGCCCGCGTAGGCGAAGGTCAGGCAATTGGGACCGCACTGCGGACCGAAATGGAAGATGCTGCCGCCGGCCAGGTTGAGCCCATGGATGTCGATGCCGCTGTGGGCGTGCCCTTGCAGGCGGATACTCGGCACCCGGACCACCAGCGGCGCGTCGATTCGGTAGATGCCGGGGGCGAAGACGACCGTGGCCCCCGCTTCCTGGGCCAGGGCATCGAACAGCCGCTGTAGCGGGCCACTCACATCGGCCGTGCCGTGGTTGTCGATGGCGTGGCTGGTACGGCCAGTGGAGGTAATGACTTCGACGGTGAGTGTCATGGGAGCCTTATCGGTAGATGGGAAAGTCGGGGTACGTGTCTGGCGGGGTCGGGGCCTTTGGGACACCCGTGGCGGTAGGCGCGGGGATTCCCGGTCGGGGCACGTTAGCCAACTGCCAGCAGAATGAGTCCAGTTCCGATCGGCACGACCAGGTTGTCGTTGATAGCGGCACCTCGCCAGAGCCGGATCGGGAAGAGTTCGAGAAGGGTGGTCGAGAGACTTGCAAGCAAGACGCACATCCACGGCATACTACCATTCCACCGCTGCAGGAGCAAGGGTATCCTCGGGTAGACCACCACCGCCAGCAGCAGGCAAAGGAGGAAGCACGCCATCGATCCTTCCAGCGACTTGCGCCCGATCCGAATCCTCCCCATGCTCTGCCCAACGATAGCGGCAATGGCGTCTCCGAGAATGAACAGGTTCAAGGCGATGAACGAGATGTCGGGCCGGTGATGGAAGAGGAGAGTGCAGAGGAATGACGAGCCGAGGAGATAGGTTGCCCCCGTGAGCGATTGCTTCTCCTCGCTTCTCATCATTGAGCCGGCCAAGCGAGAGACGATCGAATGCGCTTGCGGATCACGAAACCGTGCAAACTCGACGAGAACTGACAGAACCAGGAGGATGCCCAGAAGGTAGGACGAGAGAAAAGCAGAACTGCCGTCGATTCTCGGCAGGTAGAGGATCAGAGCCGGGACAAGACTGCCGGACAACACATGGAGGAGTTTTCGGTTGACCTCTTCTCTGGCTAGCGCCATAGAGGGATTCCCTCGCATCTAGCTACCTGAATCGAGTGACGACGGGTGGATTGGGGCTGTTCCTGGCGAGTTGTGGTGGATTCAGCGGTAGATGAGATCGCGGATATCGTCGCCGTGCAGGCGGACGGTCTGGCCGTCCACCCGCTCGGCATCGGGGGCATCGGCGGCGGCGTCCGCGCTGTCGGTGTGGAAGTAGCGCTTCTCCAACACGTAGGGTCCCGGCCAGACGAGCGGGGACAGGGGGGCTTGCCGCTGGCGGCGGATGGCTTCGGCGGCCCCGGTGCGGATCAGCTCATGGGACCTGGAGATCGACAGGGAAATGGCCGAATTCCGGCCCAGGCTGCGTTTCACGGCGGCAGTCTGGATACCAGGGATCAGGTCCTCCGCCTCCCGGCACGCCTCCTCGTCGCCACTCAGAAAAACGAGCGGCAACCCCAGCGCCCCCTGGTAGAGAGCGAATTGGGCGATCTCCCCGATCAGCTTGCCGTTCAGGCGGTAGGCGTCGATGGCCTGACTGTTCTGGGTGTGGTTCATATTCGCCAGCGGCTTGCCGGCTAGGGCGTGCTGGCCGAGCATCATGCACACGTCGTACTCGCGGACCACGGCATCCCGAACCGCGCGCGGGGCCAGCGGGCGTCCGTGCAGTAGCTTTGCCGCCGGATGCAGGGATTCGTAATGCACTGCCCCGGGTCCATGCCCGTCGCAGACGAGGATGTCCTCCACCCCCTCGGTCAGCAGGCCTTCGACTGCGGCGTTGATCTCCCCCGTGAGCAGCCGCTTGGCCGCCTCGTAGCCTGGATTGCCCGGCGAGGTCTGGGCGTAGAAGGTCACCACTCCCGCCACCCCCTCCAGATCCGTGCCGATGTAGACCTTCATCGCGGTTCCTCCGTGCCGATGTGAAACGGGCCGGGCGTTGGAGCCCGGCCCGTACTGGCGTTACGTGTTCGGCGAGACGGTCAGACGGCGCGGTTGCCCGCCGCCAGGCCCTGGCCCACCAGATAGTTGTAGCTCTGCTCGACCGCTTCGAGGGGCGGAATCTCGCAGGAGTCCAACTCGACGATCAGGTACTCGAGAATCTCGGGATCGGCGGCCCCGATGATCTTCGGCATGTCGAGCTTGCCCTGGCCGATGGGCTTCATGGGTTGGCGGGGCTCCACCAGACCATCCTTGATATGGAGCAGGGGGGCGCGCTTCTTCAGGCGACCGACGGTCGCGACCGGTTCCTGGCCGCCCACGGTCACCCAGTAGACGTCCAACTCGGCAAAGAGCTCGGGCACGCTTTGCAGCATGATGTCCTCGGGCAGTCGGCCATCGGGCACGGCTTCGAATTCCTGCCAATGGTTGTGCAGGCCGAGGGCGATGCCGCTGCCTTTGAGCAGCTCCACCGCCTTGCGTTGCTTCTCGACGCAACCCATCACCTCGGAGACGGTGCGGATGGGGCCGCCGGGGCCGGTGACAAGGCGCGAGACGCCGAGGGTCTGGCACTGCTCGATGGTCTCGGCCGCATTGGCGTCCGTGGGCATGGGCATGTGCGCGCTGCACACGGTCAAGCCCAGATCGTCCAGCACCGTGCGCAGTTCGCCGGGTGTCATGCCGTGGAAGCCGGCGAACTCGACGGCTTTATAGCCGATCTTGGCGACCTTGTCCAAGGTCGGGACGAAGTCTTCCTTGCACAGATCGCGGAGAGTATAGAGCTGGAGGCCAATGGGTTTCATCGTCTCGACCTTTCGGTGCCAATGGCTGGGAGTGAACTCTGTCTACCTAATCCAGAATGTAGAAGTCAGTCAGCAGGATTGCCAATCCGGCAAATGGTCTTCGCACACTGCGGAACCCCGGCGGTCGGCTCCGGTCAACTCCCCCATGAAACAGGACCCCAATCTGGAGACCGGTGATGAGTACCGTGTATCCCTTCGAAGTGACCACCGCAACCGGTGAGACCATCGGAATGGAGGTGTTCGCCGGCCAGGTCCTCCTGGTCGTCAATGTCGCCAGCAAGTGCGGTTTCACGCCGCAGTACGCCGGCCTGGAGAGCCTGTTCCAGGAGTTCGGCCCCGAGGGGTTCACGGTGCTCGGCTTCCCCTGCAACCAGTTCGCGAACCAGGAGCCCGGTAGCAACGAGGAGATCCAGAGCTTCTGCCAGTTGACCTACAACGTCACCTTCCCCGTCTTCGCCAAGGTGGAGGTGAACGGTGGCAAAGCCCATCCCCTCTTCGACTACCTGACCAACGCCCTGCCGGGTTTGCTGGGGATCCGCTCGGTCAAGTGGAATTTTACCAAGTTCCTGGTGAACCGGAAGGGCGAACCGGTAGCCCGGTATGCCCCGACCACGTCGCCGGAGCATCTCAGAGACGACATCCGCAACCTGCTGGAGGAACCGGTTCCGCAAGCCGCCGCCAGTGGGGACCGCAAATGGTAGGAGATGGACAATGAGCGGGTTGGCAAAGGGGCAAAAGGCCCCCGATTTCACCCTGTCGAAACAAGACGGAACGGCAGTATCCCTGGCTGGCCATGCAGGCCACAAGGTACTGCTCTACTTCTATCCGAAGGCCGACACACCCGGCTGCACCACCCAGTCCTGCGCGGTGCGCGATGCCCTGGGGGCACTGGCCACGCTGGGGGTTGCCGCCCTTGGCATCAGTCCCGACGCCCCTCCCCAACAGCAGCGTTTCGACGAGAAGTACAATCTGGGCTTTCCCTTGTTGGCGGACCCGGACCATGCCGTGGCCGAGGCCTACGGGGTCTGGGGCGAGAAGACCAACTACGGCAAGACCTACATGGGGATCATCCGCTCGGCCTTCCTCGTCGACGAGCAGGGACTGATCGCCGAGGCGTGGTACAAGGTCAGCCCCGGCGACACGGTGCCGAATGTGCTCGCGGCTCTGGGGCAAGCCTAGTCTGCGGGAAAGGCAACGGTGTCCGCCAGGTCGTCGAGATTGGCCAGAACCATGACGAGTCGGTCGAGACCGATGGCGATACCCGCCGCCGGGGGCATACCCCGGCCGAGTGCGGCCATGAAGGGCTCGTCGACCGGATAGACCGGTCGGTCTTCGCGGCGGCGCAACTCCGCGCAGGCGGCGAAGCGAGCGGCCTGCTCGGCGGCATCGGTCAGTTCGCTGCACGCATTGCCCAGTTCTAGACCGGCCACATACAACTCCCAGCGCTCGACCCGGTCGGGACGACCGGGGATCGGACGGCTCAGGCCACTGCACGCCAACGGGTATTCCCCGAGGACCGTGGGGCGGCCGTTGCCCAGATGGGGTTCCACTTGTTCGACCAGCACCTGCTCGAACTCGCCAGCGGCGATGGTTTCGTCCAGGTCGCGACCGGCAAAGCGGGAAAAGGCCTCGGCGACACTCAGGCGCTCCCACTCACCGCCGAAATCGATCACCTGTCCCCGGAACGGGCAGGCGAGGGAGCCGAGCACGGCCTGCGCAGTCTGGCGGACCAAGGCGATGGTGTCGGCCAGGATGTCCTCGTGATTCGCGTGCAGACGGTACCATTCCAGCATGGTGAACTCGGGCAGATGGCGGCGCCCCTGCTCGCCCTGCCGGAAACAGGGACCAATCTGGTAGATGCGCTCGTAGCCCGCCGCCAGCAGACGTTTCATGTGCAGTTCGGGCGAGGTCCGCAGCCACCAGTCGCCCGACGGCTCCGCCTCGATGTAATCCTCCAGGGCCGGAGCAGGCAGCCGGACTGGGGTCTCCACCGCCAGGAACTCGCGCTCCGCAAAGAACGCCCGTATGGCGGCAAACACGCTGGCCCGTAGTTCGAGAACGGGACGGAGCTGGACAAGGTGGTCAGACTGACGGTGTTCCATGCCATACTATCGGGCATGGAGGCCCGGTTGGCGACTGGTGGCCCGGT
>QKCY01000506.1 GCA_003245525.1 Victivallales bacterium | reverse complement strand
GGAGTCTATCGCCGCTTTGCCCGAGTGGAGGCCTGCCGACTTCCCGCCGCCCGATCCCCGCGAGAACCGGGTCGCCAAACGCGCCACCGTGCTCGCCTGCGACAGCGAACAGGGCCAAGGCAATGCCGCGAACGCCCTGGACGGCTTCGCCGACACCATGTGGCATACCCAGTACCGCCCAACCACCCCGAAGTACCCCCACTTCCTGGCCATCGACCTGGGTGAGACCATGGACTTTGCCGGAGTCACGATCCTGCCCCGCCAGAGCGGGGTCAACGGTCAGATCTCCCGCTGCGAGATCTACCTCAGCCAGGATGGCAAGGATTGGGGCCAGCCGGTGGTCCAGGCCGAGTTTCCCCAGGGCAAGGAACTGAAGACGGTCCGTTTTCCGGCCCGCCACTCCGCCCACTATCTGAAGATCGTGGCCCTGGAAGGCTTCGAGGACCAACCCTGGGCCACCATCGCCGAACTCGACGTGCTGCGCTGATTGGTCGCCCCGCCGCTGCCTTCAGAATCCATGCCGCCCGGGTAGCCGCGCGGTCGCTGAACGCGCGGGTTTCCGTTGCCGGCCATTGGTTCCCCTTCCGCGCAGGCCGCCCTTGCGCGGGCTCGTCGATCCCGCGCCTACCCGTCAGCGCCCATGCCGACCGGGTAGGCGCGCGGTCGATGAACGCGCGGCGGCAGGCGAGACGCCTGCGCTACTCGGTGGGGATGGGGTCGTCCATGGGGACGAGGACTTGGTCGAAGACCTGGCGGCAGTAGCCGCAGAGGTGGCAGTCGTGGGCGCAGTTGGCGGTGCGGTCGAACCAGTCGGCGGGGAAGCGGGTGTTGTCGAGCACGTAGCCGCGCAGGAGGTAGCCGTAGCCCGGTTCCATGAGGTCGAGCAGGTTGCCCCGGAAGGAGCCGCGCGCGTAGGCACCGATGACCATGCGGGGATTGTTGTGTAGGCGGGTGGCCAGTTTGATGCTGTCGAAGTAGGGGGCGACGCGATGCAGGTCCTCGGGGCGGACCCAGGTGTTCTGGAGGATGCACGGCCAGTTCTCGCGCTGGGCGAGGAATTCCCAGCAGGGGGCGGGATACTGTTGCGGCACGTTCTCCACTTCGCGGAGTTCGCGTTCGTGGGCCACGAGGTTGTCGTGGAAGGACTGGAAGGCGCAGTCGCGCAGGCAGCCGCTGTTGGCGAGCATGTGGAGCTTCTTGCCGTTGGCGTCGCACCATTGGCGCACCACCTGGATGCGCTCGGGGGAGCGGTTCAGTTCCCGCCACAGGTAGTAGCCGTCGAAGCTCTCGGCCAGATAGCTCATGGCCTTGACCGTGGCTAGGCGCATGTTCACCGAGGCGCGGATTTCGAGGGGAACCCCGGCCCGTTTGAGCTGCTGGGCGATGAAGGGACTGGTGGTGGTCACGGCCACCAGCCGACCGCAGGCCGCACCCAGTTCTTCCACCTGGCGCAACGCGGAATCGGCCAACTTCTGCGAGACGGCCTCGGCCCCGTAGCAGGCGGCGTTGAGCAGAAGGGTGATATCCACCCCTTCCTGGGCGATGGCGGCCAATTCCTCGAACTGGAGGGCGCGGGCTTCCGCCACCTCCCAGCCGTCGTGGTCGCCCAGCACGGAACGGCCGCTGGCCTCGCCCGCCAGGGCGCAATAGACTTCGGACACGTTCTCGCGATACTCGCAGACGATGTCGTAGGTGCAGTCCAGCTCGTCGGGGAGCTGGTAGCCAAGCGCAAAGCGCGGAGTCTCCACGGGCAATCTCCCGGGGGTCAGGATCACGGCCATTTCCAGAAACAAAAATGGCTGCCCGACCAGGATTCGAACCTAGACTAACTGGACCAGAGCCAGTTGTGCTGCCATTACACCATCGGGCAGTGAATGAACGAGATTAAAGGTAACTCTCCAACCGTCCGATGCAAACTGAAATCATGCCAAAAGACGCCTGGAGACCAGGCCTTCCATGCTGCGGCTGCCAGCACCAAATGGGGGGTCTTCGCTACCGTCTTGTCAGGCAGGAACATAGGCAGGGAGGCAGGAACCAGGGGGGAGGCAAGGCACGCAGCCTTTGGTGGCTTGCCGTCTGTTCCTAGGGAGTGTTGCGGCGTTGCGCAACCCGGCCCCCGGCGGCGGGTCTGCTCTGGTGATGGGGCAGCAGCCCCGCTCGGATCCACCATGGCAAGCCAACCCGACAATCTATCGCCCGCCGATTTCTACGACGCCTTGGCCGACGGCTATGATGCGATGACCGGCTTTGCCGCGCGCACCGCCCGGGCCGAACGCTTCGTGGCGGATTTGCTGCGCCTGCGGGGCTACAGCGCCCAGGCGGCGGTGGATGTGGGTTCCGGCACCGGGGCCTATACGTTGGCCATGGCCCGGCTGGGAATGAGCGCGGTGGGGCTGGACCCGTCCCCGGAAATGGTCCACCAAGCCCGGCGCCATGCCGAACGGCTGCCCGGCGACCATGTGCGCTTTGTCCAAGCGGGACTGGCCGACGTGGCGGCGGAAGCACCAGAGGCCCTCGGCCTCGTGGTCTGCATGGGCAATACTCTGCCTCACATCACGGACACTCGGATACTCCAGGACAATCTGGCCGACGTCCGCAAGGCCCTGATTCCGGGCGGGCTGCTAGCCGTGCAGGTACTCAACTACGACCGCATCCTGGCCGAACAGGAGCGGATCGTCTCCATCGACACCCAGGGCGGCGAGAGCTTCGTGCGCTTCTATGACTTCCTGCCCGACGGGCTGATCCGGTTCAACCTACTGCGGTTCACCACCGGCAACGGCGACCATCATCTGACCAGCGTGCTCCTGCACCCCTACCGGCAGGCGGAACTGATGACGATGCTGGCTACAGCCGGATTCCGGGGAATCGTGGCCTACGGCTCCCTCGACTTCGCCCCCTTCGACCCGACTGGTAGCGACACGCTGCTCCTGGTGGCGGCGGCGTAGCCAGCAGGGGCTCATACCAGTTGGACAACAGACATGGAGTTCTGGGGCCAGCCGGGAACCATGTTCCCCCCGTCCAATGCATCCCCGATTAGCGCTGCCGCGCCTCGGCGGCGGAGGCCCGCCGCTTCTCCAAGACCTTCCGCCTACCCACGTGCTGGAGGAGCGCCCGGCCCCGGGCGCGGGGAATGCCGTCGGCGTCCCGACCGCAACACGCAGCCGGAATTCCGGGGAAGCGGGAAGCCATAACTTCATGCATGGCGCCAAATGAGCATCACTTCGGCGCGGGCTTCACCCATTCGATGCCGGTGATCTCGCGGCGGGAGCCGTCGTCCAGGGTCGTGTCCTTGGAGGGGCAGTAGACCCAGGTCCTTAGCCGTCCCGCCTCGGTGTCGATCTCGAACAGGCGCACCGGATTCGTCTCGTTGCTGTGGTAGCATTGGCTGAACTCATAGATCGGGTTGCCTTGCTCGCCCTTGTCCTCGTGGTAGGCATGGCGACCGGCATGGCCGCTGAAGACCAACCGGACGTTGGGATAGGGCTTGAGAAGCTGGTCGAAGACGTACTGGGGGCTGTTGTCGCCGTAGCCGCCATTGCGCTGCTCGATCTGGCCCCCACCGTTGAGGAAGGAGTGGGTGAGGACGATGATGTTGTGGTGCGGATGGGACTCCACCACAGTCTTGGCCCAAGCCACGGCCTCCTGGCGGGGCCATAGCTCCAGGTTGATGACCAGCCAGTCCAGTCCGCCAGCCTGGAAGGCGTGCCAGGCGGTGTCGATCTTCCCTTCCTCGAAGACCCCTTGGAGCAACTGGAAGCGGGCGAGGCGGTAGTAGGTGTTGAAGGTGGTCGTGGTCCGCTGGTTGTCGTGGACATTGCCCGGCGCGGCGCTGCCGCCCTGCTTGGTGGCGGCGGAATCGTGGTTGCCGATGGTGAGGACATAGGGCAGCTTCGCCTGGTCGAGCACGGCGAAGGCGGGGCTGCTCTGTTCGTACTGGAAATGGTCCGGCGTGTCCCAGTTGTGCAGATCGCCCACCTGCATCACCAGCTTCAGGTTCAGCTTCTCGCGGTTGTCCACCAGCCACTGCATGCGGTCGGCCAGGCGCGTGTCCTTGGCATCCAGCACTTCCTGCTGTGCATCGGGGATGACCGCCAGAGTGAAGGTGCCTTCGCCGGCCACGACGGCCAGGGAGACGAAGAGGAGGGCGGCAAGCCAACGACGGATGCAGATTCCCATGGTGTATCCTTGAGCGAGATAGGGGTTCGTGCGAGTTGCCCGCGAAACGATACACGGAAGATGCCTGTTCTGCCAGAGCAGGGAGTGTTGACCGGTGCGCCTGAGCGTGTAGGGTTGGGAATGGCATCGCTGATTGGATCTGTTACGACGAGGTGCGCTGTGACGCAGGTTCTCCGCTGGACGCTTGGCATGACCATCGTTTCCCTCACTTGCACGACTCTGGCGGTTCCGGGGCAGGAGGCGCCGCGTGGGGTGCTGGATCTGGCTCCGGTTTGGCGGATTCAGCCTGCGGCTTCGCCGGAGGTGCCGCCGGTGGACGGGGACTGGGGCAAGATGGACTACCACTCGGCGGATTGGCGCTGGGGGGCGGTGGATGCCAAGGGCACGTCCTGGGAAGACGGCCTGAAGAACGGCGGGCGGGCCAAGATCAACAGTCTGTGGTACGAGCAGACCGTGGCGGTACCGACCGATTGGGCGGGCCGGCGTTTGACGGTGGATTTCCGACGGATCGAGGGTGATGCGATCCTCTTCGTGAACGGCAAGCGGGTGGGCGAGCTTTTGCGTCCGGGCGGTGAGTTCGATCTCTCCGCCGCACTGGTGGCGGGGCAGGAGAATGTGCTGCGGGTGTTCCTCACCCGCGACTACACGGGGATCTCCCGCGATTTCGCCCACGATCCCCTGCGCTACAGCGGCCGGGGGCCGAAGAGCAGTTCGCCCCTGCCCATGGAGAGATGGGGCTTCGGGATCACCGCAGCCACGGCGCTCCGGTCCTATCCCCGACCGGTCTCGCTCAGCGATGTCTTCGTCCGCACTTCCTGGCGGGAGAAGACCCTGTCCCTCGACGTGGAGCTGATTGCCGACGCGCCGGTTTCCGGCCTGTCTCTCCAGGCCGTGGTGCGCGATGCCGACGGCAAGGAGGTCCTGCGGCTTACCGATCCTGCCGTCGATGCTGCGGCCGGGGTCTCTGTGCGGACGCTGACGCAGGCCTGGGCCGATCCCATTCCTTGGGAGTTGGAGAAAGGCTACCTGTACACAGTCGCCGTTTCCCTGGTCCAGCAGGACAAGGAACTGGATGCGGCACCGCCGGTCCGGTTCGGGTTCCGCGAGGTCTGGACCGAGGGTCGGGACGTCTATCTGAACGGCCATGTGTCGCGCTGGCGGGTGGACTGGACCGGCTGCGGGCTGAATCCGACCTCCCTATCCTTCTTCCGCCTGATGGGACGGAATCTCTTCTACACCCAGGCGAATTCCTCGGCCTGGTGGAGCACTTGGTCGGAGACGCCCTTGCTCGACGAGAAACTGCTCGACGCCTTCGACGAACAGGGCATGGGCAGTCTTGTTCCGGCTCCGGGCGTGTCCCATATCCGGGCCAAGCTGCTCGACGATCCGCAGACGCAGGCCGACTACGGCCGCGAGATGCGCCGCTGGCTGCGGCTCTACCGCAACCACCCCAGCATTCTTGGCTGGACCATCGGCATGAACTCCTTCTGCCCGCGCGACGGTATCCATCCCGACACCATGGGCCAGCGGAGGAAGTACCCGGCCCATTCCCAGGCCGACGTCATCGAGCAGGGCAGGGAGGTTGTGCGGAAGTATGACACCACCCGCTTTGTCTACTCCCATGCGGACGGCAACGTGGGCGACCTCTCGACCAGCAATTCCTACCTGAACTTCGCCCCCTTGCAGGAGCGGGAGGAATGGCCCAGCGAGTGGGCGCGAAAGGGCGACATGCCCTACTTCCCCGTGGAGTTCGGCCAGCCCTACACCGCCAACTTCTGGAAGGGCAAGCAGTTCCTCCTCACCGAGTATCTGGCCATGTATTTCGGCGACCGCGCCTACCAGGAGGAATCCCTGGCCGGGTTGCGCCGGATGGTCGCAATCAGCCTCGAGAACAAGTCCGGACACGGTGCCGCCATCCCCGCCGACGAGTTCCCCCTCTACTGGGATTTCCAGCGGCTGTTCGTGAGCGCCACCGACCGCTCCTGGCGGACCTGGGGCGTGCCCGGCTACTACTACTGGGATTTCGGCGTCGGCTACGGCAACCCGCCGAAGTGGGACGGCAAGACCATCTGGTCGCGCTACTCCGCCATCCACGAGCCCTTGACCGAGCGGCCGGACTGGGCCAGCCCCAACTTCGATATCCGGGCGGCCAACGAGCAGGCCCTGCTGGTCTGGCTGGCCGGTGCCCCGCTGCACACCGACAAAACCCACGCCTTCTACGCGGGCGAGACGGTCCGCAAGCAGGTGGCGGTGGTCTGGGACGGCCCTGGTACCCAGACCGTGGACGCCCAATGGCACGTGGCGGATGCCGCCGGGCAGGTGATCTCCTCCGGTACCGCCCATCTGGATGTGAAGACCGGCGACATTGCTTTCGCTCCCATCGAGTTCGCCGTCCCCGCCGTCCAGGCTCGCAGCGAGTACACCGTGACGCTCGTCGCGACAGCAGACGGCAAGGAAGTGACCCACGACGTGCTGCCAATCCAGGTTTTTCCGAAGGAGCCGCTCGCCCGC
>QKCY01000043.1 GCA_003245525.1 Victivallales bacterium | reverse complement strand
GCCGTGCTCTACGCCCTCGTCGCCCGCCGCCCCAAGCAGGCCTGAACGACGCTCAGCAGTCCACCCAGTTGCCGCTCTTGGCCGAACGGTAGACGGCATCCATGATGGCCTGGATGCGGAGACCATGGGCCAGGTCGGGCTGGGCGGGACGGCCGTTGTGGACGGCGTCCATGAAGTTGTAGAGGCTGTGGACGTGGGCGCGAATCCAGCCGACGGTGGTCCGGCCCGGGAGCATGGCGGCGGGCGTGGGATAGCGCATGCCGCAATCGATCCGGGTCCAGCCGCGCGTGCCGCCGCTCGCGGCGTCGGCCGCCGTGCCGTCGTAGTAGTCCAGCCAATGGGGCTCCATGGTGTTGAAGCGCAGGGCGCCCTGTGAGCCGTGGATCTCGATCCGCAACTCGTCCTCCGCCCCCATGGCCAGTTTGGTGGCCTCCACGGTGCCGAGGGCACCGTTGGCCAACCGGGCGGTTACCAGCATGAGATCCTCGGCGTCCACGGGCAGGCGCTTGCCGGGATCGCCGGGAACGGGCCGGTCGGCGTAGGCAATGCTGGTGGCCGCCTGGAGCTGAGAGTAGTCGCCGAGCATGGCGTGGACCAAGTCCAAGGCATGGGAGCCAAGATCCGCCACCACGCCGCCGCCGGCCGCCGCCGTGAGTTTCCACTTGAGCGGAGCCTCGGGACTGGCGCTGCCTGCGTGCAGGAAGGCGGCGCGGAACTGGAGAATGCGTCCCAGCCGCCCCGAACGGGCGATCTCGGCACCGCGCAACGCCGCCGCGAAGAAGCGGAGGTGGAAGGTGACTTGGTTGATGCCCTGGTAGTCCTTCAGGGCAGCCTCGATCTCGGCAGCTTCGCCCAGATTGGCGACCACCGGCTTGTCGCAGTAGATGGCCTTGCCTGCGGCCATGGCCGAAAGCAGCGCAGCCTTGTGCTCGTGGTTGGGGGAGCAGATGTGGACGATGTCGATGTCCGGATTCTCGGTAATCAGACGGTAGTCGGTGGTGCCGACCTCGGCCCCGAGGAACTGGCGGGCCTTCTCGGCGGTCTCGGGCCGACCGGTGCAGACGTGGGTGATCCGGGTCCGGTACGGCAGGGGATCGTAGAAGTAGGCCAGGTTGTGGTGGCAGAAGGCGTGGACTTTGCCGATGAAACCGAAACCGAGGATGCCGACGTTGTAGGTCTTCACGCGTGGAAACTCCCGAGTTGCGTTGGCGATGGTCGCGCAAGATAGTGTGACACACGGACCCTGGCCAGACGGCAACGGCACAGGAAGCGCAGGAATCCGCCATGAACCACGCCCCGCCTCCCGCCAACGAGCGGCTGCAATCGATCGCTCTGGGCCTGCTGGTCCTCGGCCTGGCTTGCCCCGTGTCTTGGCATGGAGTGGGCTTGGGGCTGGTCGGACTCGCGCTCCTGGCCGGGCAGACGCTATGGCGGCAACGCTGGCAGTTCGGGGCCTTGCCGTGGGTATTGGCGGCATTCCTGGTCTGGACCGCCTTGGCCGTGCGCTTCGGCGCTCTGCGCGAATGGCTGCAATGGACGGTGCTTCTGGCGGGCGGCTGGTACGCCGGACAGGGCTGGGAGGAACCGACCCGAAAGCGGTTCGGGAAATGGCTGGTCCTGGCCCTCGGCCTGAACCTGTTCGTGGGGCTCTGGCAGTCGGTCTGGCCAAGCAGTTGCGCCTGGCTAGTCGCCGCCTTGCACGGCGCTCCCTATGCCCTCGGCGGGTCGGGTCCCGACCTCGCCGAGGAGGTCGTGGTAGGACTGCAACGGAGCCAGTTGCAGTACGCCGCGCTGGTATGTCTCGCCCTGCCCTTCGCCCTGCGGTTCCGGGTGCTGCGTTGGCTGGTGCTGATTATTGCCGCCTGGACCGTGCGCCCCTTGCCCTTGGTCTTGCTTCTCCTCGTCCTTGCCCTGCCGTTCGGCGGCAAGCGACGGTGGTTGGCGTGGCTGGTGATCGGGCTCTGCGTCGCCGTGCGCCCCGGACCATCCAGCCTGGATTGGGCGCGTCCCTACTGGCGGGCGGATGATGGGATGCAGCCCAAACGCCTGCTGATCGAGTATGCGACTGCTTGCGAGACGATCCCCAAACACCTCCTAGGCTGGGGGCCAGGAACCTATAAGGAAAGCATCCAACGGGCCCGGGTCGAGGCGGAGTTGCCCAAGCCGGAACAGAACCGGGTGCGCCGGGACGGCAACGGCCAGTATCTGGTGCTGGCAGTGGAAACCGGGGTCGTCGGCATGGCCCTCTTCCTCGCCTATCTGCTGATCGCGTTGCGGCGCGGTCGCGACGACCGGGAACTGCGCGGGACTCTCGTTGCCGTGTTGGTTCTCGGAGCCTGTACCGGCCTGCTGACCCAAGGCTTGGGGCCTCTGGTCGGCCTGTTGCTCGGGATGGCCGGGACCAAGGTGGGCGGCCGTCTGCGGCTCTTGGTGCAGATGGGCCTCGTGGCCTTGGCCCTCCTGCTGGGTCTGGTTTGGCCCGCCCGGTCCGCCCCGGTGACAGAGACCGTGGACCTGCCCCAGACCCAGGAACGCATCTGGGTCGAAGCGGAGGCGGCGGAACGCATCGACCCCAAGTGGCGGATCGTGCCCGATGCCGAAACGGGTGGACACGAGGCGCTGGTCCTGCCGGCGGGGATCGGCAAACACGTGGGCTCGGCCACCTACCGGCTCACCTCTCCGGCGGCGGGTCGCTGGAAGCTCTGGCTACGGGTCCGCTGGTCCGGCGGCTGCGCGAACTCCATCCTCGCGAGCGTGAACGACGCCCAGCCGGTGAGCGTCGAGGATGCCATCTTCGGACGCTGGCATTGGGTGGACGTCCATCCCAACCACACCTTTGTCCTGCCCGCGGGAGAATTCACCTTCACCCTCGGCAACTCCGAGGACGACGTAGCCATCGACCAGATCGCCTTCCTCCCCGATCCCAAGGACATACCCCTCGGGATCTTCCAGGCGATTCAGGCCCCACCGCCCCAGAGCCTCGACGAGCGTCCTCCCCCCCAAGACACCAGCTTCGACAAGTACGCCGACTAGGTTCTCTTCGCGCCTTCGCGCCTTCGCGTGAGTTCTCTTACTGGTCGATCCGTTCCAGTTGGAGGTCGTCGAACCAGATCGTTCCGGCCGCCCCGTTCTGTCCGGCCTGCACGCTCAGCGACCGCAAGCCAGCGGGGACGGTCCATTCCAGCTCGATCCTCTTCCAGTCGAAGGTGCCGTTCTCGGGCGAGACCGAGACGTACTGCGTCTTCTCCTGTCCCACCACCAGCCGCAGGCAAGGAACCTGCCAGGAGATATCCCCCGGCGCGATGCCTTGCCCCTTCACCCATGCGCTCAACCGCCAGCGGCTACCCTCGGGGAAGCGATCCGCCGCCAGCCCCTGGTTCCACAGCCGGTAGTCGCCCTTCTGCCCCACCACTTCGGCGGCCTGTTTGCCAGCATGGACCGGATTGGCAACCAGTTGCCCACCCTTGGGCGCTTGCCAGACCGAACCGCCTAGCCGACCAGGCAGAACAGTCCCGGTCTCCTGGGATGCCGGCTGGTTGCTCGCCGTCTCGAAACCCGCGTCGCGCAATAGCTCAGTCGGGACGGATTCCGCAGGCAACGAAGGCAGGTCTGCCAGCGTGGCCGGGGCCAGGGCTCCCGGCGTAACCGTGGCTTCCAGCCAACGCCACTTGCCCGCCACCGGCGGGGGCGTCTTGGTGTCGAGGAAGGTCAGGAAGAACTGGTGGCCGTGGACAAAGACATTGTCCAAGCTGCCCTCGCCGCAGCGCAGGTCGGTGAGCTGATAGAGCTGGCTGGAACCGTCGCCCAGCACGATGCGGTCCGGGATCACCGGCTGCTCCATGGTGCCAACCTGGAAGGCCCGTTGCTTGCCGTCGCCAATGTCGCCTTCGGCAATGACCTGCCCCCCCTTCTCGAACCGGAAGGTCTTCAGGTCGGACGTGGACAGGAGGAGAGCCAGGAAGGCGCGTTCGCCGCCCGCGTTGCCCTGCGGATTCACCGCCACCCGGACCCGGAAACTGTTGCACGAAACAAAGCGGTAGTCGATGGCATAGTCCACCGGCGTTCCCTGGCGGGCAAAACGATAGGAGCCCCGGAGCGTGCCCCGGAAACTGGCCAGCAGACTATCGCCGTCCGTGACGAAGCGGGAGTAGGCCTCCACGTCGTTGCTGGCACCATAGCGCTCCTTCGACGGCGCGAACCCAGCATCGGTATAGAGGTCGGCCTGGGAAACCAATCCGCGGTCCCCGACCCGGAAATCCGGAATAGTCCCGTTCCGGGCGATGCGGAGGGTGAAGGGCGTTCCCTGCAAGCTCCACCCGCCCCCGCTCGGAATCAGACCGGGCAAGGAGACTGTGGCGGCAGGGGCGGAGAAGGAAAGGCTGAGATCCGCCGTGGCACTGGCCGGAGCCTCCGGATCATCCCAGGAGATCAGAGCTGTCAGCCGCTGGTCGTCACCGATCCGCTCGAACCAGCGCGCTCGTGGTGGCGCGACGGGGAAGGCCATCCGGAAGCCCAGCCCCGTCGAGGCCAGCGTCCCCGTGCCGTCGGCGGGGAAGGGATGGAGCAGGGAATCCCAGATCACATTGGTTCCCTGGGCGTGCCAGTAGATGCTGCTGCTGAAGCCGTCGCCCGCCTGATGGCGCACGTGATAGTCGTCGGCAAAGACGCCTTCGGCGGACCCGGCCTGCCAGTCCTTGGCCTGCGCCAGCGGAATGGCCAGGACGGCCCCCGGCGGCACGGTGCCGTTCCAGTGTGCCTGGAAACCAGTGAACGTGTAGGCCAGCCGCAGCGTAGCCGCACCATAGGCGCGTTCCGCCATCGTGCCGGTCGCTGTCTTCCGCACCATAGCGGGTCCTTGGGCAGTACAGCCAGCGGGCAGATAGAGGTCCCAGGCTCCGGTCACCTGGCGACCGTTGTGGTAGGCGGCACGCGGCAGACCCGTGACGGGATCGATATCGAGTCCCAGTTCGCCACAGGCCAGCGTCCCCGCCGGATTGGCCTGGGCTTCCCCTGCAGCCGGGGCCGCTTCCGGCTCGGGATAGGTCCGGCCGTTACGGAGAATCCGGTAGGCGAAGGGAGCGAGCACGAGATCCGATTCGCCGTCGCGGAAGGTGGCGGGGGTGTCGTTGAAGTTGATCAGCACCAGGCAGCGGTTCCTGTCCTTCTGCCGCAAGCAGGCGAAGACGCCGGGGGGCGCGGGCACGCTGAGATAGTCGGCACTGCCGCCGTTCAGTTCGGGGAACTCGCGGCGGAGCCGGAACATGGTCTGGAACTCGTGACGGGACCCGTCTTCGCACCCGTCGTAGACCAGGGGAATACCGGGGATGAAGACGGACAGGGCCATGAGAGCGCGCTGGGGCTCCAGTCCGTACCAGAGCTGGGACCGCAGGCTGTCGTGGCTCTCGATATGGCGCAGGCGCAACAGGCCATCCGGACCCGCCGCCGCCTGCTCGTGGAGCCACTGGCGCAGGTTCTGCACGAACTCCCCGGCGGGCTGTTTGCGCAGACCATGGAGGATGTTGTAGCAGAGATCGAAGTCGTAGATGGCGTCGCAGACTGCCCCCTGGACCTCGCTGCCGCTCTCGGCCAGGATCGCGCCCCGCTCCGGCTTGGTCTCCTTGACCGCCCCGCGCAGTCCGCGCAGCATGTTCAAGCCGCCCTGGAGCTTGGCGAAACTGGCGCGAGCGTAGGGGATGGCCGGATTCCAGTTGGGGATCTTGCTGCCGCTGACCGCATCCACCCGGTAACCGTCCACATCGTACTCGCGCACGTAGTAGCGGGCCACGTCGGCCATGTAGTTCACCCACTCGGGCCAGTTGAAGTCGAAGCACCAATAGCTCAGGGTAGAACCGTCCTCCTCCTGGACCAGCCATTCGGGATGCTCCTTGGCGCGGGGAAAGGTGTTGCTGCCGCCATGGGGTACCATGTCCTGCAGGACGTTCAGCTTCAGTTCGTGGGCGCGGGCGACCAGGGCGCGGTACTCCTCGGGAGTGCCCAAGCCTGGCTGGAACTTGTAGTAGTCGCGGGGGTGGTAGACGGAGGCATCCTCGATGGGCATGATCCAGATGGCGTTGCAGCCCAGATCGGCAATGCGGTCGAGATAGGCGGTTGCCGGAACAAAACCGCCGAGATCGCGGAACCCGGACCCGATGGTGCCGCCGGGATGGAAGGAGTAGAGAATGGCGGATTCCAGCCAGGCGGGACGGTCCTTGGGCACCACGCAGCCCAGATCGTTGAGCAACTGGTGGTAGCGGAGCAGAGCCCCGTCCGCATCCTCCTTGACGAACCAGAGCCACGCATCGCCGATGCTCTGACTGGTGCCGGGTTGCATCCGGGCCAAGGCATCGAAGGCCTGGGAGATGGTCAGACCGCCAGCACTTTCCTGGGCAACCACGCTACCGTTGTCCGCATCGGGCTGGAGCAGGTCATGCGCGCAGAGCAGGGAACGCCCCGGCGCGTACTGGAACACCAGAGGCACGGGGGAGCGGCCGAAACTCCGGCGGACCCCTTCGGCGAAATCGGCGGCATGGCGGCGGAAAGGCGGCCAGGCGGCCGGGCTGAACCATTGGCCGGTGGCGGCATCGGCGGCAAGGACGGGCGCCATCAGGGAGAAGCCCCGCAGCTTCGTCTCCCCTGCCCCTTGCCAGGAGACGGTGGCCCGGCGGCGGATGCGGGATACCTCGGGGAAGAGGGTGTACTC
>QKCY01000298.1 GCA_003245525.1 Victivallales bacterium | reverse complement strand
AGTAGCTGCGGTAGCCGGGGTCCCAGCCGATCCACTCGCCGCCGTAACTGAGCATGAAACTGCCCTGGTCGTAGTGGTTGTGCCCCACGTTCGCCTCGGGCGGGCCGCACTTGAAGGCCAGAAAAGCGGCGGCGGGGTCGTAGCCGTCGCGGAGGGTGGCGTAGCCGATGCTCCGGTAGCAGCCCGACGGGTCCGCTGGCGGCTCGCCCACCTGGATGCGGGCCGGGTCCACAGAGAGGAACTGGCGGACCGTGTCCAGGGTCAGCCCGCCCGTCCGGTCACAGTACCACGCGGCCTCGCTGCTGCCCTGCAAGGCCAGTATCCGCGCCAGGTTCATGAACCCCACCGTGGGACCGCCGTCGCCGAAACAGGGCTGCTGGTTCGATCCCGGGTCGAGCAGGGCGATGCAGTAGCGGGGCAGACTGGCCAGGTAGGGATGCTCGGCCAGTTCCTGCGCCCGGCCCAGACCGCCCAGCAGCCAAAGGAAATCGGCGTGCTGGTTGGCGGCGTAGGTGCCGTACATGGGCCCTTCCAGCGCGCCACCGTCCGTGCCTTGGGCGTCCAGATTGAGCCGCATCCGGGCGATGGCATGATCGAGCCACCCCGCCGCCCGCTCGTCCTCGCCCAACAGGGCGACCGCCCCGAAACCCAGTCCGTTGGCGATGACCGCCGTGAAATTGTGGTAGGGCGCGACCGAGTCAATCATCCCGTCGATGGGGGCCAGAGCCTTCTCCGCCAGGGCTGTGCGCACCGTCTGCGCCTCCTCGGGGGTCAGGCGGTCGCGACACCAGTCGTAGAAGGTGCTCACCCAGACCGAGGCATGCCCGGTGTCCAGACAGGGCTTCCCGCCGCCATAGCTGGGATCGGTCCAGATTCCCTCCCAGGCGCAGAGATGGAAAACGATCTCCCGCGCCGCCGCGAAATAGGCATCGTCGCCGGTGATCACGTAGGCGAAGAGGAAGTACTGGAGCCGGGTCGTGATGGAGTCGCTCCGCTCCTGGAACATGGCGGTCCAAGGCGGATAGTGGGCGCTGTCGTCATGCCGGGGGGGCGGGGTGTCGGAGAGCGTGTAGGACCACGGCATGCTCGGTGCCCCCTCCCGGCCCGGAATGGCGACCGTGTAGGAATAGGCCGGAGCGTGGAGAAAGGAATCGGCCTGGTTGCGGAGTTTGGTCCACGCCTGGACAGGCACATTGCCGAAGGCGTCCGGCACCTCGCTGGCCGCCATGGCGCGCAGGCGTGGTAGGTCTGCCGCCGCAACCCAGATCCGAGGCCGGGGCATCGCCGCCGCAGCCGCCGCGGCAGACAGGACAGTCGCCAGGGAGATGACCTGTTTCATCGTCATGATCCTTCCTCCAGACTAGAAACATATCGGGAGCCACGAAACGTTCAGAGCAGCCGTTGGCCGCAACCAAATGGGGTTCTCGCGCAGAGGCGCGGAGACGCAGAGAAGAGACCGGAAGATCCCCCCGCCTTCCTGTTCCCCCTGTTTTCGCGTCTTCTCTGCGCCCCTGCGCCTCTGCGCGAGGTTTTCCTGTCGGGAAAACGGGATTCCAGCGATAGTAGTACGGAACTCACCAAGAAGGACAGAGCGGAATCCTCCTTTTTCGTGTCTTTCGTGAGATTCGTGGCATCCGGGGAATCAGGTAAGCCGCGTGCGCAATTGGGCGGCAAGCTCGACGAGGGAGAGGGCTGGCGGTTCGGGCTGGTCGCTCCAGGCGTAGCAGGCGGGCAGGTCGGGGCGACCATGGGTGCCCTTCACCCGAGACGGATTCTGGCTGACGGAGGGTGGCGGGAAGCCCCAGAAAAGCTCGGCGGGATCGTAGCCCGGTTTGTTGTGGATGTCCACATGGGTGGCATAGTCGGGAGCTTCGCGGGGAGCGTCCCACCAGGGATAGGCCAACCAGGCTCCCGGTTCAGCAATGACACGCAAATCGCCGAATTCACCACCGTGCCCCGGCTCCACGCTGGCCACGCCGGGCAGGCTGGAAAGGGCCTGTCGGGCCGCCTCCACATCCGCCGGATCGGGCACGTAGACCTCGGCCACTTGGTGGTCCACCATGGCGAAGGCGCGGGAACGGTAGAGGTCGGGGTAGAGCATCCCCCGCACCGTGCGGGTCGCGAACAATCCGGCCTCGCGCAGGGCGCGGTTGGGGAAGACGACCTGGTTGGCGGCCTCGATGGCGTAGTCGCCCCAGACCAGGACCGTATAGCCTGCCGCTTTGGCGGCGTTCAGAAGCAGGCCGAGCTGGTCCACCAAGACCGCCACCTCGCGGGCCAGTCTGGGTGAATCGGGACCGTGTTTCTGAAGCACGTAGTCCAGATTGGGGACGTAGGTGAGCAGCAGATCGGGTCGCAGGCTGGCATCGGCCAACACCGCTGCCGTGGCCCGGCAGACCCAGTCTCCCGCCTTGGCCGAGGCCAGGGGTCCCCAGTAGTGCATCAGGTTGAATTTGCGGCCGACCGCCGCAGTCAGCGTGGCCTCCAGCGAGTCGGGGACCGTATAGAGCGATTGGATCATGCCGCCGTGATGCTTGTGGATCGGGGCAGGCGACAGAACGAGATCCGCTGACTCCCCGAGACTCTGTTGCCAGAACATGATTCCCACCGTGCCGCCCTGGGCCCGGAACTCGTCCCAGACACGCCCACCCCGCACCAGCAATGCCGACTGATTCCAGAAATCCGCCTTCCGCGTGGTCCGGTCGAAGCGCCCGTTGCCGGCGATGCCGGTCTGCTCCGGCGACAGGCCCGTACGGAACACCGCCTGGGCGGTACAGGTCACGGCGGGCGCAGGCGGCTGGAGACCGCCGAAACGCAGCCCGAGCCGGGCAAAATCCGGGGCGAAACGCTCGACGAGGGAGTGTCCCAGCGCGGCAACTTGGACGACGAGGATCTTGGGCATGGATGACTCTACATCGAGAAGGTGAACCAGACGACACCGACACCATAGCGCCTCATCGGGGTCTGGTGCGGCGTCCTCAGCGTCTTTCGGCCCCAGTCTGGATGCGGACGGTCTCGGGCTGGGAAACGGTGAAGACGACCTCCTCGTTCTCGGTGCCGAAATAGCCGCCCCAGCCGACACTGATGGACTCGATCTGGCTCCGGTCGAGCTCGCCGTCGCTATCCTTGGACCAGCCAGCCAGCGCGAACGAGGCCCAGGGCAGGTAGGAGGTCACGTGCTCGTCGCCCGCCAGAGAACGGCCCGTATGCGCTATGTAGGTCGCGCCGCCACGCTCGTGGACCAACACCAGCAATTGCGACGGGGTCTTCTGTCCGGCCGGAATCGAGCTCTCGAACCGGAGGGCTTCGACCGTGGACAGGTCGAACAGGCCGTCAGCACGGAAGGAGACGAAGAGGTGGGTGTCCACGGCCCCCTTGGTGAGGGTACCCGTGGCGCACCAGGTGGTGGCTCCGTCGCCGGCTGGCACCAGTTGCCCGTTCACGAACTCGCCATGTCCCTCGGTGGGGAGAAGAGTGGCCAGCGGAGCCGTCACCAGCCGGGGGAGTGCCGTGGCATCCGCCGCGTAGCGCCGCCGGGCGCCGACCTCGTCGAAGGTGGCGAACACCGCCCCGTACGGCCCCAGTTGCAGGTTGTCCAGGGTTCCCGCCATGGTCTTGCTCGTCCCCGCGGCCGGGTCCCAGAGGGTGCCCGAGCCCGGAGCCACGAACCGGACGGTAGCGGTCGTCTCTTTGGCGCTGTCGTTCGCCAGGAAGTAGACATCGCGGCCGTCGATCCGGCGATGGGTCATCCGGATGGGAGAGTCGGCCGGTTCCACGGTCACATCGGGTTCCAGGACGGACTCCAGAACTCTGGCCAACAACGCTTCGGTGCCGCTCGGCAGATAGATGCCGAGACCGCCGTTGGGCTGTCCGGTAGCGCGGAGGCCCTCGCCACTGCCGAACATGCGCGTGGCCAGATCGGTGATCGCGGGATCGGGGAACTGGGTCGCGCTGTTGCAGGGCAGAGCGCCGAGGGCGACGACGGTGCCGCCGGACTGCCAGAACCGCTCGATTCCCTGCCAGGCCTCGGCCGGCAAGGTGTCCACGCAGGGCAGCACGAGCAGTCGCCAAGCGCTGTCCCGGAACGTGAGGGTGCCGTCGGTCGCCGTGGCCGCCGCCAGGGTCGGGGCATCGACGAACGTGAAATCCCGGCGCGCGTTGTAGAGCGTTTCGGTGGTCTGCTCGAAAATCCGCTGGATGGTCACAGCCTGGGGGGCATGGGTGGGACCGACGTAGTCGGGCTGATAGCGCGGCCAGACGCTGTGTACGGGATAGAGCACGGCGATATCGGCGACCTGATGTCCTCCCTTGAGCATGGTGCCGCACCGCCCCGTCCACTCGTTGAGGCGGCGCAGGTCGTCGGTCCCCAGATCTCGGAAACTGTAGTAGCTGGTGATCGTGTTGATGCCCCCAAGTTCAAGGCGGTTGATGGTGCCGCGGATCTGGGCCTCGCTGATGGGGATGGGCGGCCGGTCGTCGCCGGGGCGGCGGTAGCGTTGGGCGTGGTCCGAGGTCTCGCACATGGTCAGGGTGTTGCCGTCGAGTTCGGCAGCGCTGCTGATCATGCGGGCGATGCGCCAGGGCACGCGGGCGGGCAGGCTGGTCAGGCAATCGATGCTGGGCGCGTCCAGGCGGCGCACGCAACGGAAAAAGTCGCCGTACAGAGCGACGTGGTCGAGCAGGGGCTCCTCCAGGAGCAAGTGCCCGCCCGACGGCAGCCCGTGCTCCCGGCACCAGGTCTGGATCTGCCCGAAGTAGTTGTCGGCCACCAGGTCGCCGACCGTGTTCCAGAAATCGTAGCGCGTCCGGGGCGTGGCCGCGCAGTCGGCGACCAGCGCGGGGAGCAGCGGCTCAAGATCGTATCCGCAGCGGCGCTTGAACTCGGCGGGGAAGGCGGGCGACCACGGCAAGACCCGGTAGGACATGCGCCGGAAGAACCGGCTCATCAGGGAGGGCTCGTCGGTGAAGGTGGCGGCGAAGTTCTGGCCGAGATCCTTGCCGAGATGCTTGGCGTAGGCGTCGTGGGTCACCTCCAGGAAGCGGGCCGTGGGTTCGGGCATGAGCATATTGATGTAGGGCAGTTTGAGGGCCAGGCTGATCTCGGAATGGGTACCCTCGTAGAGGGTGGACTCGGTGACGAGGAAGACCTGCCAGGTACCTGTTGGCGGAGTCCAGACGGCCTTGCCGTCGCGGATGGCTGGACGCAGGTCAACCGGGTGGTCCAGATCGAGGCCGGTCGCGGTCACCGGGTAGGCTGCCGCCAGCCGGAGTTCCCCGGGCGGAACTGCTAGCTCGACGGCCGCCCCCGAGGTCGTTTCGTCGGCAATCAGCAGCCCCCGCGCCTCCCACTCCGGATGGTCGCGCAAGGTGATGCCGCCAGCCGTGCCGGAGGGGTAGCCGTGCTCGTCGTAGAGCCACAGGGTCATGCCGCCCGCCTTGGCCTTTGCCACCCCGGCCGCGAAGGCCTCCCAGCGGGACTCGTCTGCGAGGTAGTTGGTGAAGGAGACGTTGGTGACGAAGCCGCCGAAGCCCTGGCTGGCCAGGCCGAGGAAGAGCATGCCTTGCTGTTCGGGACTGTCCGGCAGCGAGTGGACCATCTTCAGGATACGGGTGGAGGCGGGCGGGTCGGCGAAACGTTCGGCGAGGGGGCGGTCTTCGGTTGGCAGTTGCATGGGTTTCTCCAGAATGCTGCGCGGCAGAAGGGATACCAAGGGCCCCATCAGGCCGCCCGGGCCGCCGCCGTCGACCACGCGGATCGCCAGGACGTTGACGGCTCCCGCTCGCACGGTTCCCGCAGGCACGGCATACTGCCGCTGCACCGAAACGGGGCGGGGCACCTCGTTGCCGGTCTGGCCGACGAGCTGGCCATTCACATAGGCCTGGTCGGTGTCATCGACACTGCCCAGACGCAGGAGCAATTCGCCCTCGGCCCACTCCGGTGGCACGGTGAACCGGAGCCGGTACCACGCGGCCCCGTCGTAGTCGGTCCAGCGCGAGCCCTTCATGGTTCTCGGGGCCTCTCCCGGCCGGGTCTCGGTCACCCCCTGCGGCTCCCAGTAGCCAGGCACGCGCAGCCGCTGCCAGGCGCTGTCGTCGGTCTCGGGACGTTGCCAGCCCGACTTCAGCCCGATGTCCTCGGGATCGGTCCGGAACGCCCACTCCCCCTCCAGGTTGCCGGGTCTCGCGGCGAGGCTGCGAACCGCCGCCGGCTGGGCCCACGCCATCCCGGCCAGAAGGATGCCGAGAAAGGCAATGATCCGAAGGTAGGTGCTTTTCACTCGTTTCATATCGGTTCCTCTGGTAGTTGCTGGCACGCAGGAGCATGGCATTGCCACGCCGCCAGACCCTACTATACCGACCGGGCCATGGCGTGCGACCAAGGAAAGGCGCGCCAGACGTGCAAGATCGTCCCAGCGACCGTCCTCAGCTCTCGGCGTACTGCCGGGCTAGGCGGCGAGCCAGGGGAGAGAGGGCGAAGAGGGCGACCCCGAGCAAGGGGGCCCCGCCCACCGCGAGCAGGCCTGCCTGCCACGGAATGAGGTTGCGGATATAGCGGCCGATGGCGGGTTGCATGCGTTCGGGCGGCACGGACCGGCGGCGCAGATCAACGTCCAGCCGCCAGGCCCCGTGCAGCGCCCAGCCGAGCAGGCCCACGCCCGCCAACCAGGCGAAGAAGGAGGCGTCCCGCACGGTGAACAGCGCCACGATTCCCCCCGCAACGCCA
>QKCY01000575.1 GCA_003245525.1 Victivallales bacterium | reverse complement strand
GGGGTAGCGGGCATACTGTCCAGGCCAGTTCAGTACTCTGCGAATGGCGTCAACTTGGTGCCAGGCCTGCCACGCAAGACCGGGTGCCTTCCCCGCCATCACATCCGGGCGCTCCGCGCCAATCAGCGCAACGTGTGCCACACAAAGCCGTCCCCTCGTCCGCCTGCCAGAAGAAGTCTCGCCGCCTATGACCGCCTCCGAGTTCGGTTTGTATGGCCGTACCAGAGAGCTACCATAGGATGTGGCGCGGTTGTATCCGCCAGCAAGAGGGTCGTTGGGGTCGAAAAGCAGATTGGAAGGCTCGGGAAGGCAACCCATGATGACCAGGTACTTGACGGGCAGTTGGTTCCTCCTTTCGCTGGCTGCACTCGGAGTTGCTCGCGGCGAGGAGTCTACGGATCGTTTCCAGCGCGTTGCGAGCCGGGTCGTGCTCGCCATGGCGAGTGGGGATTACGCGGCGCTCAGGGCCGACTACAGCACGTCGATGCTGGATGCGACATCGGTGGAGACTGACCGTGCGTTTTTCGGGAAGACCAGCGAGAACTGCGGAAAGCTCGAACGCCTGGGTCCTCCGCGACTTGTTCCTCCCGACAAGGCCGTCTTTGCCGCGCACTTCGAGCGCAGCGTAGTGGACTTCACGCTGGTGCTTGACGACCACGACAAGATCGTCGGCATGGCGTTCCGGCCTCCCCCTCCCGCAGTCCTCGTCCCCAAACGGAATCTGACGCCCATGGGGCTGCCCTTCCAGGGCGAATGGTATGTGCTGTGGGGCGGGGAGACAAAGGAGCTCAACAGGCATCACGACTTGCGGAACCAGTGCTTTGCCTTCGACTTCGTGATCATGGATGGCGCCGGCAAGACCCATACGGGCGATGGCACAACAAACGAGGACTACTACGCTTTTGGTCAGCCTGTACTCGCGCCGGCCGATGGTCGCGTCACGGATGTGATCAACGGCGTGCGAGACAACGCCCCCGGCTCGCCGAACGGTTCCTGTGCCTGCGGGAACGCCGTTGCCATCGAGCAACGGGAGCACGAAGTGACCCTTATCGGTCACATGAAACAGGGCAGCATCCAAGTCAAACCTGGTGACCTGGTCAAGCGGGGGCAGTTGCTCGGCCTGTGCGGGAACTCCGGGATGTCGTCGGAACCCCATATCCATTTCCACATGCAGAACACGCCGGTCGTCCAGGATGGGATCGGGATGAACTGCCTGTTCGACCGAGTGGTCGTTATACGAGACGGCAACACCGAAATGAAGGTGGATTACTCTCCGATCAAGGGAGATGCCATCAAGCCGGAGTGAATCAGCAGCCATGCCTCGGGTCGTCGCCATAGCAGGCATAGGCGCAGGGGTTCGGCGCGGAGCCCGTGAGTCCGGGGGCTGGATGCGAATTCCCCATCATTCGCAGCGTACTGGCATTGCCGGATTGGGTGCCTGAGGGATTGCCGCAGAACGGGCCGTTGGGATTCCACGTCAGCCCGACGCCGACAGGGGATTGTCCCCAGTCTGCGGCCCCAAGGCCGCCGTGGAGTGCGGCGCTCTGCGCCGCTTTGGTTTCCCCCGGACATATCGGTCGCGCACGGTTCATCACCCGGGCACAGGAGCGTTGGGCACACCAAAGGCAAGCGTGAACGGAAAGCGGCGCTGAGCGCCGCACTCCACAGCGCCCCGACCGGGGCGCAACATTCCTATGGCACCACGAGCTGTTCGCGGCAGCAATCGCTCTCCTACCCTCTGCGCGTGCCCGAGAAAGCCCGTCCCCTGGGCCCGGTCCCTTCCGGACCGACCAGTAGGACATCCTATTGTCCGGTCTCGATTTCGCCAGGCCACAAAAAGCCCGTCCCCCACTCTTGCCACAAGAAGCCCAGAACGTTCCCGATCCCAGGCATGTGACGGTTCGGGCTTCTGCCGCACTGAAGGCAAGAGGACAACGCTCGGATGCCCTGGGAAACCCGTCCCTTACGCCCGCATCATCACCTCGCCAGCAACTCCCTGACGGGCGTCCTGGTGCCGAAGCGACACGACCGTCTTGTGCAGGCTGATGTTGCGCGTGGTTTTCCTCGCTCACGTTAGGGCAGTCACAAGCAACCCAATACCCAGCAACGGAGCCTGGGGACGGGCTTTTCCTGGTGGGGACGGGCTTTTCCTGGCCGTTAGCCCGACACCGGCAGGGGATAGAGCCTGGGGACGGGCTTTTTCTGGCGTGGCGCGCGGAACGGGACGCGAGCCTGGGGACGGGCTTTTCCTGGCCGTCAGCCCGACGCCGGCAGGGGATTGTCCCCAGTCTGCGCCCCGACCGGGGCGCAGCACTCCTGTGGCACCACGCGCTGTTCGCGGCAGCAATCGCTCTCCTACCCTCTGCGCGTGAAGTCAAAGTGGCATGGGGTCGCCCTCACGTCACAAGTTGTCCCGTCCGGCTGGCAACCGGGCTGCGGGCCAGGATATTGTCGGCTTCCCTCTACCCAACTGACCTATCCGTGGGAATCGAGCGATGCCTCTGTTCGTCTTCGGTTTGGTTTTCGCCTCGGCGGCGATCCATGTGGCCTGGAATGCCATCGGCAAGCGGAGCGAGGACAAGGTGGCCTTCGCCCTGGCCACGTTGCTGGTGAGCACGACGTTGCTGCTGCCGGTCTTCGCCGCCCGGAGACTGATGATGCCGGGACCTTGGTGCGGGGAGGGGCTGGTGTGCGTGGCGTTCTCAGGGCTGTTCGAGGCGCTGTACTTCGCCCTGCTCTTTTCGGCCTACCACCATGTGGACCTGTCGGTGGCCTATCCGCTGAGCCGGGGCGTGGCGCCGGTGTTCGCCCTGGTGGCGGGCGGTCTCCTGCTCAACGACTGGCTGACGGTGCCGGAGGGGTTGGCGGTGGGAACCGTCCTGGCGGGAGTGGGGCTGGTCAGCCTGTCGGCCTGGCATCGCGAGGCCACGGGCCGGATCGGCCTGGGCGTGCTGTTCGCGGTCGCCACGGGGGCGATGATCGCGGGCTACCACGTGGTGGACCGCCGGGCCATGACCCTGGCGGCCAAGCCGGACCTCTACGAGTTCCTGTTCCTGAAGCATGTGTTCATCGTCATCTTCCTGCCTCTGTTGCTCCTGCTGCGCGGAAATGGGGTGTGGAAACGGGTGGCCGGGGAATGGCGGCGGTCTCCGGCGACGGTGGTTGCCGTCGGCGTGATGACTCCCCTCGCCTACTTTCTGATCCTGTCGGCCCTGACCCAGGGCAACGTGACCCTGGTGAGCGCCGGACGCAACGTAGGCATCGCCCTGAGCACCGTGGTCGGCAAGCTGGCCCTGGACGAGCAGGTGCGCCCCAGCCGATGGCTGGGAACGGCGCTGATTCTGGGCGGCATCCTGGCCCTGGTGCTGTTGGGAACGCACTGAGCGAGGGTCGGGAAACCTTGCGGCGCGGCCAAAGCCACGGCATGTTACGCGCTCTCCCCCACGCATTCATCCACAGGCAACGCGACAGTCCGATGGCAGCATTTCGCAGGTCGCTCGACATAACCTACACCAGGGTGGTCCGGGCCATGGTCATGGCCCTGGCTCTGGTCTCGGCTCTGGCCGTGCTGGCCATGATGGGGGTGACCTGCGTGGACGTGGTCATGCGCATGTGCGGCACCGCACTACGGGGATCGCAGGATCTCGTGCGGGTGGCGGGGGCCATGGCGGCGGGGTGCGCCCTGCCCTATGTCACGGCGCTGAAGGGGCATGTGGCGGTGGAGTTCTTCTTCCAGAAACTCGGCGGAATCGGGCGGATCGTGGTGGACACGCTGATGCGCCTGATGGGCATCGCGCTCTTCGCCACCTTCACCCGCTGCTGCCTGTGGCAGGCGCACGCCTCCCGCAGCGTGGTCTATGATACCCTGCCGATCCATCACTCCACCCTGTACTACCTGCTGGCAGTCTGCTGCGCGGTGACAGTGCTGGTGATCGTCTACAACCTGCTGCACCCGGGACGGGAGATGGTGAAACCATGAGTCCCGAAGCGCTCGGCGTACTGGGTTGCGTGGTCCTGGTCCTGCTGCTCGTGGGCAGCATGCCGGTGGCCTTTGCCATGGCCCTGGTGGGTGGGCTCGGCGTGTGGTGCCTGAGCGGACTCCGCGCCGCCATGTTCACCCTCAGCAGCGAGCTCTTCACCAACTTCGAGAACGGCAGCCTCACCGTGATCCCCCTCTTCATCCTCATGGGGCAGATCGCCTTCCACTCGGGTATCAGCGGCCGGCTGTTCGAGGCGGCCTACCGGTGGCTCGGCCCCCTGCCGGGCGGTCTGGCCATGGCCACGGTGGGAGCCTGCACCGGCTTCGGTGCCATCTGCGGCTCCGGTCCGGCGACGGCGGCAACCATGGCGGCGGTGGCCCTGCCCGAAATGCGGCGGCGGGACTACAGCATGGAACTGGCCAGCGGGGCGGTGGCGGCAGGCGGCAGCCTGGGCATGATGATCCCCCCGAGCGTGGTCTTCATCGTCTACGGCATCATGACCGAGCAATCGCCCGGCGACCTCTTTATCGCGGGCGTGTTGCCGGGACTCATGCTGGCAGTGCTCTTCTGTCTGACCATCTACTGGACCTGCGTGCGCCATCCCAAGCAGGGACCGGCCTCGGCCCCCTTCACCTGGCGCGAGCGGTTCCGCGCCCTGGCCGGGATCGGAGAGACGCTCGCCCTGTTTCTGCTGGTGATCGGGGGCATGTTCGGCGGCCTCTTCACCCCGGTCGAGGCGGCGGCGATCGGTGCCGCTGGCAGCATCGCCCTGGCCCTGCTCCGGCGGCAGTTGACCTGGCAGGCCTTCCGCCGGTCCCTGCTGGAGACGGTGCGGACCTCGTGCATGGTGATGATGATAGTGGCCGGGGCCATGGTCTTCGGCCGCTTCCTCACCGCCACCAACCTGCCGACCCAGTTGGCCAGCGCCTTGGCTTCCCTGCCCCTGCCGGGTTTCCTGGTCATCGCAGGCATCATCCTCTTCTACCTCATCGCAGGCTGCTTCGTGGACGCGCTGGCGCTGATTCTGCTCACCGTTTCGGTCTTCTACCCGGTGGTGACCGCCCTGGGCTACGACCCGATCTGGTTCGGCGTCATCATCGTGGTGGTGACCCAGATGGGCGTGATCTCGCCGCCGGTGGGGGTCAACGCCTACGTGGTGAGCGGTATCGAGCGGGACATCCCGCTCCAGACGGTGTTCAAGGGAGCGATGCCTTTCCTCGGGGCGCTGATCGTGGGCTCGGCCCTGCTGATTCTGTTTCCCGAGATCTGCCTCTATCTGCCGCGGCGGGGACCGGCGGGCATGGGAGTGCTGGGAGCGGTCGGCGCGCTGGCTCTGTTCCAGGCGGCGGCGCTGCTGCTGGGAGCCCGGTGGTGCGGGATTGCGGGAGCGACCTACGGTCGGGCCAGCGCCGTGGTATTGGCCAAGTTGGCGGTGGTCCAGGCCGTATTCAGCCACTGGCAGTTCACGGGCTGGATGTTCTGGCTGGCACCCGGCCTTGCAAGTTTGGTCATAGGCATGGTGCTGACCAAGCTCGTCTGCCGGACTCCCTGGCACCGGGCTGCCGGAGCCTGGGGAGCCGCCGCCGTGGGCTGGCTCGCGCTGACGTGGGGAAGCGCCCTGCTGGGCTGCGATATCACCCGGTTGTTCTAGGAAGGAAGACGGGAACGATGGAATGGCGGAACCGGCGAGGAAAAGGCGTGCCTAGTATTCCATCACTCCGGCGTTCCCTTGTCACCGGTAGCGAGGTTCGGCCATGAACGTGGACCAGCTTCCCGACAGTCCCTACCTGCACATCCTCTTCTGCACCGACTTCTCGCCGAATGCGGACTTCGCGTTCGACTTCGCGCTCGACGCCGCCCGGCGGCGACCGGGGTGCGTTTTGACCCTGCTCCACGTGGTGCCGGAACCGGATGCGCAGTTCTGGAAGACCTATCTCTACGAAGTGGACGACGTGGACGCCAAGGCCAAGGCCGATATCGACCGCAAGGTGGCCGAGACCTACACGCCGCGGGTGCCGCCCGGGATCGACTTCCGGGTTGCATTCCGGATCGGCCGCGACTATATCAAAATCCTCGAATTCGCCGAACAGGAAGATGTGGACCTGATCATCATCGGACGGCAGGGGCACTCGGCCTTCGGCACGGTATTGTTTGGCAACGTGACCGAACGGGTGGCCCGCAAAGCCCCATGTCCCGTGCTGGTCATCCCGCTGGATTACGAAGAACGCCTCGCCGCGCGAAAGGGACTCGCCGATGTCGATCGAGAATAGCCTCAAAGAGATGATTGTGGAACGTCTGTTCCTGGACCTGGACCCCAGCGAGATCGAGGACGAAGTCGAGTTGGTCGAGTACGGGGTGGACTCCTTCCTGCTCCTGGAATTGATCGTGGCCATGGAAGAGCAGTTCGAAATCAAGTTCGAGCAGGCCGACATCACCACCGAGACCCTGAAGTCCGTGCAGGCGTTGGCCGACCTGATCCGCTCGAAGCAGGCGTGACGCCCATGGGCTGGTACGCTCGGCGGCGGGTCGGCAGAAAGGCAGCGGCAATGAGGGTACCATTCCTGATGTTGTGGTGCGTGCCCCTGACTGGGGCTGGCAGGCACCGCTGGCGAACCCGGCCGCCTGGCAGGCCCAACCGGGCTGGCTGAGCAACGCCGATACGACGGCCACCGTCACGGTTGACGACGGCGCGTTGCGCTTTGCGGTGCCGACGCCGGGACGGGGCATGAAATGGTCCCTCCCCAGCGTGAATGCGGCCATCGGCGATGCTCCCTACTTGGTGCTGGAGTACCGGGCAACCGGCCTGAACACGACTTCGGCCGACTACTTCGTCTACCTGGACGACAAGGGCAAGCGCGAGACCAAGGCCATCCAGTTGGACGCCCTGGTGGCCGATGGCGAGTGGCATACGCTGGCGCGGGACCTCCGCGAGGTGGCCGAATCCGATGCCTTCGCCGCCATCGCCATCCAGGTCCAGGCCGCCGCCGAAACGCCCGCCACGGTCTGGGTGCGCAACCTGCGGCAGGAGGAGAATCCCCCCGCCGCTCTGGCCGCGCCCCCCGCCCAGGCCCAGCCGGACGCCCTGCTGCCGCTGGGTACATCCACCTGGACTGCCCGGCCCACTTGGCTGAGCAATCCCGCCGAGACACCGACGGCGACGGTCACCGACGGCGTGGCCAAGCTGTCCGTAACCCAGGCGGGCAAGGGCATGAAATGGAGCTGGTTCCTGCCCGAGGAAACGCCGTTGGCCGGGCACCGATTCATCTCCCTGCGCTACCGGGCCACCGGTGTGTCGGAGCGAGGCGACTATGCCCTCTGCGTCCTAGGCACCGCCACGGAAGCCGGGCGGGACTATACGCCCGTGCTGCCTGCCGCCGCCCTGGTCGCGGATGGGCAGTGGCATGTGGTCTGGGCCGAACTGGCCACCGTGGCCAAGCAGTTTCCCCGGATCAAGGGGGTGGCCGCGCAGATCCAATCCCGGTCCACCACTGCCAGCCTGGAGATCGGCGAGCTCGCCTTGGTGTCCCAACGGCCCGAGGAACGGGCCAGCGACTGGTTCGCCAACGAGACCCCGGCCCGCGCGGAAGGTCTGCTGCCCCTCCCCCTGCCCCTGGATGGTCTGGCGACCATGGGGGAGGTCCTGGCAGCCGCACACGTGACCGACTGGCCGAGCGGACCGCATGTCTGGCATGGCATCCCCTTCGTTCTGCCGGGAGCAGAGGTGCGGGTTCCGGCCACGGGCGTGACTTCCCGCACCGAGCTGATCCTGCCGGTGGGCCAAGCCTGCTCGCAGGTCTTTGCCTTGACCTTCGCCATGCTGCGCGGGGCCGAAGAGGAGGTCTATGCCCGCAACGCCAAACTGACGGAGATCCGCGAAATCGATCGGTTCCGGGCCCGGCTGGAATACGCCGACGGCAGCCATGAGGAATGCCAGCCGTGGAACCTGACCTATCGGGAGTTCCTGCTGCGCGATGGCGCGCAGGTCCTCGTGTTTTTCGCGGACCCCGCCCGCTCGCTGACCCGGATCGTCCTGACCGACAACTGCCCGGGCCTGGGCCTGGGACTGGTGGCCGCGACCGCCTGCACAGGACCGCTGCTGGTCCCCGATCCGGACGCCTCGTTCCCCAGCCTCGGCCAGCCCCCCCTGAAGCGGGAGTCGATCAAACCCG
>QKCY01000392.1 GCA_003245525.1 Victivallales bacterium | reverse complement strand
GCGACCGCGCGACTACCTGTCTGGCGTGCTACCCATCGGTCCCGGCCGGGTAGTCGCTGGTTCGCCGAACCAGCGATGGGGCGGGTCTGCCTCATCGCAGGTCGTGGTCCTGGCGTTGGCGGGCTGCCGCCGCCGGGACGTTTCGCGCGTTCGGCGACCGCGCGACTACCTGTCTGGCATGCTACCCATCGGTCCCCGCCGGGACGTTTCGCGCGTTCGGCGACCGCGCGACTACCTGTCTGGCATGCGTCTGACCCCAGACGAAAGCTCGCCGCTGTCTGTCCGGTCCATTGGGTCCCTTCCGTCCCTTTCGTCCTCTTCGTCCTTTGTCCCCCGGAGAAGGAAACGCCGCTGCGGAGAACCGCAGCGGCGTTGGCAGGCAGCGGGACGGCCCGGGTGGGCCGTCCCGGTGAATCGGGGACTACTGGGCGGTGAAGATCTGGAAGCCGTTGTAGGCCTCCATGCCATGCTCGCCGATGTCGAGACCGCGCATCTCTTCCTCTTCGCTCACGCGGATGCCGCAGGTCTTCTTCAGCACGAAGAAGATGATGAAGGCGGCGGGGAAGCAGGCGGCACCATAGGCCAGGACACCCAGAACCTGGGTTCCGAGGCTGATGGTGTAGCCGAGGTCGGCACCCATGGCCGTGGTGGTCGCGCCCTTGGCGAAGACACCCACGAAGAGCGTGCCGAGCACGCCGCAGACGAGGTGGACCGTGGTGGCACCCACCGGGTCGTCGATGCGGATCTTGTCGAAGATCATCACCGAGCCGACGGCCAACGCGCCGCAGACCAGACCGATGATGACGGAGGCCTCGACCGACACCACGTCGGCACCGGCGGTGATGCCCACCAGACCGGCCAGGCAGCCGTTCAGCACCATGGAGAGGTCGGGCTTCTTCTGGAGGCCCCAAGAGGAGAACATGGCGCCCACGATACCGGCGGCAGCCGCCAGGCAGGTGGTGACCAGCACGTAGGAGACGCCACCGGGATCGGCGGAGAGGACGCTGCCGCCGTTGAATCCGAACCAGCCGAGCCAGAGGAGGAACACGCCGATGGTCACCAGCGGCATGCTGTGCCCCATGATGGGCTTCACGCGGCCACCCTTGGTGTACTTGCCGAGACGGGGGCCAAGCAGCATGATGCCGGCCAGAGCGGCCCAGCCACCCACCGAGTGTACCAGAGTCGAGCCGGCGAAGTCATGGAAGCCGCGCGCGGCCAGCCAGCCGCCGCCCCACTTCCAGGAGCCGACGATGGGGTAGACGAACATCACGTAGACCAGCGAGAAGATCAGGAATGGCCCGAGCTTCACGCGCTCGGCCACTGCGCCGGAGACGATGGTGGCCGCCGTGGCCGCGAACATGCCCTGGAACAGGAAGTCCGTCCAGTAGGTATAAGTGCCCAGGCCATAGGCGTTTGTGAGGCCGTTGTCCGGGCAGGAAAGCCAGATGCCCGAGCAGCCCAGGAAGCCGCTCCAGTCCGTGCCCATCACACCGGGATACATCAGCCTGAAGCCGATGATGGTGTAGGACAAGAGGCCGATGGCCACGATCAGGGTGTTCTTGAAGAGGATGTTGGTCGTGTTCTTGGCGCGGGTCAGCCCCGTCTCCACCGTGGCGAAGCCGAGGTGCATCACGAACACCAGGAAGGTCGCCACCATCATCCAGACGTTGTTCACGCTGAACATCGCCTGGTCGGCGGCGGCTTGCGCGCTCGCGGCCGTGGGCACCGCGGCCGCCTCCACCGAGGCTTCCGCCACGGCTTGGGTGGCGGCATCGTCGGCACCGGCTACGAGAGCCAGGCCCAGAAAGAGGGCGACAGGCAAACCAAAAAGCAGGAACTTACGGGCATAGCGATTCATCGTTGCGTTTCTCCCCTGCAGGTGGAAGGTCTTATCGATCAGCCGATTGCCGACTCAGCCAATAGCTTCGCCGCCCGTTTCGCCCGTGCGAATGCGAATGCATTCGCTGAGCGAGAGCACGAAGATCTTGCCATCGCCGATGGTGTTCGTCCGAGCACCCTCGACAATGCCGTCGATGGTCGGCTGCACAAATTCGTCGTTGACGGCGATCTCGAGCCGGACCTTCTTCAGCAAGTTGACTTCCACGTCCACGCCACGATAGCTCTCGTGATACCCTTTCTGTTGGCCGCAACCCAAGGCGTTGGTTACGGACATCTTGTAGATCTCGCGTTCGTACAATGCCTGCTTGACCGCAGTCAGCCTCTCGGGCTGAATGTAGGCGATTACCAGCTTCACTGCCTGGCCCTTTCCTGTGCTAAATTGCTGCCTGGAACACGGGGAACCCGGACGGGAGCGACCCGCCGAAGTACTTCGTTGCTTCGTGTAGCACCGAGCGTGCCAATCGGCTGTTTTTCCCCCGAATTGCCCGGCAGACAGGCCAAGACGGCCCTATGGGGCCGAATCGGGGAAGGAGGAATTGCCATTTGACGCAGTCTGTTGAACAATTATGTTATCCGGTCCATACAGTGATACACTTTTGTGGTAGGAAATTTCGAGGCAACAATTATGTCAGCAAAAGCCGGTACCGAATCCCGCGCCCAGCTTGAACTGGCGATGCTCTACCGGATCTCCCAGGCCATGGCCCATCAGCACGACGTTTCGACGCTGCTGAACGAGGTGCTGGACATCCTGGAGACCGAGATGGGGCTCTCCCGCGGCACGCTGACGTTGCGTCAACCGGGCACCGACGTGCTGGTGATCGAGGCCTCGCGGGGGCTATCGCAGGCGGAACGCGAGCGGGGGCTCTACCATCTCGGCGAAGGCGTCACCGGCAAAGTTGCCGAACAGGGCAAGCCGATGCTCGTCCGGGACATCTCCCGGAGCCCCGACTTCCTGAACCGTACCGGCACCGAGCGCCAGGGGGGCATCGCCTTCCTCTGCGTGCCGGTGATCCACCAGAACCAGGTGGTGGGGACGATCAGCATCGACCGGCCGAACGACGACGAGGAGACGCTGAAGCGGGATCTCGCGTTCCTGAACCTTCTTGGCGGCATTCTGGCCGAGGCGGTTTGGCGGATCCGCGAAAGCCGGGCGGAACGGGAGAACCTGGAGGCGGAGAACCGGCGGCTGCGCCAGCAACTTGGCGAGCGCTACCGTCCCGCCAACATCATCGGCAACTGCAGTTCCATGCGCCATGTCTACGAACAGATCGCGCAGGTTGCCGACAGTCCCGCCACGGTCCTGGTCCGGGGCGAGTCGGGAACGGGCAAGGAATTGGTGGCAAGGGCATTGCACTACAATAGCCCGCGCCGCGATAATCCCATGGTCTCGGTGAACTGCGCGGCCCTGCCGGAGAACCTGATCGAGAGCGAGCTGTTCGGGCACGAGAAGGGCTCCTTCACCGGGGCGAGCGCCCAGCGCAAAGGCCGTTTCGAGCTGGCCAACGGCGGGACCCTCTTCCTCGACGAGATCGGCGACATCTCCCCCCACGTGCAGGTGCGGCTGCTCCGCGTTCTCCAGGAGCGCACCTTCGAGCGGGTCGGCGGCACCGAGCCCATCTCGGTGAACGTCCGCGTCATCGCCGCCACCAGCCGGAATCTGGAGGAGGAGATCGAGAAGGGGCAGTTCCGCGAGGATCTCTACTACCGGCTCAACATCTTCCCGATCCACATGCCGCCGCTCCGCGAGCGGCGCTCGGACATTCTGCTGCTGGCGGACCATTTCGTGCAGAAGTACAACGACCAGTACGGCAAGGCGGTCAAGCGGATCTCCACGGCCGCCATCAACATGATGACCGCCTACCACTGGCCCGGCAATGTGCGCGAGTTGGAGAACTGCATCGAGCGCGCGGTCCTCACCAGCACCGACGCCGTGATCCACGGGTTCAGCCTGCCGCCCACCCTGCAGACCGCCGAGCACAGCCAGACGGCCCTCATTCCCCGCGATGGCGGCGACCTGCGCAGCATGGTGGCCTCCTACGAGCAGGAGATCATCATCGATGCGCTGAAGCGGACCCGCGGCAATGCGGCTGCTGCTGCGCGCGAGCTGAAGACGACCCAGCGGATCATCAACTACCGCATCCGCCAGCTCGGTGTCGACCCCCGGCAGTACACCGGCACCGGAAAATAGGCTGGCACGATGGACCGGTGGGGAGGAGACGGAGCGCGGCGTCGGCAGCAGTCGCTGGCGGTGTTGCTGCTCCTCCTGCCACTGCCCGCCGTCGGCAACCTGGCCGGTGTGGTCTGGTGGCCGGGGACGGGGTTGGGGCAGGTCTGTTTCGTCGTCAGCAAGGGGTTGGTGCTCGCGCTGCCGCTGATCTGGCTTAGGTGGTTCGAGCGGCGTCCGTGGAGTTGGTCGCCTGCCCGGCAGGGCGGGCTGTGGACCGGGGCGTTAAGCGGAGTGGCCATTTTCCTGGCGATCAGCGGCTTGTACTGGAGTCTGGGCGACCGGCTGGTGCCAATGGCGGAGATCCGGGGCATGGCCGAACGGACCGGCCTGGCCTCCCGGCCACTGTTCCTGGGTTGTGCGCTGTACTGGATCGGGGTGAACTCCGTGCTTGAGGAGTACGTCTGGCGCTGGTTCGTCTACCGGCGTCTCGGCGATCTGTTGCCTGCGCGCTGGGCGGTGGCGGGGTCGGCAGTCGGCTTCACCCTGCATCATTTCGTCGCCATCCGCAGCTATCTGCCGCCGTTGATGTTGTGGCTGGCCATGGCCGGTCTCCTGGTCGGGGGCGCCTTCTGGTCGTGGCTATATGGCCGCTACCGCTCCGTCTGGCCCGGCTATCTGAGCCATGTGGGGGCGGATCTTGCCATCTTCCTCATTGGCTACCGGATCCTCTTTGCGCAGGCTGGTTGACCGACCGCATCCCGGTATATTGCCTCCGGCCAGTAGCAGCGGCTGCCGGCAGCCAAAACCCAACCCAAGGATGCGGACGATGAGCGCGGGAAACAACGTGGAGTGGACGGTCACGGTGGACGGGGCGGATGCCAGTGTCCTACAGCAGGCGGCGCAGATCCGGCAGGAGGACGAGTTCGTCCGCAAGAGCCGGGAAGTGACGGCCAGCGTGAACAAGGACGCTTCCGGCCAGTGGAACCGGGGCCAGGAGATCATCGAGTACGCCAAGCGCATGGGCTGCAAGACCATCGGTATCGCCTTCTGCGCCGGTCTCAAGGACGAGGCGCGGGTCTTCGCCGACGCCCTGGCTAGCCATGGCTTCGCCGTGCGCGGGGTGGCCTGCTCGGTGGATGGTCCCTGCAACTCAGTGGGCCAGGCGCTGCTGCTGAACGAGGCCAAGACCGAGCTGAATGTCCTCTTCGGGCTCTGCACCGGGCACGACCTGCTCTTCCTGCGCTATGCCGAAGCCCCGGTTCTGCCCTTCGCCGTGAAGGACAAGGTGACCTGCCACAATCCGGTTGCGGCTTTGACCTGCAATTACCAGCGCAAGCGCCTCTTCGCGAACTGATTGGGCCTATCGATGGATACCTACCGCGAACCCGCCCGCGAGTTGCCGGTCAGCCATGACGTGGACGTGGTGGTGGCGGGCGGCGGCACCGCTGGTACCGCCGCCGCAGTCTGCGCCGCCCGTCTGGGTCTGTCGGTCGTCATGGTGGAGCAGACCGCCATTCCCGGCGGCATGGTCACCCACGTGACGCACTGGCTGAGCGACTTCGCCAACAAGGGTGGGTTTGCGCGCGAATTCATCGAGCATCTGCAGGGCAGTGGTATCTGCCAGTGGCCGTACCACAACCTGTTCCAGACCACGCTCTATCTGGACGAGTTGGTCCACGCCAGCGGCGTCCGCCACCTCTACCTGGCGCGGGCGGCCGCTCCCATGCGGGACGAAAACGGCCAGGTCTGCGGGCTCGTGGTGGAGAGCAAGTCGGGGCGCCACGCCGTCCGGGCCAAGGTGGTGATCGACGCCACCGGCGATGGCGATGTGGCGGCCTTGGCGGGCGCAACCTTTGCCGTCGGAAGGGAAAGCGACGGCGCTTGCCAGTCCATCAGCCTGTCCCATCTGCTCACCAACTACACCGGGCCGGCCATGGGCAATCCGGATTTCCTGGCCCTGCTCGACCGGGCCGCCGCCGCGGCGGGGAACGGCTACCGGATTCCCTACGACCGGGCACGGGTCCAGACCCTGGCGGGCACGCGCCAGTGCATCTGGAACGGCACGCCCCATGTGTGCGGGCACGACCCCCTCGATGCCGCCAGCCTTTCCGACGCCCTGGTGGCCCTGCGCCGCCAGTGCCGGGAGTTCCACGACACGCTGAAGCACCATACCGAGGAGTTCGCCCACATCGAGTTCGGTCCCATTGCCGGGTTGCCGGGCGTCCGCGAAAGCCGCCGCATTCGCTGCGACGAGGCCGTGAACTATGCCGACGCGAGCGGCGGCTGCCGCCGTCCCGGCGGGCTCTTCCTCGTTACCCAAGCCATCGACATACACAAGTGTCGCGAGGGCGAGCCCGACATTTATGTCGAGAAGATCAAGCCCTATCACATTCCGTACGGCGCGCTCCTGCCGCAAGGGGTGGAGAACCTCTTGGTGGTGGGGCGCTGCATCGGGGGCGATCACCAGGCCTTGGCCAGTTACCGGATCATCGCCGACTGCTTCGCCATGGGCGAGGCTGCCGCCATCGCCGCCCGGCTCGCCGTCAAGGGCAGATGCTCCCCCCGCGCCATTCCCGGCGAGAGGGTGGCCGCCGAAATGGCGTGTCTGGGATACGAGCAATAGCGCAGCTTCCGGGAACCTCGCGCTTGCATGCGGGCTCCGAGAAGGCTAC
>QKCY01000216.1 GCA_003245525.1 Victivallales bacterium | reverse complement strand
TCTCGCCCTCACGATCCGGGCCCAGCATGTCGTCATTCCCGTGCTGTCGAAGTACGAGCCCCAGCCCGGTGACGAGAAGAAGATCGAGAAGTGGAAGGACGGCACGGTCCGCCGCGCCCAACTGATCCGCGACGGCAAGAACCTGGGCTGGCTCCAAGGCCGGGATCTGGACTGGTTCTCCACCTACGAGCGGCTGGAGGGCGACCCGTTGCTCGAATTCCTGGCCGAGGACGCCTCCCTCTATACGCTCGCGTCGGCGGACGATGCCGGATTCGGGCAGGACGTGAAGCCGGTGGCGGTCTACCGCAAGAGCATGCCGGTGGACTGGCAGTTGCCCTGGGGGAAGGATTTCGCCATGCGCCACACGGTCTACCTGAAAATGGCCAAGCCCTTCGTCGAGGGCAAGACCTACACAATCGCCATCGCCAAGCTGAACGTGCAGAACGGCGATCTGACCTTCAAAGCCGACCTGGCGACCGTGCGCAGCGACACAGTCCACGTCAACCAGATCGGCTACCGTCCGGACGACCCGGCCAAGTACGCGTTCCTCTCGGTCTGGCTCGGTACCGGCGGCGGTTGCGAGCTGCCCGAAGGCCTGCCCTTCTCCATCCTGCGGGACGGGGATGGCCAGCCGGTATTCAGCGGAATCGCCCAGCGGCTCATGGGGGTGAAGGACACCGAGGTGCTGTGCAGCAAGCCGCCCCAGAACTTCAGCCGCACCGCCGTCCACCGGCTCGACTTCAGCGCCTTCCAGACGCCGGGCACCTACCGGATCTACGTGCCGGGAATCGGCTGCAGCTACCGCTTCGAGATCGGCGACAAGGTCTGGGAGAAGGCGTTTCTGGTCCAGATGAAGGGACTCTACAACAACCGCAGCGACGCGCTGGAGGCCCCGTATTCGGACTTCCACAAGCCCCGGGATTTCCACCCCGCGGACAGGGCCTGGGTCACCCGCTCCACTGCCGATATGTTCGCCGACGGGGTTGGTCCCGACCAACTCGCCGCCAAGGACACGGGCGAGCCGGTGCCCGACGCCTGGGGTGGCTATCACGACGCGGGCGACTGGAACCCCCGGCGCGTGTCCCACATGAAGGTGACCCTGGCGCAGTTGGAGATATTCGAGCTCTTCCCGCAGTACATGGCGGGGCTGAAGCTAAGTATTCCGCCCATGGCAGGCGTGCCGGATCTGCTCACCGAGGCGCTGTTCGAGATCGACTGCTTTCGCCGCCTCCAGCTCCCCGATGGCGGCATTCCCTACGGCATCGAATCCGACGGCGATCCTTCGCCGGGCGAGATCAGTTGGTTGAGCACCCAACGGGTCTACGTCAGCGCCCCCAACATCCGCGATTCCTGGTTCTACGCGGCGGTCGCGGCCCGCGCGGCCAAGCTGCTCAAGCCCTACCGGCCCGAGCTGGCGGCCACCTACCTGAACAGCGCCGTCCGCGCCTTCGCCTGGGCCGAGAAGGACTATGCCGCCCGCCAGGCCGACGGACGTCTTGTGGAGTACAAGCAGAATCTCTGGTGGGCTACGGATGCCCGCAACCTCGCGGCCCTCGCCCTCTACGACACCACGGTGGACCCGGCCTACCATACCATCTTCCTGGAGGATTCGGCCCTGAAGGACGAGAGCCCCGAGACCAACTGGTGGGCGAAGCATATCCAGCTCGATGCCGCCTTCCTCTACGCCCACCTCGACGACGTGAAGGCCGATCCCGAGATCAAGAAGCACGCCATCGTCGCCGTCACCAAGCAGGCCGACCGGGCGATCACCTACGCCGAGGCCAACACCTTCAACCTGACCAACTCCGACCGCTACCGGCCCATGTTCGGCGGCTTCTTCAGCACCTCCGGCGGCAGTGAACTCGCCCGCGCCCACTACCTCACCGGCAAGCCCGAGTACCTGGCTGCCCTGGTGCGCTCCTGCCAGTTCCAATCGGGCTGCAACCCCAACAACATCGTCTACACCACCGGCCTCGGCGCCAACCCGGTGCAGCATCCCCTCCACCTTGACTCCCGGTCGAGCGGCCAGGCCGTGCCCGTGGGCCTGACCACCTTCGGCAACGTCGATTACTGGAACAACAAGGGCGGCTTCTGGGACTGGCCCATCACCAGCAAGCTCAAGGACCCCCTGGCCTGCTGGCCCAACCCCTACGACTGGCCCCTCACCGAAGCCTACTTCGACATCTTCCTCTTTGTCTCCATGGACGAATTCGTGGTCGATACCTGGGCTCCCAACGTCCTCGTCTGGGGCTATCTGGCTGCCCGCCGCTGATTTCCGGCAGTGGCAGCGGCGTCCCGCCGCTGACTCCAGCCGTTGTGCGGCCCCAAAAAGTGGCAGCGGCGTCCCGCCGCTGATTGCCTCCATGCCATGAAGGCTGCACACCAGCTTCCCCCTTTCGCTGGGCTCCACCGCTTCGCTGGGGTCGGTCCACAGGCTGAACCGCCGAAGGCGGGGATGGAGCCATGCCGACCAGATCAGCGGCGAGACGCCGCTGCCACTCGTTTGATTTGATCCCACTCCTCATCCATACTCCTTGCAGGATATGTGCCGGAATGAGGAGACTTAGCTCTATGGCTGGCGATGAACGGCAGAGAGTCCCCCGCTTCCTCAATCCCTGCGCGCCTATCCATATCACCCATGCCAGCCTTCCGCATTGGCGTCAGGATGGGGTGATCTACTTCGTGACCTTCCGGTTGGTTGACTCCCTCCCCCGCGCCAGACTTGTGGGCTGGCTACAGGAACGCAGCCACTGGCTTGCCGAACACCCAGAGCCGTGGAGCGAGGACGAATGGGAGGCCTACCACAAACGGTTCTCCGGTCGTCTGGAGAAGTGGCTGGACCAGAGTTCCGGTTCCTGTGTGCTTCGGCTTCCCGAATGCCAGCACGTCGTGGCTAGCGCGCTCCGTCGGTTCGCCGGCAAACGCTATCTGCTTGGCGAGTCCGTCGTAGCCCCCAACCATGTGCATGCTCTGGTGACGCCTTTGCCAGGGCACGTGCTAAGTGGCATTATCCAGGGCTGGAAGAGCTTTACAGCAAAGCAGATCGGCAGGATGGATGCCGCCGCCAGACGACTCGGCGAATGGTGGGATGGGTATCATACTCGACGCTGTGAAAGAGCGGAGAGGGACCACTCGGGTTCGGCAGCGGCGATTGCCTACCAGCGCCCAGTGTGGCAGAAGGAGACCTATGATCACATCGTACGCTCGGCACCTGCGCTAAGCCGAATCGAGGCATATATCCGCAGTCATCCATCTTGGCGTGGGTAGCGAGAACGCCCTGTAGGCTCCCTCCGGAAGTGGCAGCGGCGTCTCGCCGCTGACTCCAGCCGTTGTGCGGCCCGAAAGAGGCAGCGAAAGTGGCAGCGGCGTCCCGCCGCTGATTGCCTCCATGCCATGAAGGCTGCACACCAACTCCTCTCCTTCGCCGGGACCCACTGCTTCCGAAGGGTTGATACCAAGTTGACGCCATTCGTAGAGTACTGAACCGGTCTGGGCAATACGCGCTACATCCCGGCTGTTCACCCCGTCCTGTTGGTGGAGTGCCGCCGGTTTTCTCTACCCGTCACGAGTCCTGAAGTCATGCCGACCGGGTAGTCGCGCGGTCGATGAACGCGCGGTCCCTGGTTGCCTACCGCTGGTTCCCCCACCCGCGCGAACCGCCGCTGTCGCAGGCTCGTCGAGCCAGCGACTACCCATCAGCGGCCATGTCGTGCCAGGGGACGTGCTCCGTTCCGGGGGCATTCACCTGGTTCTCGGAGCGGCGAAGACAGCCATCATTCCTCTACGGCTGTTGTCCAATTGGCATGGCCCATAGGTTCCGTTGCCTGGGGACCGCCGATGGCGGCGATGAAGCCATACCGTTGGATCAGCGGCGAGACGCCGCTGCCACTCCCGATCATGGCACAGGGCGGATGGTTTGTTTCATGCCGGCTTGGCGGGCGGCTTGGTAGGTGGCGTCGATGATCGCCTGGGAGGTGATGGTCGCGCCGGTGACGGCGTCCACTTCCAGGCCTTGGACGGCTTTGATGGCTGCGGGAATCCGCCTGGTGGCGTGCTGTTCGATGTGCTCCTTGTGCGCCACGGTCAGTTTCTCGACTTGGCCCTGGTCCACGGTGATGGTCACGCTCACCTCGCCAGCGTAGCCGATGCTGGTGCCGGTGTACTCGCCGTCGCGGAGCTTGCCGAACTCCTGGTTGCCGCGTTTGAGCAGGTCCACCTTGGTCTGGATCTTGCGGACTTCCTTGGGCAGGTTCTGGCGTCCCCAGGGCTGTTTGGAGGTGGGAAAGAGGCGCATGGCTTCGGCATATTCGCGCAGGGCGTCCTCGACCCGGTCCTGGCGGGCGTAGAGGTCGCCCAGGCGGTCGTGGATCTTGGCCGAGCTGGGCACGTCCCAGGGCGGCTTGGGCAGGTTCTCCAGGCCCAGGCGCAGGGTCTTCTCGGCATCCTCGTAGCGGTGGTAGTAGCGGTACAGGGCAGCGAGATTCAGATAGGAGATGTTCTCCGTCTGCCCGCCTTGCAGGATGCGTTCGCGGTAGACGGTGAGGGCCCAGGCATACTCGCCGCCGAGGAAAAGGTAGAGCGGATACTCGTGGTCGTTGGGCGCGGCCTTGCGCACGACGAGGTAGTCGTAGGTGAGCTTGATCGCCTCGCGGTTCCGGTGCTCGTCGAGGAGCTTGCGGATGTGGAGGCGGGCCTCCTTCCACGGCAAGTCCGTGTTGTAGTCGGACTTGACCTCCGCCAGCCAGGGCGGGGGGATCTGCAGGTTGCGCAACTCGGCGTCAAGATCCGGCTCGGGACCGGTGGCGGCGAAGGTGGCAACCAGGGCGGCAATAGCGGCAAGGCGAAGCGACAGGAGGCGCATGGCGAAATCCCCCACGGGTTGTCGGCAACCGAACACACTGCGAACACTATAGCACGGTCACGGCTTGGCCGGCTGCGTGACCGGGCGCGCCCCGGCGACCCCTAGCAGGTGCTGCTCGCGCCAGACCTCGTCGTCGATGGGCCAGGTGCGCCGGGCGGGCTCTTCCTGGCAACCCGCATGGTCGGTGTCGAGGGGGACGAAGCCGAGGCGGAGAGCCAAGGAGTCGGGCAGCAAGGTATACTCGTCCAGCTCCGGGGCGCGGAACAGGGGATCGGCCACCATGCTGTGCCGGTCGAAGCCAAGTTCCTGCCAGGCATCCCACGACACGGTCTCCTTGCCCAGCCACACGCGGGGGTCGTCCGTCTCGCTCCAGAGCAGGTTGTGGTCCACCAGACGCAGCCGTTCGGGCAACCGTTCGCCCGCCAGCCAGGCTGGGTTCCCGTCGCGGCCGACCGCCACATTGTGGCGCACCGTGAGCCCCGTAGCGGGGCCGATGCCAATGTGGCTCTGGCCTGCGCCGACGATAAGGTTGTTCTCGATGGTCTGGTTCTGGCCCGCGACGAGGACCCCCGCCAGCGGACAGCGGACCAGCAGGTTCTCGGCGATGCGGGTTCCGGTTCCGCCCACTGCGCCGACGCCCACCGTTCCGGCCGGGAAGGCGTAATGGGTGCCGTCGATGCGCCGGTAGCCGCCGGGATCGATTACCACGTTGCCTTTCACCACGGTGGGTTCGCTGTCGGCCCGGCCCAGAACCACAATGCCGCCTCCCTCCGACCGTTCCTGGCCGAGATGGTGGAGCCAGTTCCGTTCGCAGCGATGGGCACTCCCCCGGAGCAGGATTCCCGACCCGGGCTGGTCGTGAATCAGGTTCTGGGCGATCACGAGACCGGCACAGTCATCGTCCCCGGCCAGGATCGCGGTAGCCATCGCCAACTGGTCGCCAGTCTCGGCGATCCAGCAGTTGCGGACGGCGGCGCCCTGGGTGTTCGTGAACCGGATTGCCGCTCCGCCGAGATAGCGGAAATCGCAGCCCTCGATCTGCACTTCCTTCCCTTGGCGGCACCGGATGCCATCGCCCGTGGCGGTGCGGAATGCGCAACGGCGGAAGGAGCAGGCGGCATCTTCGATCTGCACCAGATCCCCAGCCGCTCCCCGGAACTCGATGCCGACAAAGCCGACCGAGCCCTTGCCCCCCCGCACCGCGAGCAGGGGATTCGCCGTCGCCACCGTCAGATCGCGGTCGGGGTCGCAGTCTGCGGGCGGCAGAAAGCGGAGAGTCGCTCCGACCGGCAGCCATTCGCCGGGGGCATCCAACTCGCTCAGGAGCCCCGTGAAAACCATCCGCGTGCCGGGCTGGACCCCGGGAAGCGCGGGCAGGCACAGGCCGCCCGTCTCGCGCTTGGCACTGGTGAGCCGGACCGCAGGCCGGGTCCCGTCGTCGGGCCACAGCAGAACCGTGGCCTCCGTCAGGCGCGCCCAGGAGTCGGCAGCCAGACCGTCCAGACCCGTCGCCGCAAGGAACAGGCTGCCAGCCGCTGTCTCGGCCTGGGTCACATGGCAAAAGCCGCCGCTGTACGGGTGGGCGGCGTCACGGTTGGGATAGCGGGCCTGGGGCAGGACCTCGTCCCCGTAAAACATGGCCACGGCTTCGCCGGGCGGACGGGTGGCCATGTGGCTGCCATCGGGGTGGCGTCGCCGGTCGGCCAGGGGCAGGTCACCGCGCAGGACCACGGTGGCCTCCGGTGCCGCCGCGAAGGTGATGGGGACCGCTCCGAGCTCGTCGGGGCCGAGAACAAGGCCGTCGGGAAGGGGATACTCTCCTGCGCCGAGCACGATCTCGATGCCCTCGGCTTGCCCCTGCCATTCCCGGACGGCGGC
>QKCY01000290.1 GCA_003245525.1 Victivallales bacterium | reverse complement strand
TGGAGCACGATCTTCACCAAGCCGCCGTCCAGGAACTGCACGCTCATCTTGACGGGCAGCATCTGGTCGCTGCCCGTCTTGGGCAGGCCGAGGGCATGGTTGGCCACGTAGGTGGCCTGGTCGCTGGTGAAGGCAATACGCTTGCCCGGATGGGGGCTTCCCAGGGCCGAGAACTTCGCATCCAGCGTGCCCTTCTCCTCCTCGGGGATCGAGTCGGCGCTGGCGCCCATCTTCACCGGAACCAGCAAGAGGCCGATAATGGCCACGAGCAGAACGACGATGACGGCGGTCGTGACCCGGGTGGCAAGGGAGGTCTTGCCCTTCTTGTCATCGGGATCGTCGAAGGCCTCGGGAGTGATCTCGTCCAGGTTCAGCTTCTTCTGGCACTGACGGCAGAAGATGGCGCTCACCATGTTGTCGGCACCGCAGTTCGGGCACGGAATCATTGGCTCTTGCTCTCCGTTTTCGGGGATGAGGCGGTCGTTTCGGAACTGCTCTTCTTCTCGCTGGAAGAACTGGAACTGGTACCCGAAGTGTCCTGTTTGGCGGATGCCTTGTAGGAATCGCTCCGGTAATCGGTGGCGTAGAACCCGCTGCCCTTGAAGAGCAGCCCGGCCCCGGTGCCGATTAGGCGCTTCACCTTGCCCCCGCACTCCTTGCAGGCAGTCAGAGGCTCATCCTTCATGCTCTGGAATGCCTCGAAACGGCATCCACACTCCAGACACTTATACTCGTAAGTAGGCATCGTTTCCGAACATCGTCAGACCATAGTCACACCCCGCCACAGCCGGGCGGGGAACGCACACGGGGTACCGGACAGGCACCAGAACTAGAAAACGTAATGTAGGCACAGACCCCGACCTGTCAACACTCGTTGGCCTGGGCAAGCAGGGATGCCCGTGACCTTGTCTCGGTCAGTGGCCACTCCGGCGGTCGCTGGCCCGGATCGTTCCTGCACGTCAGCAACAGACACTCCACCCGCGCCGCCAGTTCCGGCCCGATTGCCGCTCCCGTTCCGCATCGGCGGTCGGTAATCGAACGCCATGGCTAGTTCACCCCGATCCCCACGATCCGTACCGCCGTGCCGTTGGACTTGGCGTCGTGTTCGGGGCTCACCCGGACCGTGACCCGATGCTTGCCTGCCGGGAGGTCGTCCCACAGCATGACTGTGCGCGGGTAATGCAACCCGGCACTGTAGGCGTGGTAGAGATTCCGAGTAACGAACTCGCCGCCGTCCACACTCGTCTCCACCATGCCCGCGTCGGGACCGGCCACCACATACAAGCCGGTGGCCGTGCCCTCGAACTCGTAGGTCATGCTCGCACCCGGCGTCGTGGTATGGACCAGGGGGATACTGGTGAACCGGCCCCGCTTGCTGCCGGACACGCCGCCCCAATCCGGCTGGTCGTACCGCCAGCCCTCGCCCAGAGTCGCCTCGGTGGCCGGAAGAAACCGGCCCCGGCTGTAGCAGAGCGAGTCCAAGGGCTTCTCGGGCAAGGAGTACGGCTGGACGGCAGCATCCGCCGACAGTTCCTTGGTCCAGGCCCGGGTAAAGAGACCGGTCAGGGTCGCGGCATAGAGATCATTGCCGAAGGGGGCCGGATGGCAGCCGCCGAACTTCGCCCAGTCGAACTCGCCCGTCCGCAGCCGTTCGGAAATCTCCGCCGCCCAGTTCACCTCGGAAATGCCGCAATACGCCGCCACTTGGCGATGGGCCGCGATCTCCTGGGGCTCGATCCCCTTCTGGTAGTTGGCGACGTGGCTCTCGTTGGTCGTGTAGAGGAGAACGATATCCATCGCGGGGTTTGCCGCCCGCGCGTGCCGCACGATCCCCTCCATGGCCCGGATCGAGATGGCGGGCGGATGGTGGGCATCCTGGTTGTCGTTCACGGCGAACTCCGCAAAGAGCAGGTCCACCCGCCCCTTGGCCAACACATCCTGTTCCAGCCGGAACGCGCCGGTCACCGAACAGGTGGAGGAAATGCCTGCATTCACAAAGTCGAAGTTGGTCTCGGGGAACTGCCCCTGCAGCCACGCCGCGAACCGGGGCCGGTAGCCCTCCATCTCGGTGATGGACCCGCCCAGGAAGGCCACGCGCCCCTCCTTCTCGCGGGCAAAGCGAATCCGGCAGTTGGCCAGCCCCCCCCGGAGCATGGTCTCGGCATGGGACTCGGGACTCACCGTATGGGCGAGGACAAAGTCCACAATCGGCTTCGGGTCCTTGAGGCTATGGGGATGATGGCCGCAGTCGGGCTTGGCAATCACCTCGACGGAACCGCCCAGTTCCCGGTAGCGGGCCGCCACGATGTCCGTGTTCTCGGCCATGGGAACGGTCGTGTCGACCGCGCCGCAGACATGGAACAGGGGCACGTTCGCCGCCGCCAGCGGGGCCAGGTTGTCCAGCGGGTTGCCGGGATAGGCCAGCGCCTGCTCCTCGGTCAAGCCATAGGCTTTCAGGCAGTTCTGCCAATCCCCGGCGCTCTTGCCGCGCGGCCAGCTCTTGAAGTCGCAAACCGGCGCGTCCGCATAGATGCAGGCCACCTTCTGGGGATTGGCGATGGCCCAGTTGAAGATGATGAGTCCGCCCCGGCTCATGCCCTCCAAAGCCGGCCGCCGGGCAAAGCCATGTTCCTGGGTTAGGTACTTGTGGAAGGCATTCCAGTGCTGCACGGCGGTCGGCGCGCCGAAGAGGTTGGCCACGTCCATGTAGACCACATGGAATCCCTGGTTCAGCAGGGCGATATCGGCCTGGGGCTCATGGCCAAAGAACCGGGCCCGCCAGATCCAGGGGGTACCGGGAGCCGCCTCCTTCGGCAATACGACGAAACACTGCCTGCCATCGTAGGGGAAGGTGTGCCGCACGAATCCATGCCAGTCGTCCGTCTTGCCTGGGAAATCCGCCGCCGTGCCCATTGCCGTACCCACCACCATTGCCATTGCCAGCCATGCTTTCATTGGTTTCCTCGCTACCGCGCCAGACGGTCCGCCACCTGCGCGGCCAGAGCCCGCGCCTGTCGATCCGCCAACAGAATCTCGTCCAAGGTCTCGGGATGCCCCGGAACCGTAGCCGCCAACACGTCCTCAACCACCCGCCAGATGCCGGAAAACGCCAGTCGCCGGTCCAGGAAACGCGCCACCGCGACCTCGTTCGCCGCGTTGAAGGCACAAGGCTGCACGCCACCGGCCCGCAGGGCCTCGTGCGCCAACCGCAGAGCCGGGAAACGGGCTGGGTCCGGCGGAACGAAGGTCAAGGTATGCAACTGGGCGAAGTCCATCCGCTTCACCGGGCTCGGCATCCGCTCGGGATAGGTCAGGCAGTACTGGATCGGCAACTGCATGTTGGGATAGCCCATCTGGGCCAGGATGCTGCCGTCGGCAAACTCAACCATGGAATGGATGATGGATTGCGGATGCACCACCGCCTCGATCTGGTCCGGTGCCAGGCCGAAAAGCCAGCGCGCCTCGATCACTTCGAGCCCCTTGTTCATCAAGGTAGCCGAATCAATGCTGATCTTGGCCCCCATGTTCCAGGTCGGGTGGGCCAAAGCCATCTCGGGGGTCACCGTGGCCAGATCCAGCTCCGGCTGGTCCCGGAAGGGCCCACCGCTGGCAGTGATAATGATCCGGTCCGGTGGCGGCTGCCCGTCCAGGCACTGGAAGATGGCGCAATGCTCGCTGTCCACGGGCAGAATGCGCACGCCGTGCCGCCGGGCTTCCGCCATGACAATCTCCCCCGCCATCACCAGGATTTCCTTGCTGGCCAGGGCGATATCCTTCCCGGCACGGATCGCCGCCAGCACCGGGGCCAGACCGGAGGTGCCGACAATGGCGCAGAGCACCATGTCCACGTCCGCCGCCGTCACCGCAGCCAGCAGTTCCTCCGCGTCGGCCAAACTGCGACAACCGGCGGGCAACGCTCCCGCCAGTTCGTCCCGCCGTTCGGCATGGGGGGTGAAGACCCAGTCGCACCCAAACTCCCGCGCCTGCTCCGCCAACCGCGCCACCCGCTGGCCAGCCGCCAGTCCCGTCACCCGGAACCGGTCCGCCAGATGCCGCACCACCGCCAATGCGTTCTCCCCGATCGACCCCGTCGATCCCAGGATCACGATTCGTTTCGCCATATCGTCCGCCTGTCCATGCGTAGGAAACCGTCCCCCAAACTCGCCCCGTCCCGCCGATTTTCAACTGCTGCCAAGCTCGCTGCCTGCGGAAAGAGCGGAACCTAGACGGCTGGGTCCATCCGGGCCGGGTAGGCCTTCACCCACTCACAGACCTGGCGGATCGTCTCCGGCTGGCAGAGAGGGGGCATCACCCCCGCCGAGGTCACCACAATCCCGCGGTGGTGGGGCAGGACGCCGAGGTCGTGCTCGATCCTGGCGATGATCTCCGCCGCCGACCGGGTCCAGAGCATGGCGTTGGTGCCGCCAATGAGACAGGTGTCGGGACACGCCGACCGACCATCCAGCAAGGTGGTGTTGCCCAAGGTGGGCGAGGTGAAGGCCTCGAACGCCCGCGCGGGAATCCGGGCCAGGTCGGGCAGCAGCGCCTTCAGATGCCCGCACATATGCAGGATGAGAATGCGTCCCGCCGCCTGGATCAGGCGGGCATGCTCGCCCACTTGGGGCAGGCAGTAGGCGCGGTATTGGTCGGGCGAGATGAGGGTGGTGGAGGTGTTCTCGACCAGATAGAGCACATCCGCCGGGCTGTGTTCGCAGAGCAGCTTGGTCCGATCCACCAGTGTCCGCTGGATGGCCGCAAACAGAGTCTCCACCTCCGCCTGGTGGTCCAGCAGCAGGAAATGGGCGTTCTCGACCCCGGCCAGCCATTCCACCCAATACATCAGGGGGGACTCGCCGATGTTGTTGACCGTCACGGCACCCTGGCCGATGGCTGCCGCCTGGTCCCGGCCCCGTTGCAGCTTCTCCGCATCGAGTTCAACGGCCAGATCCTCGAACACCTCGGTCATGAGCCGGATATCCGCCAGATCGCGCACGGGAAAGCGCATCGGATGCCAGGATTGGGAGTCCGCGTCGAAGGAGCACTCCAACACCATCTCGCCATGGGACGTGCGGTACACCGTGCGCCGGACGCCATCCTCCTGCGTGGTCGCGACGGAGGTCCGCCTGCGCACTTCGCGGACGCAGTCGGCAATACCAACATGCCGGTCGCTCCCGACCCAGGCATGGATAGCCTCCACCCCCATGCCGTTGAAGGGGGCAGCCTGCGCCCGCGCATAGGCCCCAGACAGTTTCGGCCAGAAGGGCAACCGGTCGACCGGTTGCATCCCGATGGCTGCCAGCCAGCGTTCCTTGGGAGTCATGGAGTGGCTTGCCATGGACATCACCTCTGCTGTTCTGGACCCGCCATCCGGCTGGGATTCTGGATGACCGCGAGGTAGTAGGGTTCGGGAACCGGAGAAGCGGAGTCCTCTTCGGGGAAGAAGGTGGCTCCGTTGGCATGATAGAAACGGATCGCGGGAACGTTCTCGTACTCCACCGTCCACCATATATGCTCCGCTCCCGCCTGCCAGCTAGCGGCCAGCACGGCCCGGAGCAACTCACTGCCAATCCCCCGCTTGCGCTGGCCCTCCGCCACCAGGATGTTCTCCAGGCAGGCCACCGTCCGGTCGGCCAGCGGACCGAAGCCCAGCGGGGCGACTGCGACGACGGAGAGCCCGAGGAACTCCCCATCCGCAGCCACCGCGACGAAACACCGGTAGTCCGCCTGGTCGCCGGGATCGGCGATGTAGCCCACCGTCTGGGGCGAATAGCGTTGGATGTGTCGCCAGAACCCGTCGCCGGGAGAGGTTTCCACGATCCGGTGGTCCGTGAACTGGGCCATAGCAACATCCTCCCTACGAGACCGAACACGCATGGATACTGCCGAGGCGACCGCAGGCAACTGGCCGCTCGCCTTGCGGGACGCCAAGGCGAAGTATATTGGCCCAGCACCCCTCCGACCACCATTCTGGAACCCACCATGCTTGCCGGCTCCGCCCTCATCGCCGATATCGATGCCGTTTCCGCCCCGGTTGGGACGATTGCCTACTGGTGGCTTGGCCAGCACAGTTTCGTGGTCAAGTTCGGCGACCAGGTGGTCTACTTCGACCCCTACCTCCTCCCCCATCCTCGCCGCAACGTACCGCCACTGCTCCAACCGGCGGAGGTCGTGAACGCGAGCCTCGTGCTGGGGACCCACGACCATTCCGACCACATCGACCGGCCCTCGTTGCCCGCCCTCCTCGCCGCCTCGCCTCCGGCACGGTTGGTGGTCCCGGACCTGCTCCGGGAAGGGTTGGTGCGCGATCTGGGGATAGCCCCGGACCGCGTGCTCGGCCTGGATGCCGGGCAGACGGTCCAGCTGGGTGGCCTTCGCGTCTCGGCGGTGCCCGCTGCCCACGAGTTGCTCGACCGCGATCCGGCCACGGGACGCCATCCCTACCTCGGGTATGTGGTGCAGGGGCATGGCCTCACCGTCTACCACGCCGGTGACACCTGCATCTACGAGGGGATGAGAGCCGCCCTGGCCCGGTTCGACATCGATCTGGCCTTCCTGCCCATCAATGGCAGGGATGCCGAACGCTATGCGCGCAACTGCATCGGCAACATGACCTACCAGGAAGCGGCCGACCTGGCGGGAGACCTGCGGCCCGGACTGGTGGTCCCGACCCATTTCGAGATGTTCAGCGGCAACACCGCCGATCCGCAGGCGTTCCAGGCCTACCTGAACGTCAAATACCCCCATCTGC
>QKCY01000571.1 GCA_003245525.1 Victivallales bacterium | reverse complement strand
CGAACGCCGCCTGCGCGAGGTGAACCGGCGGATCGTGGAACTGCGCCGCCAGCAGCACGCCATTGCCGCCATGATGCGGCTGATCGCCAATGTCTCGCCCCGCACGGTCATCACCCATACCGCCTGGGAAGCCATGCTCCGTGCCGCCGGGATGGACGACGCCCGCATCCAGGCGTGGCACGCCGAATTCGAGCGGCACTCGCCGGAAGCCCACGCCTACTTCCTCATCTCCCTGGGGCTACCCGAGAGCGAAGTCGCCGCCATCCGCGCCCGCGCTCGTTCAGTCCCCGACAAGTAGCCGCGTGGGTTTCTTTCCCTGCTGCTGCCCGCCCAACACCCTCCCTCGCTGGCTCGTCGATCCAGCGACTACCCATCAGTGCCTACCCCATTCTCTGGCTACATCCCAGACGGGTAGCCGCGCGGTCGCCAAACGCGCGGGTCCCATCCGTCCCATCCGTCCCATAAGTCCCATTTCCGGTAGACAGCGCTCCGCCGCCGCGCCATGGTACACCAGTCGGCATCCCAGGAGACGGACGATGGCACGCACTCTGGCTCTGGCGGTTTCCCTGCTCGCTCTGGCAGCTCTGGGGGAGGTACGCACCGTGCAACCCGACGCGCTGGAACTCCACGCCCAAGGCGCAGGCAAGGCCATCGTTGCCGATGGCTCCCTCCTGCTCGATCTGCGCAGTCCCACCGCAGGCAAGCATGCCTGGGCCGTCCTGCCGCTGGGCATCAAGCTACCCGCCACTGTCGAGTGGGACCAGATGGTGGTGGCCGATTCCCCCCACTTCTATCGGGGCGGCCTCTTCGTGCAGGATGCGTTCGGTCGGCTCGCCCGGATCGGTTTCTCGGGCCAGCCCCAGGGCAACCATGTGGCCTTCGATTCGCGCTTGCTGGACGACACCCGCTACGAGGTGGGAACCTGGTACCGCTTCCGGCTGGAGATCGGCACCGACCACCACGCCAAGCTGTCCGTCCGCCCGCGCGATGCGGAAGCCCCGGTCTGGACCGCGAGCGGACGCTTCGGCACGGCTGGGTTACTCTGCCGGATCGGCTTCTACCACAACCAGGAGCCCGACCTGCCGCCGGACGAGTATGCCCAGGATCGCGGGGCCGCCCGCTTCGCCCATCTGCGGATCGAGGCCGCAGGGCTGCGCGAGGGCAGCCTGGACAGCTATCGCGATCCCCAGGTGCGCGGCAGCAGCACCCGCGATCCCATGACCTTCAACCGGGCCATGCGCTGGCTCACGACCAAGGCGGGAGTCCTGGCCTACGACGCCGCGCCGCAGGTGCTTCTGACCGGTTCGGAACAGGCCGCCGAGTGGTCGGCCAACCGGGGGTGCCGGATGGTCGCCGTGGACCCGCGGATTTCAGAGTTCGTCCGGCCCAACGACCTCGACGGTCCCGACCAAGCGAATCTGCGCTGCTTCCAGTGGGCCTTGCGGCAGCATCCGGTACTGGAATACAGCCTGGAGCCAAGCGGCGGACCCGCGTGGCTGGAAGTCACCCTGCCCTGCCCCTATCTGGGCAACGGCATTCGCATCTTCCGCACCGAGCCCGCGACCGTGCCGGTGCAGGGCAGCCTCGACCTGCTCCCGCTCTTTGCCCAGTTCGACCTGGCGGAACACCAGTACGGTGAGATTGGCCTCCATCTCTTCCAGGAACGCGGCGGGGCAGACGGCGAGAGCCGTTGCCGGGTACGCCTGGCCCTGGCCGGTTCCGGGGCTCTGCTGACCACGGTGCCCGTGGTACGCAGTCCGGCACAACCCATCACCATCGCCGCGATCCTGGCGGGAGGCGATGGGCAATTGGGGACTGGCTCGGTGACCGCCCGTTGGGACGGACTGGAACTGCCGCTGACCGCAGGGAAGGATGGCGTCTTCACCGCCCAACTGCCACCGTTGCCGGTCGGGCGGCATTGGATCGACCTGACCAGCCAACAGCTCACGAATCGCCTGCTGGTGGTGGTTGCAGCCCCGGATTTCCTGCATCACGAGCCCGGCGAAGCGGGGTACCGCTCAACGGACGGGCATGCGGTGCCGGCCTTGCTCGGCGATCTTTTGGCCTGGGTCCCCATGCTCGATCCCGACCAAGCCACCCGCCGGGTCATCGCCAGCACGGCGGCCTACGAAGCCCTCGCTCCCGAAGAACACCAACGGGTCCGGCTGGTGAAGCTGCGTACCTTGGGAAGGGAAGAGCTCGCGGCCATGCTGGAGGAACAGGCCAGGAATGGCTTTGGCGTAGTCCGGTTGACCCCGAACGTGAGCCCCCACGAGTCCTTCCTCGATGCGGGCGGACACATCGCGCCCTACTCCCTGGAAACCCTGAGCTGGACCCTGGACGAATGCCGCCAGCGGGGCATCCGGGCGCTGATCAACCTCTTCCATTACCCCTACTGGAGCGGCGGCACTGGCAGTTTTCCTCCCTGGCGGCAGTATCTCGACGTCGGCTGCCGAGACGCCCGTTCCTTCTTCGCCGATGCCACCACTCCCCTGCTGCACAGCTATCTGGCCGAGTTGCTGATCCATCTCCGCGACGATCCGGCGGTCTTCGGCTACTCCCTCACCGGCGAGAACGACCAGGCCTACGGGCCGGAGTGGATCAACGGCCTGTTCGGCGTGGTCCGCGAGCACGACCCGAACCATCCGGTGACCCTGGAGCAAGGGGGCGGCATGGAACGCTGCTCGGGGGGACGCCCCACCGGCTACGACGCCTTCCTCCCGGTCGCGTCCGCCGGTCTCGGCTACCGCACCTACTACACGGGCGGCCTGCCTTCGGATGCCTACATGATGCTGTGCGGGCGCTTCTATTCGACCCATCCGCCCTCCTTCATGGCCGAGGTGTGCAGCGGTCCCGGCTGGTACGGCGGCTTCTACCAGAACTGGACCCATCCCGATTTCCTGACCAAGGCCCGCGACGCCATCTGGATGAGCGTGCTCCGCCAGCAGACGGTCTGCGTCACCTGGTCGGCCCCCTGGACCCAGGAGGAACGATTGATCCCCAGCCGCTGCCAACAGGCCATCGATTGGGACCACTTCACCCGCCAGCGTCCCCTGGCCGCCGTCCGGCTGAGCGGCGACATCAAACCCCTGCTACCCCGATTGGGGGAGATCGAGGGCACTCTCGCCGCCGCCGGGATCGACTACGACTTCATCTGGGAGGATGCTGACTACGCCTGGGTGATCGATCCGAACCAGCCCCTCGGCGGAATTCCTCCCGCCGTCCTTGCCGACCGGCCACTCGCGGTCACCCCCGGCCATTCGGTGAATGTCCTGCGCGGTGCCACCCCGTTCCAGTTACTGGCCCTGGTCAAGAACACCGCCAGCTACCGGCTGGGACCGGGCTACGGCACCGGCGTCAAGGAGAACCACCGCCAACGGACGGACGCCCATCCCTTGGCCCTGACGTTCCAGAACATCCCAGCAAATAGCCGTCTGGTGCTCTATGATCTGGACACCCGGCAGGAGATCCGGCGCGCCGCCGTGGGACCGGGTACCGTTCTCGATCTTGGCACCACGGCCCACGACTTCGCGCTTGTCCTCCGGGCGACCGAATCAGCGGTCCGCTAGCGGCCCGCTTGGCGGTCGTGAATTCGTGGCTGCCGCCGTTGCTCCCGACAGCCGGGGCGGTACAGTGCGGCAGTTCGGGTCTGGACCCAGGAAAGGAACTGCTATGCTGCCCCGCATCGACTACCATCTGCACACCCACTATCTCAAGTGCGCCAACGGCACCATGACCATCCCGGCCATCGTCGCCAAGGCCCGCGAACTGGGCCAGACGGCCATCGGCATCACCGACCACCTCAACACCCTCGACAAGCTCCCGCTCCACAGCGAGATCCGCCGCGATCTCGAAGCCCTGGAAGCGCCGGGGATCGACATCCATTTCGGGGTCGAGCTGAACTACCTGGGCTGCGACGGCGACTTCGCCTATTCCGCCGAAGTCCGCGACCAGCTCGGTTTCCAGTTCGCCATCGGCGGCATCCACGCCACCTACCTCCAGGAATACGACCTGGCGAAGATCGTGGACGTCCAGCACCGCCACCATCTGGCCACCTGCCGGAATCCTCTGGTAGACGTGCTCGTCCATCCCTACTGGTTCGGCAAGGGCGAGTTCGACAAGAAGGGCTGGCCCTGGTTCGACAGCATGAAGGCCGTGCCGGAGAGCTACGCCCGCGAGCTCGGCCAGGTGGCCAAGGAGACCGGTACCGCCATCGAGATCAACGGCGGGGCGAACATCGTCTGCCCCAACAACCCGGCCGCCTATGTGGAGGAGTACGCCGCCTACCTCGCGGTCATCGCCGAGCAGGGCTGTCTCTTCAGCATCGCATCGGATGCCCACGACATCAACAAGATGGTGAATGCCGTCTCCGCCCGCGAAATGGCCGAGCGCATCGGCCTCACCGAGGACCGCATCTGGCGGCCAGCGGCCGCGCCCTTCGTGCGCGGGTAGGGGGAATGGAATGGTGGAATGGTGGACGTGGGTAGCGCAGGCGTCCCGCCTGCCGATCCTCCGGCCAAATGGTGGACGTGGGGTCAAGCCTGTCCACCTTGTCCACTCGGTCCACTTCGTCCATTCCCCGTTCGCCGTCTGTCTGGAAGAAGCCGGCAAGGATGCCAGCGCTCCCGGTGGCTGGCGCGGTTTTCGTAGGACATAGTACGGACATTGCCGCTTGCCCCCACGAAGGAGTCCTGCCATGGCTGCCGCCGAACCCCGCCGCCCGAATGTCCTGCTGATCCTCACCGACGACCAGGGCTGGGGTGACGTCCGCAGCCACGGCAACGAGCAGATCGACACCCCGGTCATGGACCGGCTGGCCGGAGAGGGCGCGCGGTTCGACCGGTTCTTCGTGAGCCCGCTCTGCGCGCCCACCCGCGCCAGCATTCTCACCGGGCGCTACCACCTGCGGCCTGGCGTCTGGGGGGTCACCCAGGGACGGGAGATCCTGCGGGCGGACGAGATCACCATCGCCGAGGCCTTCCGCGCGTCGGGCTATGCCACCGGCTGCTTCGGCAAGTGGCACAACGGCGAGCACTACCCCAACCATCCCATTGGCCAGGGGTTCCAGGAGTTCGTCGGCTTCTGCGCCGGCCACTGGAACAACTACTTCGACACCCGGCTGGAACACAACGGCGAACCGATCCAGACGCAGGGCTACATCACCGACGTGCTGGCCGACGCGGCCATGGACTTCATCCGCGAACACCGCTGCGACCCCTTCCTCTGCTACGTTCCGTTCAATGCGCCCCATACCCCGTACCAGGTCCCCGATCCCTACTTCGACAAGTACAAGGAACGGGGCCTGAGCGATGCCGATGCCTGCATCTACGGCATGGTCGAGAAGGTGGACGAGAACATCGGGCGGCTCCTCGCCCTGCTGGACGAGTTGCAGTTGGCGAACGACACCATCGTCATCTTCCTGACCGACAACGGCCCCAATGGCCAGCGCTACAACGGCGACATGCGCGGCATCAAGGGCAGCGTCCACGAGGGCGGCGTCCGGGTCCCCTGCTTCGTCCGCTGGCCCGGCCGGATCGCCCCCGGCACGGTCGTCCGCGAAATGGGCGCGCACATCGACCTGCTGCCGACCTTGGCCGACCTCTGCGGCGTGCCCCTGCCGGAAACCAAGCCCCTCGATGGCACCAGCCTCAAGCCCCTGCTCTTGGGGCAGGCGGTGGACTGGCCGGAACGGGCCATCTTCACCCATTCCACCAAGGGCAACCAGATGAACCCCCTCTGCGGGTCGCTGCGCACGCCCCGCTACCGGCTCACGGTGGAAAGCCCCACCTACCAGCTCTTCGACCTGATCGCCGATCCCTCCGAGACCACCGACCTCGCCCAGCGCGAGCCGGAGGTCTACGCCAAGCTCTCCGCCGAGTACGAGCGCATCTACCAGGACGCCATCGCTGGTGGCTTCGAGCGCCCCCCGGTGCAGGTCGGTCACGCCGTTTTCCCCCGCGTGGAGATCTGCGCTCCCCTGGCCTTCCTCTCTGGTGGTCTGGAGTTCAAGGGCAAGCACGGCTGGGCCAACGACTGGATCACCAACTGGACCACCACGCAAGACGAGGTGCGCTGGGACCTGCACGTGGTGTCGCCCGGCCTGTACCGCGTAACCCTGCTCTACACCTGCCCCGAAGAAGATGTGGGGTCGCGCCTCCAGATTCAGGTTGGCGCCCATGTCACCGAGACCATGCTGGTCGACGCGCACGATCCCGAGCCCGTGCCCAGTCCCGACCGGGTGCCCCGCAAGGAGGTCTACGAGAAGATCTGGGAACCCTTGGGCTTCCCCCCGGTGCAGCTCGATGCGGGCGACCAGTGTCTTGTGGTGCGCGCCATCGACATCCCCGGCCGGCAGGTAATGGACCTCAAGGCCGTCATCCTCCGTCCCGCCCGACCCGTCTAGTTCCGGAGCCCTTCCCCCATGTGCGTGCGGTTTACCTGGACCGAACTTGCCGAGATCACCCGTGGCCAATGGTTGCGGGAACCTGCCGTTGGCGAGGGCATTGTCGGCGTGCAGGATGACAGCCGCCAGATCAGGGGTGGCGAACTCTTCGTCGCCATCCGCGGCGAGTTGGCCGACGGCCACCGTTTTGCCGCCAAGGCCATCCGGGCGGGGGCGGCCGCCATCTGCATCGACCAGGAACCCACCGCCGAGACTGCGCAGGCCCTGGTCGAAACCGGGGCCGCCTGCCTGCGGGTGGGGGATACCCTCGTTGCCTTCCAGGAGTTGGCCCGCGCCCACCGGCGGCGGTTGCCCGACCT
>QKCY01000157.1 GCA_003245525.1 Victivallales bacterium | reverse complement strand
TCCAGGCGGAGAGGCTGCAGATGGCGGGGAAGAAGGTGGCCAGTTGCAGGCCGTAGCGCCGGTTCTCGCCCAGTACGCTGGCGGGCCCCGCCACCTCGATCTCCATCGCCTTCGGCTCGCCCGCCCGGTCGGTCTGGCACTGCTTCACCCGGGCCAGCAGACGGAAGAACTTCAGGTACTTGAACAGCCGCCGGAGTTGGGCGGGTTCGGGACTGGCGACCTTCACGGTCATACCATCGGCGGAGAGCAGGAGCGCCTGGACCAGACTGGTGTTGTAGCGCTCCAGCAACTGCTGTGGAGTGAGGCGGGGAGCTTCCAGCAGGAACTCGAACTGGGGGAGATCGCCGTAGATGCCCCGTTCCCGAATCTCGTCCGGAGGAGCCACTGCGGCCAGGATGGCATCCTGGTAGGCCTCGGGATCGGGACCGGGATCGTTCTGCCACGCCTGCGCAGAAGCGGCGAAGACGGCCGTCCGACAGGCCGCATAGTCCGCCTCACCTGCCTGGCTGAAGGTCACTTGGTCCTGGATCAGCTTGTTCAGCCCCTTGGCCATCCGGGGATCGCGCTGGCCACCAGTCAGGGCGGCGGCGGTCTCGTCGATCTCGGCCCGCGTGGGCAGCGGATCGCCCTGGTAGAGGGCAAGCAACTCCTCCGCCAGGGCCAGCAGCTCGGCGGAGGCGGGGTCCACGAAACGGGGCTTCACCCGTCCGTGGTCAATACGACATTGGACGAGGTCTTTGGTAAGCACGGTGTTGCCGCCGTCGTTCGCTGGTGTAGGATTCGCTGGTACCTTCGCTGACCAGCTCGTAGAGCACGGCCTGCTTGCCCTCCACCTGCCGGAGGATACGGCCCAGGCGCTGCACATGCTCGCGGATACTGCCCGAGCCGGAGACCACGATGCCGACGCTGGCCTCGGGCACGTCCACCCCCTCGTTCAGCACCTTGCTGGTGACCAGGATCGGGTAGCGCCCGGCCCGGAACCCATCGAGGAACTCGCGCCGCTCGGTGACCTTCGTGTGGTGGGTGATGACCGGCAGGAGGAAACGCTGGCCAATCTCGTAGGCCGTATCGTTGTCGGCAGTGAAGACCAGGATGCGTTCGCCCCGGTGGGCGCGGAACAACTCCCAGATCCGGGCGAACTTGGCGCGGGCCGTGCGCGCGATACGCCGCTGTTCCAGGTAGGAACGAAAGGCTTCGCGACCACCGGGGTTCCGCGCGCAGAGAGCCAGGAAACGGGACCAGCCGTCGGGGCTGCCGAAGTCGATGCCATTGCCCCGGACGAAGTTCACATAGGCCTGGCGATGCCGGGTGTAGGCCTCGGCCTCATCCTCGTCCAGTTCCAGCGAGATGCGTTCGGTCCGGTACGGGGCCAGCACCTCCCCTTCCAACTCGTCGATGTCGATGCGATAGCAGATCTCGCCCAGCAGGTCGCCAAAGAGGTCGTCCTCCTGGTCGTTCCGTTCCGGCGTGGCCGTGAGCCCCAGGCGAAAGGGGGCCAGGCACATGCGGGCCAGACTCCGGTTGACCGGTCCCGGCAGATGGTGGCACTCGTCCACGACCAGCAGGCCGAACCGGTTGCCCATGAACTCCATGCACAGCACCGCCGAATCGTAGGTGCTGACGGTGAGTTCTTTCACGTCCCGGTTGCCGCCGCCCAGCAGACCGACAGGACGCCCGAATCCCCGCTCCAACTGGGAGGCCCACTGGGCCATGAGGTCGAGGGTCGGCACCACCACCAGAGTCGGGCGGCGGGTACGGGAGATGGCCAATCGGGCCACGAAGGACTTGCCGGACCCGGTGGGCAACACGATCACACCACGCCGGGAGGCCTGTTCCCAGGCCGCCACGGCCTCCGCCTGATAGTCGCGGGGCGTCAGTTCCCCCGCCAGGGGCAGATCAACCGGCGAAAAGTCGCGCGCCGCATCCTCGTAGGCAGTGCCAGCCGCCCGCAGGGCCAGCACAATCCGGGCGTACTGGCAGCCTTCCGCCCGCCAACGCCCAACGCGGTCGTCGAACACGCACCAGTCCCGCACCGCCGCCAGCTCCTCGGCGGAGCCGTTCAGCAGCAACGTGCCCTGTTGGAACTCGATGCGAACCACACCCGTCTCCGGGATCGGCCGAACCGGCAACTAGGCCCGGCCCAGACTCTCCATGATCTTCGAACTGGCAATCGACACGTCGGTCCGCGTGGCCACTTCCTCGCCGTTCCCGGCCAGGAAATCGCGCAGTTCCTTGCCGAACTTCTCCCAGATCTTGTGCCGCCGGATCTTGAGGGTGACGGTGAGGGTACCGTCCTCGGGCGACCATTCCGGCAGGACCATCACGTCCTTCGGCTTCTGGTAGGAGGCCAAATGCTTGCAGCGCTCGGCAATCTCCTTCTTCAGCCGGGTCTTCAGTTCCTCCGGCGAAAGCCCCTCGGCCAATTCGGGATCCACATTGACCGCGACGTAGACGTTCTTGCACTTCTCGCCGAAGACCATGCATTCGGTCACCAGCGAGCACTGCTTCACCTCCTCCTCCACATGCTCGGGATGCAGCTTCTCGCCGCCGAAGAGCACGATCATATTGCCCTGGCGGCCGTCAAGGAAGAGGAAGCCGTCATCGTCCACATAGCCCATGTCGCCGGTATGGAGCCAGCCATCCTTCAGGGTCTTGGCGCTCTCGTCCTGGTGCCGCCAGTAGCCCTTCATGACGCAGGCTCCCTTGACGAGCAGTTCGCCCTTCAGCTCCTTGCCCAGGTTGCCGTGCTCGTCCTTGAAGGTCCAGTCGCCCCCCTCCTCGGGCGTCAGCCAGGACCAGAGCGGGCCGGCGCTGCCCACCTTGTGCCGCTCGGGAAGATCGCTGCTGATCACCGGGGAGGATTCGGTCAGGCCATAGCCCTGGTACATGGGGATGCCGATGTACTTGAAGAAGATCTGGCTGTCCATATCCAGCGGCGCGCCGCCGCTCACGAAGAAGCGCAGCTTGCCGCCGAAGTTCTTGCGGATCTTGCGGAAGACCAGCGGATCGTAGAAGGCATGGTGGGTGAACATGCGCAACAGGCCGCCGTCGATGCGCGGCCCGGCGGTGAAGATGCGGGAGGCGTTGTAGGTGGCCTTCTCGAAGATGCCCTTCACCCGGTCGGAAGACTCGGAGATCCGCTTCTCGATGCCCGCCTTGAGCGCGTCGGCGATGCGCGGCACCACCAGCATGATGGTCGGCTGGTAGGCGGCGATGTTCTTGCGGAAATCCCGCTTGTCCTTCGGGATTGCCGTCGTGGCCCCGCACATGGCAATGCAGACCACCTCGGTGACCAACGCGTAACTGTGCCAATAGGGCAAGAGCGAGATCAGGCGCTCGCCGGGCTTCACCTGGTAGGCCGTCACCGCGCCGGCGGCGTTCGCCTGGAGATTCCGGTGGGTCAGCATCACGCCCTTGGGCATGCCGGTGGAGCCGCTGGTGTAGATCAGCGCGGCCACGTCGTCATCCCCGTTGCTGTGCCGGGGCAGATCCAGGTCTTCGCCCTCCCAGCCGGGCAGGTCGTCGAACCGGAACTGCCGGATGTCGCCGCAGTTCCCCGCGACCTGGCGCTGCATGCTCTGGTCGGTCAACATCAGGCGGGGTTCGCTGTCGCGGATGATGAATCCCATTTCCAGATCGCCCAACGCCTCGCAGATGGGGACGGCAATGGCCCCGATCCACCAGCACGAGTAGAAAGCGAGAATCTGGTAGGGGGACTTGGGGGTGACAAAGGCCACCCGGTCGCCCGGCTGCACGCCCTGGTCGATCAGAAACCGTCCCCAGCGCCGTACCGCCGCCCCGAACTGCCCGAAGGGGACCTGGCGAATCTCGTCGTTCCCCTCCGCAAACAGCAGGAATGTGGCATCCGCGTGGGCTTGGGAGGATTCCTCGATGAGTTTGGCGAGATCGTACATGGCGCTTCCTCAACCCCTGCTGGCTACCCTGGGACATCCCCGCCGCCCCGGTTCCGGGGCGGACCACCGCCACGCCAGCTCACCAGCCAGCGAACGATGCGGGGGAACAACCGGACATGAATCGCCAGGAACTATGCCCGGAGAACACAAAAAGGGAAGGGCGCCATGCCAACGGCTCACGCCCTTCCCTACTGTATACGCCAGAATGCGCTGGCTGTCGACCGGGCTAGGCCAACTTGTTGACCTGCACCGACAGCCGCTGCTTCTTCCGGTCCGCCTTGTTCTTGTGGATCGAACCACTCTTGGCAGCACGGTCCAGCTCGGAGAAGCAAACGGCCAGAGCCGCCTTGGCAGCCGCGGCATCACCAGTGGCGATGGCCGCCAGCAACCGCTTCTCGCTGGTCTTCGCGCGCGACTTGCGAACCCGGTTGATGAAACGCCGACGAACGTTGCTTCTCAGTCGCTTTTTGGCAGATTCGGTGTTGGGCATGTTCCCGCAGACTTTCCTTAGGCAGTGACAGTCCCGCCATCCAAACCTGCCCATCCGGGACCGGAACGGCATGGGGACCGTGACGCAAACGACAAATCCAAAAATCGAACCGCTAATTTGCCAGCGTTCCGCCCAATGTCAAGTCCAGGAGAGGATTCCGGAACCGCAAAGAGGCATTCTTCCCGCGTGGACGGAAGGGCATCGGGAGACTACGTTTCCAAGCTCCCGCCAAGACAACCGAAGCGGGCATGATTGTTCCATGCAGACACAGAGGCATCCCTGCGATGAATGTCGTCATCAAGGCCGATCCCAAGGCAGTTACCGAGTTCGCCTGCGAAATGGTGCGGGAACGTCTCGCCCATGACCGCTACCGGGTGTTGGGACTGCCCACCGGGGGCACCCCGGTCCTGCTCTACCAGGCGCTTATCGCCAGCTACCAGCGGGGCGAAGTGGACTTCGCCGAGGTCATCACCTTCAACCTGGACGAGTACCTGGGCCTGGAGCCGACCCATCCGCAGAGCTACCGCCGCTTCATGGAGGAGAACCTCTTCTCCCACGTGAACATCCGGCCCGAGAACATCCACTTCCTCAGCGGCCTGCCCGACGACATCGACGAACACTGCGCCGACTACGAGCGGAAGATCGTGGAAGCGGGCGGCATCAACCTACAGATCCTCGGTCTCGGCCGCGACGGGCACATCGGCTTCAACGAGCCCACCAGCTCGCTCCGCTCCCGGACCCGCGACAAGACGCTGACCAAGGCAACCATCGAGGACAACCGGCGCTACTTCGCCCGCGAGGAGGACGTGCCCCGCTGGGCCCTGACCATGGGCGTCGGCACCATCATGGACGCGCACGAGATCCTGCTCCTGGCCACCGGCCGCAACAAGGCCGACGCCATGAAGGCCATGGTCGAAGGCCCCATGACCGCCATGTGCCCCGGCTCCGTCCTGCAGGTCCATCCGCGCGTGACCGTGGTCTGCGACGAGGCCGCCGCCGCGAAGCTGGACCACGACGCCTACTACCGCTGGATGGAAGAGAACGACTACCGCATGCAGGGCTTCCTCGACGAGCAGCGCCGCCGGGTCGAGTCCAACTAGCCAAGCGGTTACCGCCTTTCACAGGCAAAGAGCGAGATCGCCCATCCGATTCGGCTCCCGTTTGGAGCATGTTCCCTGCTCGCGGATCAGGTACCCGCGTCGTCCCCATGCCAATGACCTAGTACCGCCAGACGTCATGGTCTGGACAGCCCACCCGCCCGACGGAGTTGCGACCATGCTGAAACACGCCCTGAGATACGGTTCCGCATGCCTGCTGGCAGCCATGGCCAGTGCCACGGTTCCGGCCCAGGAGGCAGCCAAGCCGACGCGCGTCCTATCCGCGTGCGATGCGGTCGGCGAGTGGACGGGCGGCACGCTGGATACGGAACTAAAGCAGACGGGGACGGGCAGCATCCGCTGGGCGCAGAAGGACTCCTCCACTCTCTCGTTCCAAGGCGAACTGGGCGACTGGTCGGGCTTCAATCAGCTCAGCCTGTGGCTTCACTCCGAGAAGGCCACCGGTTCGCAGTTCCTGCTCTATATCGGCTCGGAGAACAAGGAAACCGAGGGCGCCGACTACTATAGTCACATGTTCAGGCTGGATTTCGTGGGCTGGAAGCATGTCCAGATGCCGTTCCGCTCGCTGGGCGCCAGCCGTAGCCCTCTGGGCTGGGACAAGATCGACAGCTTGCGTTTCACCGCCTCTGGATGGGGCAACACTCCGCATCCTGAAGCTGTCGTCCGCATCGACGACATCATTCTGACGAAGGAGCCACCCGTGACCGGACCAAGACTGACCGACGAGCAGTTCTTCGCGTCTCTGGACCTCGAGTTGCCGGAACTGGCCGCTGTGGCCAATGCCGTCAAAGCGGAGGACTACACCGCCGCCCGCCACGCCTTCGTAGCTCACCTGAAGAGCAGGAAGACGCCGCTCTGGTACTTCGACTGGCGGGACCGACCGACCGGCGACAAGCTCAACCCGAACTACAACACCGCCGAAGCGGACCGAATCGCGGCGAACGAACTCACCAGTTGTGGCATCCCCTACCAGTTCGGGGAGACCATCGACTGGAGCATCAACCCGACCGAGCTCAAGTACGCGGAATGGACTTGGCAACTGAGTCGCCATCCGTTCTGGACGACCCTAGGGCGTACATACTGGGAAACGGGCGACGAGAAGTATGCCGAGGCATTCGTGCGCCAGATGACTGGCTGGGTGCGTGACAATCCCGTCCCGGTCGGCGCTTCCGGCAACACGACCGGCTCGCGCTGGCGCACCATCGAGACCGGCATCCGCACCTTCAGCTCCTGGCCCAACTCCTTCTTCTACTTCCTCTCCTCGCC
>QKCY01000070.1 GCA_003245525.1 Victivallales bacterium | reverse complement strand
ACTTGGCAAAATAGCCAAATATAGAGGGAATGCAAACGAAAGGGCTGAAATCGTTCGCCCAAGCAGCCCAACCACCGGGAGCGCCGGCATCCTTGCCGGCAATGGTCTGCCGGAAGCCCGCAGGGCAGCCGTCCGTGTACCCCAGAGGAGTTACTCGCGCCGAGGCGCGGAGGCGCGGAGGAAGACTGGAGGATTCCGCGGCCAAGTGGGGCAGTTGCCATCAATCCCAGATCCCTGCCTGGCCTGTCGATGCCATGACCTCATCCGATGGTCGCCCCAAGGCAGCAACGACCAGCCGACCCAAGACAGAAAGAAGGCCAAATGCGGGGTACCCTAAGGCAGGGAAACAACGCAAAATGCCTATCCGGCCTGTCCTTCTCCTGCCGTCGTATCGCCAACTACCACGCACTCTGCATCGCTGGTAGTCTCCTCTTCCCTCGCGTACAGTTTCTGGACGTGTTCGAGGAAAGCCAAAGATATCGACCTCAGGCGTACACCACCCTTGACGGCAACAAACTGAGCCTGGTTCTGCTCACCCATGAGCACTGTCTCCCCTGGCTCATGTTTGTCACTCATTGCCGTTGTCTCCGGTGTTGATCGGTTCGAGAAGTGGTCTGAAAGCACAAGCTATCGCGTCTGCAAGCATACCACCAACATGAAACACGGACAAGTCGAGCAGGTTCCTGTCGTACTTGCCTTTGTCCTCCAGCAAGTCGTAGACGCATGGCCAATCGGAGCACGCCTCTGCTCTCATGGTATCGAACGTAAGGAAGCCAACAACTGTTGGCTCCATATCATCTGGTTTCGTGTACCGCAGGGGAAATACAGCCGCCGCTCGGAAATGTGAAGACCAATCAGCGCGGTTGCAAACAAATCTTCCATGGTTTACTAAGTCGTTACACATGAAGCACTGACGCTTGTCGTAGGTCCATTCCGTGCGGCCATCTGATATGCCACACAGAGCAGCAAAAGCCGAGTCATTCCCAAGCTTGTAGGGGTTGATCATTCCGCCTAACATCTTGCGCGCACAGGGCTCAGATCTAGCTATCGTGTAGACAGTCCATTCGGCCGTCGGATTTCCTGGGCCACGGCATACCTTAATAGTGCAATGGACTTCCTGGGGCCGGATTTCAAGGAGGTCGGCAACTATGTTGCGCGATTTGTTGGCGAGTTCCCGCAGTAGATCAAGCGTTATATGGTCAAACACCAATTTATCATGGCTCACAGCGAAGCGTCTGACTTCGTGAATTCCGGAATGTAGTTTTGTAACGATTCCCCTTACGGCGCGGTTTCGTACTCGAGCAACGAATCTCTTGAGACCGATCTTTCGGGCGAAGTTCAGGGAAAGGATAAGTCCCTTCATAAGCCACGAGGGAGGCCCGACATCCATGGAGAAAAAGCCCCTTTTTTCCCTGCCCGTTTCCAGGCTCCACGACCACAGACTATCGGCCCTCAGGAACCACTAGAGATTCTGGTTACTTACTAACAGTTACGTGCTTCTTTGTTAGCTACCTATAGCTTCCACAACTCCTAATGCAAGAGGTCGATCCTACCGAGCTACTGAATTCCCTATGGCCTCAGGGTCGGCTCCTTTGCTGTTCCTTCTGCTCGGAGGGGTGCATCCACACGATGCAAAGCCGTTTGATGGACTTCGCCGAACAGGAGGAACGGCTCCACCTACTGATGGGGTCACAGGTTGCGACGGAGCGTCTCAAGCGTTAAAACTGCAGGCGACTGGCTCAGTCGCGATAGAGACGTCTGTGAGGCAAGTTGAGGCTGGCCACAACACTCTACGGATGACGCCGAATCGACATCATTCATGGGCAGGCGGTTGATCGGTTGATCGCCGGTATGGCAGTCCGCCTGGCGCAGGAGGGTTCCGGTCCAGCGGCGCAGTTCTTGCCAGGTCTCGGGACGGAGACGGAGGGGAGGGCCGCCGAGGGCCATGGCCATGAGTTGCTCGCACTGCTCCGCCGTGCGTTCGTCGGCAAAGGCTTCCAGCCAACCGCCCTCGCGCAGGTAGGCTAGTTCCAGGCAGACGTGGGCGGAATCGATCAGGGGGGGCGTCTCTCGGGTGGCGGCGGCGAAACGGGCCAGGATCACCCGCAGGGCGGTGAACACCTGTGGATGCTCCACCCCCGGTAGCACGTTGGCCAGGACAAAATGGCCCAACTGCCCCGCCGTCCGGTAGAGGCCGGGATGGGCGGCCAGGGCGCCGTAGTCGGCCACGGGTTCCACCTCGTTAGGCGTATGGATCTCCCCCTTGCCCTCCCGGTAGGAGATGCGCACCAGGCGGAAGAGGTCGAGGGCGGGAAAGGAACGCTTGCCCAGGCGACGGGCACCCTTGAGCATCAGGTGTACCTGGCCGTGGTCCGGGGTGAGCCCGGCCACAATCAGGCTCGTTTCCGCGTAGGCGGTCTTGCGCAGGACCAGGAAGTCGGTGGTGATCAGGGGGTTCACGGGGCGAAGGAGAGGTCCCAGAGGCCATGCCGGGCAGCCGGATCGAGCAGAGCCCGCAACACGTCGAGCCAGGTGCCCAGATCGTCCACATGGGCAGTCTCGGTGGGGGTATGGTTGCCGCGCGTGGGCAGGAGCAGGGCATAGGCCGGGCCGGACAGGCCGGCATGGGGGAAGGCGCGGGCGTCGGTGCCGCTGTAGTTGTAGACCTCCGTCTGCACGGGCAACGAGTGCTTCTTGCAGAAGGCGAGGAAACGGTCGCGGGGCTCGCAACCGAGAATCACCGAGGCGTCGCTCAGGGTCAGGACCGGCCCCCCGCCGAGGCGCACACTCTGGGCCTCGTCCTCGTAGGTGGCATCGAGACAGACCACGGCGTCGGGCCGCACCGCGCGGGCGAGCACCGGTGCGCCGAAGCCGCCGATCTCCTCGCAGGTGGTGGCCCCGAGCACCACGTTCAGCCCCTGCTTCTCCCCCAAGGTACGGGCCAACTGGAGGAGCGCCCAGCACCCGCTGCGATTGTCCAGGAAAGGGGAGCTGAGGAACCGCCCATCGGCGACTGCCGGATCGGCCAGGAAGCAGGCACGGTCGCCGTGGCGCACCCCCTTCACCGGCACCGTGCGGCAGCGGTCGCCGTCGTCGTCCAAGGGATGCAGGGCCACGCGGTGGTGCTTGCCGTTCACTTTGAGCACCCCGGCTGCCGGGTGCTCGCCCAACCGGGTCCCGCCCAGGCGGACCAGCACCAACTCGTCCTGGTTGATCTGCTCCACGGAATAGCCCGGCGAATCCATGTGGGCGCAGACCAGCACAGTGGGACCGCTCCCCGCCGAGTCCGGCCGCCGGGCCGAAATGGCATGGCGGCCATGGGAGAAGGTCCGCCAACCCGCCTTTTCCCAGCCATTCAGGAGGTAGCGGGCCACCTCGTCCTCGTCGCCGGGGGTGGAATGGCAGCGCAACAGGTCGTGAAGGTCGTCCATCGGCAGGCTTTTCTGTGGCGGATAGGGGGAAAGGGAACCCATCGCCTAATCAAGCCGGGTTCGGCGGGGAAATCAAGGAGGAAGCCACGCTACCTCGCCCGGATGTAGATGGGCGGCATCCAGGCCGTGACCGCCCCGCCCACCTGCCACTGGCAGCGCACGAAGTAGCCGCCGGGAGGCACCTTGTCCGCCGGGAAGGTGTATTGCCCGCCAGCCGCTTCCGCCGTGGCGATGACCTCGGCGAACTGGGGATCGCGGGCCAGTTGGAAGCGGTATCTTCCTGCCGCGACGACCTCGTCGGAAAGCAGGCAGAAGGGCAGCTCGCAGCCCACGGCCAGCCCGTTGCCGGCGTAGGTGGCACTGCCGTCCTCGACGGTCGGAACCGGAGCCGGCAGAACCCGGTTGGCCTGGCCCGGGGTCGCGTCCCGCGGGTGGAGCAGAGTCAGGGCCGCGCTCTGGTCGAACTGGGGCCGGAAGTCCAGCCGCATGCAGACCATCTGTCCCGGGGGCAAAGGCACCTCCGCCGGGTTCGGGGTCAGCCCCACGCAAAGCGGCTTGCTGGCGGCGCGGTCCCAGATGCCGGCCTTGATGGCCCGGCCCTGATAGCTCTGGTCGGAGGCCTGGGGAAAGCGCCCCCAGCGCACATAGTCCGCCAGTTCGTCCAGCCCGTTGTCCACCGCCCGTTCGAGGGCCAGATAGCCCGGTTTCACCCGCGGCTTGCCAGTGTAGAGGGGCACGGCGGCCGGCGACTCCACGAGCAGCGAGTTGGCGGGGCCCGGCTCCACCTTCCACGGGCCCCCGCGAGGCGAGATGAAACGGACCAGGACCAGGGCCCGGCCAGGCACCAGAAACGGCTTGGGAAAGGTCACCAGCCGGTGTCCGTTGGCGGACAGGAAGGCCCGGCCCAAGTCCACCTCCTCGGTCGAGCGGTTGTACAGCTCGACCCACGTGCCTTCCGGTCCCGGGGCCGGGAACAGGGGGAACTCGCTGAGGACCACCTCCCGGCCCGGCGGGATCGCCTGGCCGCCATCCGGCCCTGCCGACAGGCGAGGGGCAACCAGCAGAACCAGCGGCAGGAGACAGGACAAGAGGATGCGCATGATGGAGTTCCCAGCAGCAAACAGAATGATTCTATTGTAGCCGGAACTCCCCCTCTGGACAACCGGTGACAACCCGCGGGCTTGATCTTGGCCGGAGAGCAGGTACGCTCACCGGCGGAATGGCGTCCGGTGACAACGAGGTCTCGACCAACGAGGAACCCATCATGTTCGCGAACAACCGGTTGGCGTCCTGGCTGCTCTCTGCGGGCTTGGCCTGCGTCCTGGTCGGTGGTGTGACAGCGGCACCGGTCACGGTGACCTGCCACCTGCCGGGGGGAGACCGCGTGCTGGCGGAATGCCCGGATATCCCGGCCGCCCAGGGCAAGGTGCGCGAACTGAAACAGGCCGGCCCCCTGCCGGGGCCCATCGAGGTCGTGCTGGGGGCCGGAATCCATGCCATCACCGCGCCCTTGCGGTTCACGCCCGAGGACTCCGGCACCGAGTCGGCACCGATCACCTACCGGAGCGAGACGCCGGGAGCGGCCACTATCAGTGGCGGTCTGCGGATCGGGAACTGGCAGCCCGAAGGGAATGGTGTCTGGCGGACCGAGGTGCCGGAGGTGCGTGCGGGCAAGCTCTACTTCCGTCAGCTTTTCGTGAATGGGCGGCGGGCGACGCGGGCGCGAAGCCCGAACCAGGGCTTCTTCCACACCACCGGCCTGATCCGGCAGCCGGACTACACCGCCCGGCAGGCGGATGGGTTCTACTATGCCGATGGTGACCTGACCGCAGCCATGGTGGAGTCGCCGGACACCATGATCGTGGCCTACCAGAGCTGGCTGTCCCGCCAGTACCGGGTGAAGGAGTTCAGTCCCCAGACCCAGACCATCGTGACCGAACCGCAGATGGACATCATGCGCTCCCGGTCGCGGTACTACGTCGAGAATGCCCCGGTCTGCCTGGACGCGCCCGGCGAGTGGTACCTCGACCGCCAGACCGGCGTCCTCCGGTACATCCCCCTGCCCGGCGAGGATCTGCGCACGGCCACCGTGTTGGTGCCGGCCGTGCCGTCACTCGTGCAGTTCAAGGGCGATCCCGAGCAAGGCGCTTACGTGGAATACCTCCGGTTCCAGGGAATCCGCTTCGCCGAGGCGGACTGGACGCCGCAGGGACGGTCCATCAGCGGCGGGCAGGCGCGTTGCCCCACTGGTGTCGAGGACCCCGATGTGGTTCTCGAATCCGGGGCCATCGCCGCCATCGGCCTGCGGCATGCCGCCTTCGAGAACTGCGAGGTAACCCGGGTCGGCGCGCATGGAATCTCGCTGCTCCAGGGCTGCACCGACAACGTGGTCCGGCAGTGCCACCTGCACGATCTCGGCGGCGGCGGGGTGTATCTTTTCTGGGAGGTCCCCCGCCCAGGCAAACGTCCGGGTTGGAGCCCGCGTGGCGACTTCGACCACATCGAGCGGAACACGGTCGACAACTGCTTTATCCATGACCTGACCCAGGTGTTCCACGGCTCGGTGGGCATCCTGACCGGTCCCTGCGCCGCCCACAACCGGATCACCCACAACGAGGTCTGCTACGGCGACTACACGGGCATTTCGGTGGGCTGGGGCTGGAGCGCGAACCAGAAGGCGGGCTTCTACCAGGACGGCAACGTCGTCGAGTACAACCATGTCCACCACGTGATGAACTACCTGCTGGACGATGGCGGCGGCATCTATCTCCTCGGTTGGCAGAAGGACGCCAGGGTCTGCTACAACTGGATCCACGACGTCTACCACGACCCCCTCGGGCACGGGGCCAAGGGCATCTACCCCGACCAGGGCACGGCGGGCGTCCTCTTCGCGGGCAACATCGTCCACGATGTCGTCCAGGGCTTCGGCGGCAATGGCGGGCATGAGTCGGTGGTGCGCGACAACATCTTCGCCCGCTGCCAGAAGAGCGGGGTCATCGGCGGCAGCAAGTGGTGGGGCGACCAAGTGCGGTACAACCCCAATCCCATCGTCTTCGAGCGCAATATCGTGGACGAGGAGGGGAGCGATGGGGTCTTCATGCGGACCGGCTACAGCCCTACGGCCCAGGTCTCCCGGAACAATGTCTATTGGGCGGGGCCGGACAGTGCCGCGCTGGTCGGTTTCTCGGGCGAGGGGCTATCCGGCGTTACCTTCGCGCAGTGGCAGGAGAAGGGCCACGACCCCGGTTCGGTACTGGCCGATCCCGGTTTCGTGGACGCGGCCCGGTGCGACTTCCGCCTGCGTCCCGACTCCCCGGCCCTCAAGCTGGGTTTCCAGCAGACGGATACCGCCCAGATCGGCCTCTACGGCGATCCGGCCTGGACAGCCTTGCCGCAACGGATTCCGCACGCCCCCCCGACGATCTGGCCGGACCCCGGCGGCTTCGTCTGGACCTACGAGCACGAGACCGCCGGAGCCGCCCCGGTGCATTCCGGCGAACTGGTCCCCGGACCCGCCGAACTGGGGCACCAGATCGTCGTCACCGATACCGACGCGGCAGCGGGCAAGCACAGCCTCATGCTGGTGGAGGGGAAGAACGAGACCCGGTCCTTCTTCCCCTTCCTCCATTACCCGGTCGGCGTGGGGACCGGCAATCTGCGGGTCTCCTTCCAGCTCAAGATGCCTTCCGCCAATCCCTCGGCCATGTACCTCTCCTTCCGCGACTACGACCATCCGGGCAACAAGTACTTCCAGACTGGTCCCTATGTCCAGATCGACCCCAAGGGTATCCTGACCGCCTCGCCGGGTTCCGCCGTCAATCTCCCGCTACCCCGCGATGTGTGGGTGCGCTTCGATCTCGCCTTCGCGGCGGGACCGGCTGCCCCCAAGACCTTCGACCTGACCGTCACCATCCCCGGCCAGCCAGCGCAGGCATTCCCCAAGGTGCCCTTCACCGATCCGGGCTTCCAACTGGTCGGTGACCTCTATCTGGTCAGCACTGGTCCCGATGGCGGCGCCTTTCTGATCGACGACGTGCGGGTCGCCACCGAGTAGAGAACCCCGCCCGGAGGACGGGGCATTGGTTCACCCGCCAAGGAGGGTAGGGCCTTCCTGTCCGGGTCCGGGCTCTCCCACGTTTCGGCTCGCATGCGGACACGGGTGCTATCGGGACACGCCTGCCCATTCCAGATCCGGTCTTCGCCCCGGAAGGGGCAGAGGAACAGAGCCTGGGGCAATCGCCCCAGGAAAGCGGTATCCCCCCGATCTTGCAGGCCAACGGCCTGCGGCCGGAGGCGCATGGGATCCACCATCCCCCGAAGCCGCAGGCCGCTGGCCTGCATTCCGGAGCCCGAGGCGACCCGGGGCGACGCTGCGCTCTGCCCCGGGCTTTGCTCCGCTGGCCCTTCAGGCCCGAAGGGAAGCCCCCCCTCGACCTGCACGGCCCACACAATCCACAACCCTCCCTCTGGCACACCGGCAGGAGGACACCGGGCTACGACCACCCGAGCCGGGCACAGACCGATACCCCCAACCCATCCGGGATTGGCCTAGCCAACTCGCAGACCCCGCCCGACGGACGGGGGACTCCATTCTTGCGCTAGACCAGCAGGATGTACTGGCAGACGGTCCAGTGGAACACCAGTACGGTGTAGGCCATGCCCAGCCACCAGGCGGCCATGACCGTCATCCGCTGGAAGCGGTAGCGCCACATGGCCGCGCAGCCGATCAGCACCGCCGCCATCTTGCCGCACGAGACCAGCAACGGTCTGCGCAACAGCTCCCGGGCGACGGGGTTGAGTTCGGTCACGCCTCCCGGCGCGCAGTTCAGCAGCGTTGCGGCCAGATCGTAGAGGTTCAACAGAACCAGCAGCACGACGCAGACTAGTACCGTGCGCGAGATCACGCCCTCAACCCGGGCTAGGCCGGGGGCCGGACGCAGCAGTACCAGCGCCCCCAAGGCGACGATGCTCAGCAGCAGACCCGTGTAGAGCAGCAGCCGCCGGGCCAGCCGCTTGCGGTCGGTGGTCGTCTCCAGGGCAAACGCCGCATTGTCCAGGCGTTCGGCCAGGCTGGGAGATGCCTGGAACCTTTCCACGACCGTCTCCCAGGAGATCGGCTTCGCACCCAGCACCGCCAGCTTCTCCAGCTTCCGGACCTTCCGGGCGGACGAGGTGCTGGAAAGCAGAATCTCCATGGCGTCCA
>QKCY01000437.1 GCA_003245525.1 Victivallales bacterium | reverse complement strand
TGCAAACGCTGTCGGAGTCCCGCCTTCAGGCGGCAGCAGGCGCGAAGCTTCAGCGAGCGCGGGGCGCGCCGGACGCGCGGGTACGGTGGCGACCGTCTCCCTCCGGCGCTGAAGGACCGGAGACGGCTTCCGCGCAGACGCGGGCCTCCGCCGCGAGGGGCGTCGGCTGGGAGAGAACCGATGGTCTCGGGGGAACCGTACTGTCCCGCGCCCGAGGCCGGGCGCTTCTCCAAAACGTGGGATGCACAGGACGCCAGCCGCGAGGCACGGGTCGGGACCGACCCAGTCCTTTGGTTGCGGCCAACGGCTGCCCTAAAGGTTTCGTGGCTCGCTAGGCCCTGGGATGGGCCGAAAGCGTATGGAGAAGCGGCGGGCCTCCGCCGCGAGGGGCGTCGGTTGGGAAAGAGCCGATGGTTTCGGGGGAACCGTCCCGTCCCGCGCCCGAGGCCGGGCGCTTCTCCAAAACGTGGGATGTACAGGACACCAGCCGCGAGGCACGGGTCGGGACCGACCCAGTTCTTTGGTTGCGGCCAACGGCTGCTCTACGTTTTTCGTGCCTTCGTGGTGATTCTATTCCCCTAGCGGCTGTGGACCAGGCTGTCCATGTGGTAGAGCCACTCGTGGATGAGGGGGTCGAGCTCAGCCCGTTCGCGGGCGGTGAGTTCCTCCTGGTAGAAGGCGAGTATCTGGGTTACGACTTCGCGGGCTTCCTCCTGGGAGAGGCGTTCGCGTAGCTCCTGGCGCTGTTCCGGGGTGAGCTTGGCCCGCTCCGCGCGCATGTGCTCGATCCGCTGCTGGATGAGCTGCTGGCGCTGCTCCGGGGTCAGACTCTTGCTCTGCTCGCGGAACTCCTCCAGGCGGGCGGTGGCGACGGCCCGGAAGACGTGGGTCCGGCTCTCCGGGGGTAGGTTGCGCCATTGCTCGCGCAACTGGGCGCGGTCGGCGGCCGGAACCTGGCCCGGTTCGTGGCGGAGAATCGTGGCGGTGAACTCCGCCTCCTCACGTTCCTCGGGCGAGGAGCGGAAGGTGTTCACGACCAGAATCGCCACCAGAACCAGGGCGGTCACGACCACGAGCAGGCGTTGGTAGAGGCGTTTGCGCTGGAGGGAATCCATGGGGTTCTCCGGGTTGGGACAACCTAAACCCGCCGGGTCCCGGAACAAGCCGGTTGACGCTGGCAGCAGCCTGGGATACGCTTTGCCGTGTCCACTCCACCCATGAGGATGATCCGATGTCGCGCAGCATTGCCCTATCCCAACGCTATCTCCTGTTCCCGGTCCGCACCGGTGCCCCCAAGATCCGCCTGGCTCTGCTGGTGGACGGCCGGATCGTGCGGGAGTTCGAGATCGAGTTTGCGGACGCAGACCCAGGGTTCTGGGCACCGCTGGATGTCTCCGCCTTTGCCGGACAGACCGCCGAGCTGAAGGCGGTGGGCGAGACCACACCGGATCTCGCTGCCGTGCAGCAGGCCGATGCCTGGCCGGGGGCGGATACGCTCTATCGGGAACCGCTGCGCCCGCAGTTCCATTTTACCAGCCGTTGCGGCTGGTTGAACGACCCCAACGGACTCGTCCATCACGGCGGACTCTGGCATCTCTACTACCAGCACAATCCCTACGGCTGGAACTGGGGCAACATGCACTGGGGGCATGCGGTGAGCGAGGACCTGATCCATTGGCGGGAACTCGGTATCGCCCTGTACCCCCATGCCTTTGGCGACTGGGCCTATTCGGGCAGTGGGTTCACCACCCCCGACGGGCAGTTGGGCATCGCCTACACCAGTACCGGACGGGGCGAATGCATCGCCTTCAGTCCCGACGGAACGAGTTTCACCGAGATCCCCGAGAACCCCGTGGTCCGGCATCGGGGGCGCGATCCCAAGGTCTTCTGGCACGAGCCCAGCGGCCATTGGGTGATGGCGATCTACGACGAGTTCGAGGACCAGCGCTGGATCGCGATCCATACCTCGCCTGACCTGCGCACCTGGACCTTCGCCAGCCGGATCGGTGGTTTCTACGAGTGCCCGGAGCTGTTCCCCCTGGACGGGAAATGGGTGCTGTACGGGGCCGATACCGAATATCTGATCGGCGACTTCGACGGACGCGAATTCCATCCCACCAGCGACCGGCAGCGGCTGTGGTTCGGCGATTTCTATGCGTCCCAGACCTACACGGACGCCCCGGACGGACGGCGCATCCAGATTGGCTGGGGCCGGGGGATTGTCTTCCCTGGCATGCCCTTCAACCAGCAGATGGGGATCGCCTGCGAACTCTCCCTGGTCGAGGGTGCCTTGCGGGCACAACCGGTGCGGGAGTTGGCCGCGTTGCGGCGTTCCAGCGGCGCAGGCGGCGAGCTGCTGGACGTGGAGACCGTGCTTGCCGTCCCCGCTGGCAAGAGCGGCGGGATCAGCGTGCGTGGAGTGCCGGTGGTCTGGAACCACGAGCAGGGGCAACTGACGGTGGCTGATGGGGTATTCCCGCTGGCCACGGCGGCGGACGAACTGTCGCTCCGAGTGCTGGTGGACCGGGGGTCCATCGAGGTATTCGCCGGCGACGGGCGGATGGCAGTGGCCAAGATGGCGCGGCCCCAAGGGCAGGGCGTCGAGGTGCTCGGAGAGGCGCGCCTGGGCAAGACCAGCGTGCACGAACTCGGGAGCATCTGGTAGACGGGACCGTCTACCCCTGTTCCCGCAGACAGGCGGTGGCGTGGCCTTCGCTGACGGTGCGCAGCTCGCAGGGTTGCTGGCACTGGGGCTGGGCGCGGGGACAGCGGGGGGCGAAGGAACAGCCGGTGGGCGGCTCGATGAGCTTGGGCGGTTCGCCGGGAATGGAGCGGAGCCGGGCACCGGGTTCCAGGCCCGGCAGGGCTTCGCGCAGGGCCACCGTGTAGGGATGGCGGGGCCGGGCGAAGACCTCCGCCGTGGGGCCGGTCTCCACGATCCGGCCAGCATACATCACCGCAACCCGTTCGCAGAACTCGGCCACCACGCCGAGATCGTGGGTGATGAACAGAACCGCCGTCCCGTACTCGCGCTGGAGGCGGCGCATGAGATCGAGAATCTGCGCCTGCACGGTCACATCGAGCGCGGTGGTGGGTTCGTCCGCCACCAGAATCTCGGGCCGGGTGGCCAGGGCCATGGCAATCATGACCCGCTGGCGCATGCCGCCGGAGAATTGGTGGGGATAGTCGCGAAGACGCCGCGCCGCGTCGGCGATGCCCACTTCCGTCAGGGCTTCGATAGCCCGTACCTGGGCTGCCTTGCGGTCCATGCCTAGATGCAACCGGAGCGGCTCGGTGAGCTGGTCTCCCACCCGCAGATAGGGATTCAGCGAGGTCATGGGGTCCTGGAAGATCATGGCGATCCGGCGGCCGCGCACCGACCGCAGGGCGGCGGGTGTGGCGTGCGCCAGATCCAGGTCGCCGAACCGGATTTCCCCCTGGGCGATGCGCCCGGGGGGCTGGGGAATCAGTCCAAGCAGCGACAGGCAGGTGACGCTCTTGCCGCACCCGGATTCCCCCACCAGCCCCAGGGTCTCGCCGGGTGCCAGGCCAAAGGAAACCCGCTCCACCGCATGAACCACCCCCCGCCGGGTATGGAAGCGGATACTCAGGTCGCTGACTTGGAGGAGGGATGGCATGGTGGTGGCAGCAGAATGGTGGAATGGTGGAATGGTGGAATGGTGGAATGGTGGAATGGTGGAATGGTGGAATGGTGGAATGGTGGAGGGAGACGGCTGGAAGTTACGTCCGTTTCTGTCTGTACTCTTTCCAGTATTCCATTATTCCCCTATTCCATTCCCCCAATAAAGCAAACCGCCGCGCCCGGTAACCCGAACGCGGCGGCGGAAACTACGAGACGCAGCCGGTCCGACTACTTCTCGACCTGGCAGATCGTGCCGGTTTCGGCGCTCTTCAGGCAGGCCACGACGATGGCCAGGGCCTTCTTGCCCTCTTCGCCGCTGATGCGGGGCTCGACGTCGTCGAGGATGCAGTCGATGAACTCGTCCGGAATGCCGCTGGCGACCTGGACGGTGTTGGTGGCCACGGCACCGACGCGGTACTTGGCCATCTCGCCGTTGGCGAGGGTGACCTCGACCGGGAAGTCGGGGTTGGCGCCGATGACCATCTGGCCCTTGGTGCCGTAGACGATGGTGATGTTGTCCTCGGCGGCGGCGTAGGTCCAGCTCGCGGTGAGCTGGCCGACCGCGCCGCTTTCCATCTTCAGGATGCAGACGGCGTTGTCTTCGACGGTGATCGGCTCGCCCTTCTCGTTCTTCTTGGCGAGGGTCTCGACGAAGGCGCCAGCCTCCTTGACCTCGGTGCCGAGCAGCCAGCGGATCAGGTCGGTCTTGTGGACGCCGAGGTCGCCCATGGTGCCCACGAAGGCCTCTTCCTTCTTGAAGAACCAGGTGTGGGGACCCTTGTCCTGGCTCCAGCTCTCGGGGCCGGCATGGCCGAAGCTGGTGCGGAAGCTGAGGACATCGCCGATGACGCCCTGGTCGAGGAGCTGCTTGGCCTTGACGTGGGGAGCCATGAGGCGCTGGTTGTGGCCGATCATGAGCTTCTTGCCGACCTTCTTGGCCGTGTCGATCATCTTCTGCGCGTCTTCCAGGCTGGTGGCCATGGGCTTCTCGCAGAGGACGTGCTTGCCGGCTTCGAGGGCGGCGATGGCGAGGCGGGCGTGGTGCTTGTTGGGGGTGGCCACGACGATCGCTTCGATCTCGGGATTGCTGAGCAGGGCTTCCTCGCTGTCGACGACTTCCACCGCGGTGCCGTAGTTCTTCTCAAGCTGGTCGGCCAGCCACTCGGCGCGCTCGGTGATCGGATCGTAGATCGCGACCACTTGGCCCCAGGGATTGGCCGAGATCTCGGGAGTATGGCGGTAGATGGCGATGCTGCCTGCGCCGAAAATGCCGAATTTGACGATCTCGTCGGACATGAGGATGCCTCCGTGGCTCATTGACTTCGGGTTGGTGCCGTTGGCTTAGGACAAATATTCCGCGCATAGTTTAGGCGGCTTGAGCCGCTTTTCAAAGCCGGACTCGCACCTCGTTCGCTGGCCGGTTGGCGGGGAACCTCCGGCCATGCATAGTATCCCTATTCATTGCAGCCTGCGAGGAGCGCCCCATGAGCGAGAGTCACCGGCCCGAACTGCTGAGTCCGGACGAGTTGCTGCCTGTTGCCGAGAACTGCCAGAAGGTGCTGGAGCAGCTCGACCGCATTCTGCTCGGGCGCAGCGCCCTGCATCGGATGGTGCTGATTGGCCTGTTGAGCCGCGGGCATATCCTGCTGGAAGGCCTGCCCGGCCTGGGCAAGACGGCCTTGGTCCACGCCGTGGGCAGCATTCTGCAATTGGACTTCAAGCGGGTCCAGTTCACGCCCGATCTGATGCCCGGCGACATCCTCGGCGCCCATCTTCTGCAGGACACGGCCGAAGGTGGCCGCGATATGGTGTTCCGCCCCGGTCCGGTCTTCACCAACATCCTCCTGGCCGACGAGATCAACCGGGCCTCCCCGAAGACCCAGTCGGCCCTGCTCGAAACCATGCAGGAGGCGTCGGTAACCCTGCTGGGCCAGACCCGGAAGCTGCCGCAGCCCTTCTTCGTGCTGGCCAGCCAGAACCCCATCGAGTTGGAGGGGACCTATCCCCTGCCGGAAGCCCAGTTGGACCGGTTCCTGTTCCGCCTGCTGGTGGATGCGGTCGGCAGCGACACGCTGGAACAGATCATCGAGGGACGGCGCCGGGGCGAGGCCCCGAAACCCGCCTGGACCATGTCCCCGGACCAGTTGGCCCAGGCGTTTGCGGCGATGGACCGGATTCTGCTGCCGCGGGCGGTGGGGCGGTACGTGGCGCGGCTGGTTGCCGCCTCCCACGCCGACGCGGCGGACGCGCCGCCCAAAGTGAAACAGTACGTGCGTTACGGCGCGTCCCCGCGGGCGGCGATCGGCATCGCCGAAGCGTCCCGGGCCGCCGCCCTCCTGGCCAAACGCCCCACCGTGGGGTTCGAGGACGTGCGCCTGGTGGCGGCGGCGGTGCTGAACCACCGCCTGGTGCTGAACTACCAGGCCCGCTACGACCAGGTGACGGCCAGCATGGTGGTGGAGGATCTCCTGGCCAGCATTCCAGAGGTGGCGATGGAGTTGCCGGAGGAAATGAGCGTGAGTGGAGGAGAGGAGTAAGGGGATGAGGGCAGGGAGACGGATCGGACAGAGGATCGCGTGGCTGGCACTGGCGTTGCCGCTGGTGGCCTTTGGCGAGCGGTACGCGGGGGACATCGAGGTGCTCCTCGCCGCCATGCCCTCGGCGCAGCCAACGCACGGCTACGTGGCGGTGATCGCCCGCGTGGCCAATCAGGGAACCAAACGGGAACGGACCGTCCGGCTGACCCTGGTGGGCCGGGAGGGCGGCATGTCGCAGCTCCGCGAGGTCTCCCGGGAGGTCCGGGTGGGCCCGGGGACCGAGACCAACGTGCTACTGCCGATTCCCGCTTCCTTGCCGGCGGAGTTGACGGAATGCCGGGTGGCGGTGGACGGCAACGGGCAGATGCCGGTCCTGCCCTTGCGCATCTCCTGCGCTGGCAGCCTCAACCGCGGCTACCGGGGGGCGTCTCACCAGATCCTGGTCAGTCGGGGAACCAGCTACGATGCGCTGGAGGAGGCGTTGGCCAGGGTGAATCGTGGCGGGTTGACCATCGCGCTGGAACGGAGCGACCGGGACACCGAGGCGTGGCCGGGGCGGTGGGTTGCCTACAGCGCCTATGATGCGGTGACGATTACGGCCCCGGAATGGACGCGCGCCACCGAAGCCGTGCGCGATGGCCTGTGGCGCTACGCCGAGTGCGGTGGCGTGCTGGTCGTGTGCGGGCCTTTCGCGCCTCCGCTGGGCGGAACGAAGGGGAAGACTCCCGGCGGAGTGCTGGCTGGCGGCACCGTGGACACAGGCTTCGGGCTGTGCGTGGTATCGACCCCGTCCGGCATCAGTGCCGAGGCCGCGGGGGCCATGCTCGGCCGCATGCAGCGCAATCAGGCCCAGGTCTGGGGGCGTTACGCCTCGGCGGGCGTCAGCCATGATGCCGCACCCGTGGTGAAAGAGGTGAAACTGCCCCTCGCCCTTTCGCTGGGGGTGCTGATACTGTTCGCGTTGGTGGCGGGACCGGTGAGCATGGGGGTGTTGCGCCGGATGAACCGGTCCATCTGGCTGTTCTGGGTCACTCCCGCGCTGGGGGTGGTCACTAGCCTGCTCATCTTGCTCTCCATGCTCCTCGGCGAAGGGGTCACCCCCTCGGTGCGGATCGAGGGAATCACGCTGCTGGACGAGCAGGCCGGCCGAGCCACCAGTCTGGCTGTCAACGGGTTCTACTGCCCCCTCCGGCCCCGCCAGGGGCTGGTCTATTCCTACGACACGGAAGCGACCCTCGGGCAGGTGGACGCGGACTCCCCGTTCCGCCAGGCCAACCTGGATGTGGTCTGGGACGAGGGGCAGCATCTGACCGGGGAATGGGTGCGCCCGCGCATCCCCACCTACCTTCGTCTGCGCACGAGCGAGTTGCGCAACGAGCGGCTGGGCGTGGTGCGAGCGTGCGCGGGAAGCCTGGCCGTGGTGAACGGACTCGGGGCCGCGATCAACCACCTGATCCTGGTGGATTTCGATGGCCAGGTCTACGAAGCGAAAGAGATTCCCGCAGGGACGCAGACCGATCCCCTGCCTACCGTTACGCTGGTGATTCCCAAGGCCCGCTCGCTGGCGGATGTGGCGCTGTGGAGCGAGGAATGGAGCGAGACGCGCCGGGACCAGCTCCCCTGGAGCGGTATTCTGCGCCCCGGCAGCTACCTGGCGTACCTCGACGGGGTGCCTTTCCTGCCGGACGGGCTTCCGGGGCGGGGCAAACGCCAGGAGAGCTCGGTCATCGTTGGCCTGATGCGGGAGGAGGGGCAGCAATGAAAGTCGAAGTCGTCGGGCTCAGACGGTACTTCGGTCGGACCAAGGCGGTGGACGGCATTTCCTTTAGTTTCGATACCGGCCATGTGTTCGGCTTTGTCGGCCCCAACGGATCGGGCAAGACCACCACGATGCGGATTCTGGCCACTCTGGATGACCCCACCTCGGGCGATGCCTTCGTGGATGGAATGTCGGTCCGCGAGTACCCCGAGGAGGTCCGCCGCCGCCTCGGCTTCGTGCCGGATGCCCTGCCGGAGCATGCCGACATCACGGTCCATGAGTATCTGGATTTCTTTGCCCGTTCCTACGGCCTGAAGGGGCTGGACCGCCGCCGGGCGGTGGAGGGGGTGGAGGAGTTCACCAACGTCATCGGTATCCGGGAGAAGCTCCTGCGCGAGTTGTCGAAGGGGATGAAGCAGCGGGTGAGTGTCGGGCGCGCCCTGATCCACGATCCCGAAGTGCTCATCATGGACGAGCCGGCGGCCGGGCTCGATCCCCGGGCCCGGATCGAACTGCGCGAACTGCTGGGCGCTCTGGGCGAGCGCAACAAGGCCATCCTCATCAGTTCCCACATCCTCACCGAGCTGACCGAGATCTGCAATGGCGCGGTGATCATCGAGAAGGGGCGGGTCCTGCGCACGGGCACGGTGGAGGCCCTGCTCAAGGGGGACGATGGTACTTCTCCGGCCGAACGGGTGCGGGTCCGCTCCCTGGGACCGGGCGAGGAGTTGCGCCGGGCGTTGCTGGAGATCCCCGGCGTCACCGAGGCCCGCTGCATGGGCAACGGCACCGTGGAGTTCGAGAGCGAAGGCGGCGAGGCGCTGGCTGCGGGCATTCTCCAGGCACTGGTGGCCAAGGGGTGTCCGGTGGTCGAGTTCCTGCCGCTGCGGCCGGACCTGGAGGACATCTTCATGCACGTGACGAAGGGGGAGGTGGCATGAAACGGCGCTTTCTGGCCTGGTGGGAGGATATTCGGACCGGGGATCTGAACCCGGTCATGGTGCGCGAACTGCGCCAGTATCTGCGCAGCCGGTTTGCGAACTGGATCGTGATCCTGATGCTGGCGGGCCTGGTGCTCGTCACGATGGGGTTCTTCGCGGAAGCCCGTTCGCGGGTGACGGTGACCGGGGTCGAGATCGCCTCCGGAAGCGGCGGTGCCATGTTCGGCATGGTCGCAGGCGTGCTCTCGATCGCCTCGGTGTTGCTGGCGCTCTACACCGCCCAGCGAATGGGGGCCGAACGGGACCGCCAGAATCTGGACCTGCTCTTCACCACGATTCTCCGTCCCGGACAGGTGGTCCGGGGCAAACTGTTCGCGGGGCTTGCCATGTTCAGCCTGTTCCTGTCCCTGGCCATGCCCTTCATGACCATGACCTACATGATGCGAGGCATCGACGTGCGGGTCATTCTCTGGGGCTTGCTCTCCCTGGCTGTGGGGAGCACTCTGGCACTGAGCGGGGCGATCCTCCTCGGCTGCCTGCCGTTCGGGCCCCTCTTCCGCCGGGGGGGCATCGCGTTCATGGTGGTCTTCGTCTGGCTCTCGCTCGGTGTGGTGCCCTTCATGCTCCGTATGGGCTCCAGAGCCTTCCGCCACAGTGGCGTCACCCTCTCCGGCTGGGACTGGCAGGAGGCGAGCACGATAGCGGCGATCCTGGTCTGCGCCTTTGTTGTCCCCTACTCGCTCTCGATTCTGCTGCTCTCCCATGCGCGCTCCAACCGGTTCTTCCCCTTCCGGTTGACGATGACGGGGCTGTGGCTGGCGAGCATGGCGGTGGTGGCGGCTCAGGTGTACATCAGCTCCGGGGGAGTGGCCGATGTGTTCCTGCCGCTCTGGTTCATCCCGGGAATGGTCTTCTTCCTCGCGCTGCTCCAGGTGAGCGAAAGCATGGAGGACGTTCCCGGTCCCCGCGTCCTCCGCCACGTTCCCCGCTCCTTCCTGGGTCGGCTGGCGAGCTTTCCGTTCTTCACCGGCGGTATCCAGGGGACGGTGTGGGCACTGGCCCTGCTCGTGGGCTACGGGGCGATGGCCACTCTGCTGGACCCGGAGGCCTGGGTTCAGGGCAAGGAGTATGGCTGCATCGCGGTCATATTCGGCTATGCGGTCTGCTACATCCTTACGGCTCGGTTGATCAGCGCCCGCTTGCCATTGAGCCTGCGCCAAGGCGCGGGAACGCCGTGGCTGATCACCCTCTACATGGTGGCGACCGCCGCCTTTGTGCCGGTCTTGGTGGACAACATGCGCGACAACCGCACCATCTCCTTCGATCTGGGTTCCGAGCCCGGCAATCTATTCGCCATGTTCCGCGGGAACGAGGACCATTACGAACTGCATCTCCTGGTGGCGGGTATCTGGCTCGGCGCCGTGTTGCTGCTGAACCTGCCCCGGCTGTTCCGGACCTTTGCGGCCTTCCGCCGCCCCGCCGAGGAAGTGGCGACCGGCAGCGAACCATGACGCCCGAAGCACGCGACATCCTGTTGGCCGCCGAACGCGAGGGAGGGCGCTACGCCTTGGCGGTGCCCCGGGACCTGGGAACCCGGTCCGGCGGCACCCGCCTCGGGAGCCGTCCCGGGCGCTCGCTGGATTTCCGCGATTTCCGCGACTATCAGCCCGGCGACGACCTGCGCTGGATCGACTGGGGCATCTACGCCCGTAGCGACCGGTTGACAGTGAAGCTCTACCAAGAGGAAGTGGTCCCCCATCTCGACCTCTTGGTGGATGGGTCCCGCTCCCTGGGGCCGGTGACCGCCGCCAAGGGCGCTCTGGCCCTGCGTCTGGCTGGCCTGCTGGGGGTGGCGGCGCTCAATGCGCGCTGTTCCCTCGCGGGCTGGAGCCTGGGGGAACGGGTCCAGCGTTGGCCCGGCGACGGGGCGGGGTTGGCGACCTGGGAACTGCCCGAGTTCACGGCTTCGCGGAGTCCCGGCGAATCGCTGCTGGCCGAGCCACCCGCCCTCCGCCGGAACGGCATCCGGACTCTGGTGAGCGATCTGCTCTGGCCGGGGGAGCCCCTGCCGTTCCTGCGGCGTTTCGCCGATGGAGCCCAACTGGCCGTGGTGCTTTGGGTGCTCGCGGCGGAGGAACTGTCGCCGCCGCTCTGGGGCAACTCCCGGTTGGTGGATGTGGAATCGGGCGAGGAACTGGAAGTCCGGGTCGACGAGCATGCCCGGCAGGTCTATCTCCAGGCTCTGGCCGAGCACCAGGCTCTGTGGCGGGAGGCGGCCCGCGCCTGCGGGGTGCAACTGGTCGAACTGACGGCGGGACCGGAGGGCGGGCACGTGGCCCTGGAGGCGTTGGTGCGGATGGGACTGCTGGAGGCTAGCTGATGCCGTTCCTCGCCTATCCGCTGGCGTTGCTGGGTCTGGCCACGGTGCCGGGGCTGGTGGCCATCTACTTGCTGCACCGTCGCTTCGAACGTCGGGAGGTGACCGCCCTGTTCCTGTGGTCCGCCCTGGCGCGGGCAGAGCAGGGCGGCCGGCGGCTGGAACGTTTCCGGATGCCCCTGCTGTTCCTCGTGGAACTGCTGGCGCTGGTGGCGTTGGCCCTGGCCGCGACTGACCTGCGCTACCTGGCGGGGCGCGGCGCGCGACCGCTGGTGGTGGTGCTGGACGATTCCTACTCCCTCCGGGCAGTGGTGGGGGAGACGAGTGCCCGCGACCGCGGACTGGCAGCCCTGCGCAAGGAGGTGGACCGCTACCGGCCGACCAGTGTCCGCGTGATCCTGGCGGGAGCCGATCCGCAGGTGGCCGTGGCCGCCGCGCCTCCGGTCCTGGCCTTGGACCAGGTGGAGCAACGGTGGCGCTGCTTGGCCCCCGCTGGCAATCTGGTGGCTGCCCTCTCCCTGGCGGCGGAGGTGGGGGAACCCGGAGCTGCCGTGGCGGTGGTCACGGACCACCCGCCCGAGGAGGGGATGCTGGTTCCCGGTCGCCGTTGGTTGGCAGTCGGACTCCCGGCACCGAATGCGGCGTTCATCGCGGCCCGCCGCTCTCCCCTCGATGGAGAGCGCGACCGCTGTTTCCTCCAGGTAGCCAATCCGGGTCGGGTGCCGGTGCGGACATCGCTGACGGTCACCGGCGATGGCCAGCCCCTTGGCCTGGACCGTTCGCTCGATCTGCCGCCAGGAGGCTCGGAGCAGGTAGTCTTCGAGTTGCCCAAGGCGGTGGACATGGTTCGCGCCGAGTTGGCTGCCGACGCTCTGGCGACCGACAATCAGGTCCTGCTGCTGCCGCCGCGTCCGCATCGGGTGAGGGTGGTGAACGCCATCGCGGATGCCACCTTGCGCGAACAGGTCGACCAGGCTCTCGCAGCCAGCGGGTTGCGTGATCCGGCTGCGGGGGTGCCCGAACTGGTGATCTCCGACCGGTCGCCAGGTCCTGCCCAGGCGCAGCGCTGGACGCTGGAGATCCGGGTGCCCAAGGAGTCCTTGCCCTTCACGGGTCCATTCGTGGCGGATTGGGGACACCGCCTGATCCAGGGGCTGGACTTCGGCGGCGTTGTCTGGGCCGGCCAGGCGGGCACCGAGCCGGAAGGGCAGCCCGTGCTCATGGCGGGCAACACCTCCCTGCTGGAGGACCTGGAAGCCGGTGGCGGGCACGCGCTCCGCATGTACCTGGATGTCTCCCGTTCCACCATCTCCCGCACGCCGAACTGGCCCGCCCTGTTCTGGAATCTGCTGGACTGGCGAGCCGAACACCATCCGGGCTTCGTCGAAACGGAGGTGCGGATGGGACAGACCGCCCGTCTGCTCTTGCCCCCAATCCCCCCCGACGTGGCCGCGCCAGCCATCCGGCTGGAGGTCCCCGACGGACCGGCGCGGGAGCTGGCTGGCCAGGCATCTGGCGAATGCGCGGTTGCGGCAGGGGTCCCGGGCGTCTACAGTGCCCGAGTCGGCGACCAGACCTACCGCTTCGCCTGCAACGCCCTGTCCCCCCGGGAGGGGGACTTGGGAGATTGCCGGACGGCGGGGCTGGGGGCCGATCCCACCGGCGGCGTGCTGCGGCGCGACTATGCTAGCGGCGCCTGGGTGTGCGGTCTGTTGGCCTGTGGACTTCTGTTCCTGCATGCGTTCCTGTTGCGGCCCCGTGTCCGTTCATGATCTCCTTCCGCTCACTGCTCAACATCGGTTGGCGTTGGCTCCGCCGCCCCGACGGCTTCAAGGCGGGCGTACTGACGGTTGGCCTGCTTCTGTTGCTGTATTTCCAGGTGCAGAGCCACCAGGCGCTCCGCAATGGCATGCGCAGCCTGGACTCGCGCATGGTCGACTGGATGTTCAACCTCAGGGGCGGCAAACAGACCGCCGGCCGCTGCGTTATCGTGGACATCGACGACAAGAGCCTGGCTGAGTTGGGCCAATGGCCCTGGCCGCGCACCGTCATTGCCGACCTGCTGCGGAAGATCAGCGCGAACGGGCCCACCGTGATCGGCATGGACATGGTGTTCGCGGAGCCGGACCGGCTCTCGCCCCGCCGGTTCGCCGATGAGTTGGCCCGCGAGACAGGCGTCAAGATCGACCTGCCGGAGGACAGCCTCGACAACGACGTGGCGCTGGGCGACGCCCTGGCCGACGGGTTGCCGGTGGTGCTGGGCTATCTCTTCATCCTGATTCCGGACGGAGTCCCCCAGCCGCAGGAAGTGCCGTTCCCCTCGTGCAACATCGCCTGGCTGCCTCCCGGATCGAAACCACCCCTGCTGCACGCCTGGCGGCCCCTGCTCAACGTTCCCTCCATCAGTAGCGGGGCGATGACCGAGGCCTTCTGGAACGCCTGGGTCGAAGGCGATGCCGTTGTGCGGCAGGTGCCACTGTTCATCGAGTACAACAATATGCCCTATCCGGGCCTGGCCATGGAGATGTACCGGGTGGGGACCGGGACGACGACCTATCAGCTTGTCTGCGGCACCAATGGCATGTTGGGGGTGCAGGTCGGGGACAACTTCCTGCCCACCACTCCCGACGGCATGGCCATGATCAACTGGCGCGGCAAACGGGGGGCTTTCCCGTACATCTCGGCGAGCGATGTGTTGGCAGGCCGGGCTGGCAAGGACGTCTTCCGGGACAAGTATGTTTTCGTGGGCACCTCGGCGGGCGGACTGCACGATCTGCGTTCGTCGCCCATGGACTCCCCGATCCCCGGCGTGGAGTTCCATGCGACTCTGGTGGACAACATCCTCCAGGGCGACCTGTTCCGCCGGGACCAGGTGCGCGAACGGGGCATCATCACCTTCGGGTTGTTGGTGGGAGGGGTCGCCCTGAGCGCCATTCTGGCCTATTGCCCGGCGCTCCTGGGCGTCCTGTCGGGCATCCTGACCTTGGTGGGGTCGGTGGCCCTGAACTACTACGTGTTCTTTCTGCACAATACCCAGGTGGGCGTGATCTTCCCGCTCTTCAGCATCGTGTTGCTGGTGGTCGTGGTCATGTCCGTGAACTACCTGATGGAGGACCGCAAGAAGGCCTATATCCGCCACGCCTTCGCCCATTACGTGTCGAGCCGTGTGGTGGACCGCCTGATGCACGATCCCAGGAGCCTGACCCTGTCCGGCGAAGAGCGCGAGATGTCGATCATGTTCAGCGATATCCGCGGTTTCACGGGGCTTTCCGAGGGATTCACTGCCGCCGGACTGGCCTCCTTCCTGAACGAGTATCTCACGGAGATGACCGACATCCTCCTGGCCGAGGACGGGACTCTGGACAAGTTCATCGGCGACGCGGTGATGGCCTTCTGGAACGCTCCCGCCGACCAGGAGGACCACGCCGCCCGGGCCATCGCCTGCGCCCTGCGGATGCAGGCCCGGCTGGCGGAACTGCGGGGCGGCTGGGAGGAGCGCGGGCTACCTCCGGTCAAGATCGGCATCGGTATCGCGACCGGCCCCGCCAGCGTGGGCAACATGGGCAGCCGCGACCGCTTCAACTACACGGTCATGGGCGACACGGTGAACCTCTCCAGCCGGCTGGAGGGGCTAACCAAGGCCTATGGGGTCGGGATTCTTGTTTCGGAACAGACCCTGAATGCGGCGAACTGGCAGGACCACGCCCGCTACGTGGACCAGGTCCGGGTGAAGGGGCGCGCCCTGCCGGTGCGGATCTTCGAACCGCTGGGCAAGCCGTTGCCGGAGGGGGTGAACGAGCAATGGAACCGGGTCGTCGGGTTCTACCTGTCCGGTGACTTCGCCGCCGCCGGAGAGGCCCTGGCCGGCTTGGAACAAGAGCATCCCGACCCATTGTATGCCGCATATCGCGAACGGCTCGACGAGTTCGCGGAGGAACCGCCCGCCAACTGGGACGGGGTCTATACCCACACCACCAAGTAAGCGCTTGGTGGCTTCGATCTTGGGAGTCCAGCCATGGTGGAACTCATCGACGTGCAGGCGGGGTTCGGTGGCTTGGCAGCCGGAGAGCGCGAGGCGGTGTCGGCGGCGGAACTGGTTGCGGAACTGCACCGGCACCGGATCGGCCAGGCCCTGGCGCGGATCGTGCCGGACGGGATCGACTTCGATGTGGAACGCTCGAACGAGAGCCTGTACCAGGCGTGCGCGGAGTTCCCGGAACTGCTGCCCTGTCCCGTCGTCCTGCCCGCCCACTGCGGGGATGTCCCCAGCGAAGCCGAGCAGGTGGCCGGAGCAATAGCGGCCGGCGCCGGGGCGGTGGTTGTGCGGCCCGGTCCCGACTACTGGCTGCCGGAACGCTGGGTGGCGGGGCCGCTGCTGGAGGCTTTGGCGGCGATGCGCCTCCCCGTTCTCTGCCTATCCCGCTTGGTGCCTTTGCCCGTGGTCGCGCAGTGGGCGCAATGGGTTCCCGAACTGCCCCTGATCGTAGCGGAAGTGGCCTATAACCAGAATCGGAATCTGGTCCCGCTGCTCCAGGCTTTCCCGAACACGTTCCTGTCTCTCGGCAACAACTTCACGGCCCATTGCGGCGTCGAGTTCTATGCGAGCATGGTGGGGGCCGACCGCTTGCTCTTCGGCACGGGTCTGCCCGCGGCGGAGGCGGGCGCGGCGATTGGCCAACTCCTCTATGCCGATCTGACCGGCGAGGAACGGGAGTGGATCGGCGCGGGCAACTTCCGCCGCTTGCAGGAGGGGATCGGCCGATGAGTGCGCTCCTGGACAAACTGCGGGCGGGCGAAGCGCCGGACTTCGGCGTCATCGATTTGCACGGCCATGTGGGCCGGTATGCCTACCCCATTCCCGACCTCGCCGCCGAAGGTCTGCTGGAAGTGCTGGACCGGGTGCATGTCGAGCATATCGTGTGCAGCCACATGCAGTGCATGGGGCGCAATATGGACTGGGGAAACCGGGAGGTGCTGGCCTATATGCAGGCCTGTCCGGGGCGGATTCTCGGCTATGTCTCCCTGTTTCCGGCCAGTCCGGCAGAGGTACAGACGCAGGTGGAGCAGTGTCTGGCCGATGGCTTCACGGGGCTCAAGCTGCACGACCACAACGGCTTTCCCTACGATGATCCCGCCTACCTGCCTGCCTACGCGATTGCCAACGAACGGGCTCTCCCGGTGCTGTTCCACACCTGGGGGCAGGACCGGCAGTTCGCGGCGATTCTGCGTCTGGCCGAACGCTTTCCCGAGCTCTCGGTCATCCTCGCCCACGGCGGGAGCCAGAATCCCGATCTGTACATCAAGACCGCCCTGGCCGCTCCCCGGATCTACATCGATACCTGTTTCAGCGCCTGCCGCCGGGGCCTGGTGGAGTACCTGGTGGCCGGGGCCGGGGCGGACCGGATCGTCTTCGGTTCGGACTGCTACTTCTACAGTCTCACCCAGCAACTTGGCAAGATACTCGGGGCCAAGCTGGACGACCTCACCAAGCAACGCATCCTGCGCGACAACGCGGCGGGGATTCTCGGCCGTTGCGCGCAGCAAGGGGAATAGACATGCGGATCGCACGGGCATTCCGGGTGGCGACGGGAGGATTGGCGATCATGGCAATGGCACGCGCCGATGGCATCGCCGCTTTGGGCGGCGAGGAGGGCATGGGGCTACGTCTGGGCGGAGCCGGGGGTGTCTACTTCCTGGCGGAACCGGGTGAACTGCGGGTGCAGGTGTACAAGCAGGATGGCAACCACCGGGACGTCCCGACCCATTTGCGGGCTCTCCTCTTCGGCCCTGACCGGACCGTCTTGCAGGAGGCCTGGCTGTCCGACGACGGTGTCGGCAAGGGGCAGCCAGGCGAGCCGCAGAGCGCCCTGCTGGTCGTGCCGGTTCCCGCCAAAGGAGTCTACGGGCTCAACATCACGGTGACCAACGACCGCTACGGCACCGAGGCCTGGTGGGGGTTCCGCACCAATTGTCCCAAGTTCCTGGTGGAGACCTCGCGCGGGCATCGCGACCGGCGGCACGAGGAACCGATCGTGGTCCGGAATCCGGAGCAGGAGGGCGACATCTGCTTCCGCCCCGAACCCCAGGGCTTCAAGGTGGAACTGAGCGGGGTGCCGACCGGCGACCAACCCGTCGTGCTGTACGACGCGGCGGGACATGCCGTGCAGGAGCTGGCGGTGGATGCCACCGGCAAGGCGGCCGGAGAGATTCCCGCCGATCCCACCCGTTCCCCGGCACCCTGGCGGCTGCACCTGCCCAAGTTCCAGGCCACGGTGCAGATCGATGGCGTGACCCGCTGGCGGTCGGGAGACCTATCCCCGAATCTCTCGCTCTGGACGCCCGATCCCGAGTCCTGGTTTCCCTTTCTTGAGAACCGCTGGCCGCTGACCCCCTATAGCCGGACGCTCTATGGCGACGCGGGGGCGAGCCAGGAGCTGCGTTTCACCGTCGGCAACAATTCCCGGGAGGCCCAGGAGTTCGCGCTGAACGTGGAGTATCCTGCTGCGCCCTGGCCCGTCGTGCTGAGCGACCAACGGGTGACCGTAGCTGCTCAGGACAAGAAGACCGTGACTGTGCAGGCGACGCTGCCCGCGACCGGGGATGCCCACACCTGCCGCCTGCGGGTCGAGCCCCAGGATGGAAGCGGGTTCAGCACCTACTCCACGATCACGTTCCGACGCGGGGTGGCCCCCGCCGCCTCGCCGCTGCCGATTCCCCTCGATCTCAGACCCTACCAGCACGAGAACGAGCAGTTCGGCTACCTGCCCGCCTATCCGCTCGACAACCAAGTCTACTTCGACCAGGAGAACCGTCCCTTCGTGGCGGCGGACGCGGGCTTGTGGGCGCGACGCGAGGGGCGCTGGCAGTTGACTCCCTGGCAGGTGGGGGGACAACCGGCGCGCATGCGCCTGAACAAGGTGGCCTTCGATGCGGCAAACCGGGTCTATGTGATCGGTACCGTGGACTCCCAACCGGCGTTGCTTTATTCCGCTGACAATGGTAAGACGCTGGCGGCGGCTCCAATTCCCGGTGGCGGGAGCTTCGATATCGAGCAGTTTTCCGGGCACAATGTGCCGGAAGGGCCGCCGCCGTTCATCCGCATCGTGCGGACCGCGAGGGACGAGAAACTGATCTGGCGGAGCCTGAACGATCTCGATCTTTTTGTGCCGCGCTGGGAAAACGGGGCGGTCGTGGTCGGCGATCCGGTGCGGCTGTCCACGCTCTGTCTCGGCCTCTCCAACCACTCGGGGATTCCTTCCTCCATCGTGTCGCGGGACGGCAAGGTGCATGTGGCCTGGGCGGAAGCCACCGACCCGGCGGAGAAGGTGCCGGGCGTGCCGACCTATGTGGCCACCTACGACCGGCAGACGGGTATCCTGAACAAGCCCCAGCTTGTGGGCTACGGCCCCCCCGCCAACGATGTCCATAACACGCCATGCATCACGATGGACAGCAAGGGATTCCTGCATGTTCTGATCGGGACCCACGGGCGCACCTTCCGCTATTCGCAATCCGTGTTGCCCAACGACGCTTCCGGCGGCTGGACTCCGGCCGAAGAGGTGGGGCCGGGGCTCAGCCAGACCTATGTGGGCCTGGTCTGCGCTCCGGACGACACCTTGCACCTCGTCTTCCGGCTCTGGCTGCCCCACGGCGACCGTTTCCCGGCCAGCTCCTACGGTTCGTTGGCCTGGATGAGCAAACGTCCGGGGCAGCCGTGGTCGGCGGCCAGCCCGCTGGTGTTGGCGCCCTTCAGCGAATACAGCATCTTCTACCACCGGCTGACCATCGATCATCGCGGGAGGCTGTTCCTCTCCTACGATTACTGGTCCACCTTCTGGTTCTACCGCACCGACCATCCGGGCAACCGCCGTGCCCTCATGTTCTCCCCCGACGCCGGGACGACCTGGGGCCTCGTGGCTGATCGCGACTTCGCTACGGTGGGCACAGTACCCCGACCGTGAGAGGTCATTTGACGAGCGAATAGCAGAAGCAGTCGCGTGGCGTATCGCTCATCTGGGGATGGATGACCAAGCGGCGGAGAATGCCTTCCCGGGTCATGCCCACCTTCTCCATCACGCGGGCCGATGCGAGGTTCTCCACATCGCAGACTCCCCACACCCGGAAGATGGTCGGCTGGGCCAATGCCCAGTCCACCACCGGTCGCAGGGCTTCCGCCATGTGGCCGTTCCCCCAGTAGGACCGGGCCAGGACGTAGCCGAAGTCCGCCTTGAATCCGGTGACCCGCAGGGCAATGGCGCCGATCAGGGCTTCATCCTCCTTCCGGATGGCCCAGGTGAACTCGGTGCCCTTGTCCCATGCCTGGATGCAGCTCGCCACATAGGCCTCGGTATCCTCCACAGAACGGTGGGGATGCCAGACGAGGAAGCGGGTCACTTCCTCGTCCTGGGCATAGGTGGCAAAGATGGCTTCGGCGTCGTCCGGCACCATGCGGCGAAGAACGAGCCGGGCGGTCTGGATGGTTTCGGGTGGGTACATCGAATGATCCCAGAGAGAGGAGTTGGTCCGCACCAAGATAGGCCGCGACGAACCGGGCGGCAATCCCGGGTCGTCTTCCGGGTTTGGCAACCTATGGTGTGTTCCTCGGCGAATGCAGTTGGAGCTATTCCATGGACCCACACGACGAAACGACCGGCGCATTGTTCTCGCTCCAGCCATGGGGCGAGGAGGACATGGTTGGCCGGACCAAGGACCTGGTCCTCAATCCCTACGACGGAGTCGATTGGGAGCGGGTGCAATCCCACCAGGCCGCCCTGCATCTGCACACGCTGCAGAGCGACGGCTACCAACCGGTGGCAGAGGTGGTGGGGGCCTACCGCCGGGCCGGGTTCACGGTGATCTCCATCACCGACCATGACTGGAACCGGCCCAACGCCCGCGTTCTCTGGAAGGAACTGCCGCCGGAAGCGGGCAGCCCCTATCCCGCCGAGCCGTACCCGCCAGGCTTTCCGGCCAACCCCACATGGCCGTGGACCGACTACGGGTGCCCGAGCCCGGAGGAACTGGGCGTGATCGGCATCCAGGGCAACGAGCTGACCTTCCGCCACCACATCAACAGCTTCTTCTGCGACTACGGGGTGTGGTACGAGCGGACGGGCAAGGGCGCTCCCTATGGGGGAATCGTGGACGCCCAGGGCCGGGAGGTGTGGGAGGACGACCAGATACAGGCCATCGGGCAGCGGGGCGGCCTGGCGACCATCAACCATCCCGGCATCTCCGACGAGCACGCCTGGTGGGAGCGCAAGCCGCTGGACTGGTACGTGGAGCGCTTCGCCAACCACCCGGCGGAGTGCCTCGTGGGCATGGAGGTGAGCAACTGCGAGACCCGCTTCCAGGAATACGACGAGGGGCTCTGGGACCAACTGCTCGCCCGGTTCATGCCTGCCCGCCCGATCTGGGGTTTCGGGGCCGACGACATGCACAAACTGCACGAGGCCCGGCAGTCCTTCAATATCCTCTTCCTGGGGGAGCCTACCGCCGCCGCCGTGCGGGAGGCCATGCTGACGGGGCGGTTCTGTTTCTGCTCCTCGACCAAGGGGGTCAACTACCAGGCGGAACGCGCCGAGCGCTGCCTCTTCCCCAAACTCCGGGAGGTGCAGGTCGATCCGATGCGGGGGACGATCACGGTTCGTGCCGATGACTGCGGCGAGGTCCGCTGGATTGCCGCGCCGGCCTCGTTGGAGCCGGTCGCGGATTTCCGCACCAGCGACCGTCCCTGGCCCTTGGGCCACGTCGTGCAGGTGGGCGAGACGCTGAACTACCGGACCACGCCCGGCATCGGCAGTTATGTCCGGGCCGAGCTCGTCCGGCAGGAGGGCGGACACACCCAGCGGACCTTCCTCAACCCCTTCGGATTCGCCGATTTGTGATCCGTCAGAGTTTGGTGAACTCGATCACGAAGCCGTCGTTCTCGGCATAGAGTTCCGAACGGAAGCCGCGGGCGTTGCCGTGTTCGACGGCCTGTTGCAGGGGAGGGCGACCGGGGTCGGCCAGGATGAAGCGGCCGCCGGGAGCCAGCATCTGGGCGACTCCCCGGAACAGGGGCTCGATCATGGGGCGCTCGTAGACCAGATCGCTGCCGACGATCCGGTCGAACAGGACTCGCAGGGCCGGACGCCCCCAGTCCATCGTGAGGACCCGCACGATCGCGGCGTTGCGGGCGGCGTTGCGGAGGAGGAAGATGCCGTTGTCCGGGTGGGAGTCGCAGGCGATCACCTGGCGCGCGCCCATACGGGCGGCGGCGATGGCGGGCAGGCCGAGGCCGCAACCGAGTTCCAGAACCCGCTGGCCGGCCCAGAGGGCAGGTCGCTCGGCCATCCAGGTGACCAGGGCGCGGGAGGCGGGCCAGAGGTGGGCATAGTAGGGGATGCGTTCGACCCGTTCGTTGGCCGTGGCCACGTAATGGTCGAGCACCTGCTCGAAGTCCGCCACCATCTCCAGTTCGAAGCGGAGTCCCGCCACGGTTTCGGTCGTGACGACCGTTGGGAAGGCCGGGTTCATCTCAGCCCTTGACCGCGCCCATCTGGATGCCCTTCACCAGCCGTTTCTGGAGCAGGACGAAGATGATGATCATGGGCACCACCGACATGGTGATGGCCGCCATCATCAGGTTGGTCTGCTGGCCCTGCGAGCTGTCGAAGAAGAGCAGCCCGATGGGCAGGGTGTAGCGGTGGGTGCTCTTCAGCATGACCAGCGGCCAGAAGAAACTCTGGTAGTTGCCGATGAAGGTGAAGATCGCCAGGGTGACGAGGCCCGGACGGGCCAAGGGCAGGATCACATCCCAGTAGAGCTGCCATTTGTTGGCCCCGTCGATCTCCGCCGCCTCGTCGAGGGACTTCGGGATGCTCATCATGAACTGGCGGAGCAGGAAGGTGCCGAAGGCGCTGAACGCGGCAGGGATAATCAGGCCGAGATAGCTGTCCACCAAGCCCAAATGGATCATAATGTTGTAGTTCGGGATCATCATCACCAGTCCCGGCAGCATCATGGTCCCCAGGTAGAGGAGGAAGACCTTGTTCCGTCCCGGCCATTCGAGCCGGGCGAAACTGAAGGCCGCCAGGGAACTGGTGAAGACCTGCAGGAAGGTGACGGAGGCGGCGACAAAGACGCTGTTCCAGTACCAGCGACCGAACTGGATGCCCTCGATCCGGAAGACGTCCGAGTAGTTCTTCCAGAGGAACTCGACCGGCAGCCAGCTTTCGAGTCCGCACTCCTCCAACTCCTTCAGGCTGGTGAGCACCATCCAGACGAAGGGAATCACCAGGCTCAACGCGATCAGCGTCAGCACGACATGGAGCAGAGTGATGGTGTAGGAGGAGCGGGAATGGCTGGCCATGAAACGTTCAATAGTCCTTGGCTGGGACGTTCGGGAGAACCGGAACAACCGGTCACAGGCGAGCAATATATCACCGGTTCGGCTCTCTGCCGGACGAGGACCAAGGAGGCTACTGCCCTTCGGAACGGGTCAGCTTGTCGAGTGGCAGAACGTAGACCTTCGTCCCCTTGGGGTACTCGGTCACATCCTTCGGCATGATGACCAGAACCGCGTTCTGGATGCCTCCGCGGTCCGTGTAGAGGCTGAGCTTGGCACGAGACATGTTGCTGGCCATTCTCGTCTCGTTGGCCACCTCGGTCAACTGTTTCTCGAGCTTCCCCACTTTGGCCATGAGCAGGCCGACAATGATGAGCACAACGAGGTTCAGGAGAAGAGCGCAGGCCAAAATGGGCGTGCCCACTCCGGCACCACCCGAACTCGCCGGGGCCGCCGCCACTTTGGCATGGCTGACATGGGCATGGGCGGGTTCCTCTTCGAACTCCGCTTCCGGGGCCGGTTCGGCGGGTTTGGCCGCGGGCTTGGTGCCTACCGCAGGCTTGCCGGGCAGTTTGCGGGCGACGTTGATGGCACCGGTACGGGCTCCGACCAGCTTGCTCTTCTTGGCCAAGCCGCTCTTGGGCTTCGCGTCGGTCTTCTCGCCATCGGCGGCCTCTTCGGCCTGCTCCTCGGTGGTTTCCTCGGCGGCTTCCTCCGCTTTGGGTTCGCCGTCGTCCTCGAACAGGGCGTCAAGTTCGTCTTTGAGATCGGGCATGGTGGGCACTCCTAGAACTGCGACTAGCGAAAACAAAACATACTACGGTAGGAAACGGGGAATGCAACCTCTAGGCGAGCGCGGCGCGCAGATGGTCGCGGGCGCGGAGAAGACCCCGGCGGTTGCCGGCTTCGTCGCCCATGAACAGACCGTCTTCCAGTTCCACGCTGACGACCCCCTCGTAGTGGGCGGCGGTCAGGGCGACGACCACGTCGCGCCAGACCACCTCGCCATCGCCGGGAACGCAGTAGCGCCACCAGCCCTCGCTGCACGCAAAGGGCGGTCGCTCGAAGGTGGCGGACAACTGGCCCTGGCGGTAGAGCCGTTCGTGGTCGAAGGCGCAATCCTTGCCGTGGACGTGGTGTACGCGGTCGCCGAATTCCCCCAGCACCCGCCGGTAGTCGATGCCTATGCGGACCAGGTGGGAGGGGTCGAAGCAGAGGCCGAGGGCTGGCGAACTGGCGGCGGCGAACATGCGCCGCCACATCTCGGGCGTGCAGCCGAGCGTGGGATACTCGGGACCGGGGCCGGGCCAGCCTTCCATGGCGATGCGGATGCCCTTGGCACCAGCGTACTCGACGATGGCGGGGAAGCAGGCTTCCCAATACCCGAAGTTCTCGGCGCGGGAGCGGGAGCGGTCCTCGGGAACGAAACAGACGAACCAAGTGCGCAGGCCCAGTTCCGCCGCCTGGTCGAGCCCGGCGCAGAGGGCCTCGGCGGCAGCCTGCCGTTTGCCGGCGTCGGGGGACATGGTGGCGGCGACGCCGGGCAGGTCGAAGGAGCCGGGGACGAGCCCGTGTTCGAGACATAGGGCGGTGGCTTCGGGGAGCGAGCCCTGGATATCGATGGAGTCGAACCCATTGGCCGCCAGCCAGGAACACAGGGCAGGCGGGTCTTGCTTGAGCTTGAGAGGGCTGGGACGAACACCGAGCTGCATGGGGGAT
>QKCY01000514.1 GCA_003245525.1 Victivallales bacterium | reverse complement strand
TGGCCGACGCCCTTGGCTACCTGGAAGAGGACATCCTGGGCGGTGGCGGTCTCCGGGCTCTTGCCGCAGACGCCGAAGGTGGTGCAGCCGGTACACTTCGCGGTTTGCTCGCACTGATAGCAGAACATGCTGGCCATTGCTCGATCTCCCTTTTGGTTGGCCTAGTTGCGTTCCAGGATGTCGCCCTGGATACCGATGGTGACAGTGTGATACGGGATGTCCCGGCCCGCCCGGGCCAGGGCCTGTTCGGCGATGAGGCAGATGCCGGCGCAGCAGGGGACTTCCATGCGCGCCACGGTGAGGCTGCGGACCGAGTTGCCGCCGAGGATCGCCGCCAGCTTCGCCACGTAGTTGTCCGTGTCGTCCAGCTTCGGGCAGGCGATGATCAGCTTGCGGCCGGGCAGCAAGTCCTGGTGCAGCCGCGGATAGGCCGCCAGCACGCAGTCGGCGGCGACCAGCAGGTCCGCGTCCTGCCAGTACGGAGCGTTGGGCGAGACCAGATGGAGCTGGATGGGCCACTGGCTGAGCGCCGATGCCGCCGGAGCCGCTTCGCCCGCCGCCTTGGGAGCATCCAGGCTGACCGCACGATGACCGGGGCAGCCGCCGCCCGCCGGTTTCGCGGTGGCTAGGCTGAAGGCCCGGAGTCCGGGGCACCCGCCCGCCGGGGGGGCGGGCTTGGCCTCTGCCTGGGCTCGTTCGGCCAGGTGCTTCTGCACGGCAGCCTCGTCGTAGGCATCCACATCCCGCTCTTCAATGGTGATCGCGCCCTGCGGACACTCACCCAGGCAGTCGCCGAGCCCGTCGCAGTAGCTGTCCTTCACCAGCCGGGCCTTGCCGTCCACGATGGCCAAGGCCCCCTCGTGGCAGGCCGGGACGCAGAGCCCGCAGCCGTTGCACTTCCGTTCGTCGATGGTAATGATCTTCCGTTTCACGTACACGTATCCTTCCCGGAGAGAGGGGTTAGTGGAGGGATTTCGCCGTCGCTTCCTCAAGGCTCAGACTACCGAGAGTCTCCTTGAGTTCGTCGATGCGGTGGAACAAATCGCCGATAATGCAGCACTTGCCGTTGCAGATGGGTTCGCGGAGCAGGCACTTGCGTTCCTGCAAGGGACCTTCGATGGCCTCGTAGATGTCGAGCACCGTCATCTCCGTGGCGGGCTTGCCGAGCGAGAAGCCGCCGTGGGGACCGCGCACGGCGTCCACCAGACCCGCCTTGGTCAGTCGCTGCAGCACCTTGGAGAGGTGCGCTCCCGAAACCTGGAGCCGGTCCGCGATCTCCGCCGTCGAGCACAACTTGTCGCCCGAACTGGCCAGGACGATCATCGCGTGCCAACCGATCGATGCTGCTTCCGAGATGCCGATTAGGGAACTCATGGGAGGGGTCCGTCGCCTGTCTTGTTTTATTCTGGTACTACAATACTAGAATTAAGTGGCCTGTCAACTGTCCGCAAGGAAAAAAGATACGGAAAACCAAGCCTTTCCCTACACGGGGGGGGAGCTCCCCTCCCCTGTCTGCGGAGCACTATCCTGCTTTGCCCACGGGACCGGAATGCCGATCAACACCGCAGCGGTTCCCGGCAATGCAGTGTGTCTGTCCCCTCCAGGAACACCCTCCCCTCCCCTCCAACCGTGCCCGCCCCCGGGAACGCCGAGCACCAGCTCGGCGCTTTCTCTTGCCACGGGTGAGCGTTCCCAGGTTCCCATACCCTCTTCACTGCCAGGCACAGAACGCTCGTCACCATGCGCGCCATGCTCATTGCCGGAGCGGACTGCCAGGACGACTGATACCAGCTCCCCATCATTCGCAGTGTATTGATCTGCCAACCCGGATGTTCCCGGTGCTGTCCCGCGAGAGCCTGCTGGGTCTCCATGTCCGCAGGGACGGTAGGGAGAGTCGTTTCCAACCTCCGGCCAAAGGCCCCTTTGGGTTCCTCCCGCCTCCCGTCAGGCCCCCAAAAACTCTACGCATGACCGCAAAGTGGCAGGAGCCCCGAAACGATGCGTGAAGACGAAGCTGGCATCACCGGGCGTTTCGGGCGGGAGGGACACTGGGGAAGAGAATCCCGCCGAACTGGAGCCCGGCATTCGCCGGGGAGCTGTACCTTTGCCTGGGGAGACATACCAGGCCACACCAGAGCACAACTACCATCGTCTTGGGCAGGCTCCGTTGGCAGAGCCTTGCCCAGGACGATGAATGACGCGGGGTTGGATCGGCCAGAGCGTGGCCGAGGCCAACGCTGGCCGCCGTGCCGCGCTAGATCGCGATGCCAGCGGCGCGCATGCTCTCCAGCAGCTTCACCCGGGCGGATTCGCTGATGGGACACATGGGCAGACGGTATTCCTCGGCGATCCGCCCCAGCATGGCGAGGGCGGCCTTCACGGGAATCGGGTTCGTCTCGACGAAGATCCCACAGAAGAAGGGATACAGGCGGAAATGCAGTTCCCGCGCCGTGTCCCAGTCCCCGGCCAGGGCGGCATGGGTCATGCGGGTGACCGGTTCGGGCAACACGTTCGAGGCCACGCTGATCACGCCCATGGCACCGACGCTCATCATCGGCAGGGTCAGGCTGTCGTCCCCGCTAAGCACGGTGATGTCGCAGGCGGAGCGGATGGCGCTGACCCGGTCCACGCTGCCACCGGCTTCCTTCACCGCCGCCACCAAGGGATGCGGGGCCAGCCGGGCGATCACGTCCACGGGGATTTCGCGGCCCGTGCGGCCGGGAACGTTGTAGAGGACGATGGGAATCTGCGCGGCCTCGGCCACGGTCAGGAAGTGGCGGTAGAGCCCTTCGGCCGTGGGCTTGTTGTAGTAGGGAGTCACCTGCAACGAGGCATCGGCACCAGCGGCGGCCGCATGCTTGGTCAGCTCGATGGCCTCGGCGGTGGAATTGCCGCCGCTGCCCACGATCACCGGACAGCGCCCGCTCACCTTCTGGACCACGAAGTCGATGATCTTCATGTGCTCGTCGAAATCGACGGTGGGCGACTCCCCGGTGGTGCCGACCGGCACCAGCCCGTCGACCCCGCCTTCAAGCTGGTCCTCGATCAGCCGCCCGAAGGCGTCGAAGTCCACCTCGCCGTCGCGGAAGGGGGTGACGGTCGCGGTATAGCATCCCTGCAATTGCATGGCTCTGGAAACTCCTGAAGTGGGGGGACAGTCGGGGTGCCGATCGCTTCCTGGCCGGAACTGCCACCCGAGCGTATATACCATACCGTTCGCCAGAGCAAGCGCCAAGCCACCCCTCCACTTGAGCCCACACATAGCCGGATGGGCCCAGGCGGCTGGGGGAAACCTGCGGGCGGGAGGCGCTACTTGAGTTCGCGGATGGTGTTGTCGCGGTCGAGGATGGCGATCTTGGCCTTGACCAAGGGGGCCTCCTCGACGGAAACCGAGCCGAAGGACATGACGGTGATCATGTCGCCCGGCTGGCCGCGCCGGGCCGCCGCGCCGTTCAGACAGAATTGCCGTTTCCCGCGCTCGCCGGGAATGGCGTAGGTTTCGAGGCGCTCCCCATTGGTCTGGTTCACCACCAGAATCTTCTCGTAGGGGAACATGCCGACCGCGTCCAACAGGTCGAGGTCGATGGTCAAGCTGCCCTCGTATTCGAGTTCGCAACCGGTAAGGATGGCACGGTGCAGCTTGCTGCGGAGAATCTGAACATACATGGGCGTTGCTTCGCGTTGCGGGACAGCGCCATGCCGTCACCCGGGGGATAACGACACGGCGCGATCGGGGAGGGTTCCGTGAGTTCGGGTTCCGCTACTTGCCGGCTCGGGCTTTCGCGATGATGTCCTGGAGAGCGGCAAGGACTTCCGCGCCGGGAAGCCCCTTCTCTTTGCTCTGGGCCACATAGCCGTCGAGGATGGGGCGGACGGCGGCGACCGCCTTGGCCTCGTCCTCGGCAGACAGCTTGTAGAGGGGGTGCTTGAGCTCGGCGATGAACTCGTAGCCCTTCTGGTCGGCCACGTCCCACGCCTCGCCATGCTTGGGAATCCATTCGGCGTTGGTCTGCTCGATGATCTCCTGGATGTCTTTGGGGAGGCGGTTCCAGGTGTCGAGGTTCATCACCACGAACATGCTGGTGGTGTAGCCAACGGCGGAGAGGTCGGTGACGCTCTGGATCACTTCGCCCTGCTTCCAGCCCTGGAGGGTCTCGATGGGGCAAAGGGTGGCGTCCACCGTGCCCTTGCGCAGGGCCTCGTAGGTGTCGGGCTGGCTGAGACCGACGGCGACGCCGCCGAGGGCCTCCACGACCTTGGCGGAGAGGCCGGTGCCCCGGATCTTCAGGCCCTTGATGTCGTCGAAGGTGCGGACGTCCTTGTTGGTGGCCAGCACGCCAGGCCCATGGGCATGGATGTACATGACCTTGACGTCGGCCAGTTCCTTGGGCTGGAACTGCTGGACAATCGCGTTGGCGGCCTGGGTGGCCGTGGCCCCGTTCGGGTAGCCGAGGGGCAGATCAAGGGCTTCCAGGAGGGGGAAGCTGCCGCGGGTGTAGGCAAAACAGCTCATGCCGAGGTCGGAGACGCCACTGACCACGCCCCGGTACACGTCGGGAGCCTTGGTGAGGGTGCCGCCAGCCTTGATATCGATTTCGACCCGCCCGTTGGTCCGTTCGCGGATCGCGTCGGCCCACGCCTGGGCAGTCTGGCACTGGATATGGGTCGGGGGGAAGAAGATGCTGTAGCTGAGCTTGAACTCAGGGGTTGCCGCCGGGGCGTCGCCGGGGGCCGCCGCCTGCTGCTTGCCACAGCCCGCCAGGCCGAAGCCGACAGCCACTGCCGCCAGAGTCGCCGCCATGCGTTGGAGATGCTTCATCATGTCCCTGTCTCCTATGGGGTTCCCGGCCATCCGCAGACACTCCTCCGGAGGGCACTATCACGTTCGGCCTAGCGACCGAGTTTGGACCGCAAGAACTGGACCGCCAACCGGATGTCGGCTTCGGGATTGCTGCCAACCTCGCGCTCGATGGTGAGGTAGCCCGTGTAGCCGATGTCAGCCAGGGCCTTCAGGTAGTTGTCCCAGTCCACCGCTCCCTCGCCGAGGGGCAACTCGTTGAACAGCTCGCCGATGTTCAGGCCCTCGATCCCCCCTTCCGCGAAGGAGGCGTAGACCTGGACCGGGTCGCAGGGACGGTACTGCACGCCATCCTTGGCGTGGGTGTGGACGATGTAGTCGCGGAGCGTGTAGACCGCCGCCACCGGATCGTCGTTAAGCACCATGATCAGGTTGGCGGGATCGAGATTGACGCCGATGCCGGGCGAGGCCACATCGTCGAGGAAACTCTTCAGGCGGGTGGCCGGTTCGGGACCGGTCTCAATGGCGAAGGTCACGCCGCGCGCGGTGGCGTAGGCCCCGAGCTCCTGGCAGGTGGCCAACTGGTTCCGGTAGACCTCGCTGGCCGTGTCCTCGGGCACCACGCCGATATGGGTGGTGACCACCTGGGTGCCCAGATCGACCGCCAGATCCACGATGGCCTTCGAGCGGCGGATCTTGTCGGGATTCTCGGCCGCGATCTGGAAACCATGCCCGCCCAGATCGCCGCAGAGGGCGGAGATGGCGAGTCCCTGCGAAGCCACTAGATCCTTGAACGCCTGGCGCTTGGCGGCATCCAGGGCTTCCGCCACCATGTCGCCGGCCACGACGTACACCTGCATGCCGTCGGCCCCGACTTCCTTGGCCTTGCGGACCCCGTCGGGAATGGGCAGGCCGAAGGAATCGACCATCACTCCGATCTTGAAGCTCGCCATGTCTCCTGCTCCTTATCTCAGACCGGCAGCCAGCTCGGCGGCCGCATCGATCAAGCACTGACCGGCAACGGGTTCGAAGAAGCTCAGGCGCGCCTCGTAGCCGGTTGCGTCAGGGGTCGGAATATACCCTTGTAGTTCCCCATTGGCCAGACTGACAACGAAGGTACCGGGCACCCGACGCTTGAGTTCGAGAGCATACTCCACGAAACACTCCCCCGGCAGACAGGCGAGGAAGGCTTCGCCGATGCGTAGCACCTGCACTTCGACGGGCAGATAGTCCGCCAGAATCCGGGCGGTCGCCCCCTCCGCCTGGGCGCGGGCCAGGGTCACCCGTTCCTCGGCGCCGAACACGGTGCATTCCGCGGTGCGGACGGGGCCATGGGGTGCCCCCTCGGCCTTCAGCCGGACGTAGTCCGCCCGGGCTTCGGCCAGTTCCTGTTCGGCCTGGGCCACCGTGCCGAAATCGCGCGGCGGCAGACCGATGAACTGGCATTCCCCCGCCAGGGAGACATCCTGACTGAAATCGGCATGGCCGAGCCGGGCGAGCGCATCGGCCACCTGCTGGCCAAGCAGTTCGCCCAGCCGCCGGGCTTCGGCAAAGGTCTGCCCTTGCACATGGTAGCGGGGACTCAGATTGCCGCAGGGGCCGTTGTGGTAGAGCAGGCGCAGGCCCGGGAAGGCGCGTTGGACGAACAGCCGCGTATAGCCGGGGAAATCGGCGGAAACGTAGGGCGAGTCCTCGTGCAGCACGGTGGGATGCATGGAATAGACCAGTTGCAGGGCCAGCGGACGATGGTCGGGCAGCGAACGCAGGTACAGCAACCCCACCTCGGGATCGCGCACGCCGGCGGCGCTGAGCCGGTTTCCCCCTACCCCTTCGCTCTGGGCCGACGTCACCGCCAGTTCGGCAGGCTGGGCCAGTTCCACCGCTTCCACGGCGGCAGCCACCAGAGCTTCGCGCACCAGCGTCATATAGGCTGGATCGGGCGGCGGGACCAAGGGGTCCTCCCGCCAGGACAGAATCTCGTTGGTGACCGGGCCCGAATGGGTATGGGTGGCGGAGACCATCACCCGTTCGGCGGCAACCCCGGTACGGGAGGCGGTTTCCTTTCGTACTTCCCGC
>QKCY01000458.1 GCA_003245525.1 Victivallales bacterium | reverse complement strand
TGCAGGGATTGGCAAAGCGGGAGCGGAAGCTGGCGCGGAACCGCACCGGGTTGGCCCAGCGGCGGAGTATGTGCTGGAGCAGTACAAGCCCCTGGACCCGAAACGGGAGCTGGACCCCAAGACCCGCGGGGCCGTGCAGCAGGCCTACCGCCGTCTTGCCCGTGCCGCCATGGTCAACGATCTCGGGGCCGACCGCATTCCCGAAGAGGGCGGTGCCAAGCTGCGCGCCTACATCTCCGAGGTGGACGGCATCATCCTGCCCTATTCGCTGACCATCCCCAAGGCCTACGATCCCAACCAGTCCTGGCCGCTGATCGTGGATCTACATGGGCACGGTTGGTTCCGGCCCTTCCAGGGCCATCCCGCGCCCGGCTACGAAGGGGCCTTCGGGCTCGCGCCCACCGGCCGGGGCTCGACCGACTACCGCGAGCTGGGCGAACTGGATGTGCTCCGCTGCATCGAAGAGGTCAAACGCGATTTTTCCATCGACGACAACCGCGTCTACGTGCGCGGCGGCTCCATGGGCGGCACCGGCGCATGGTTTCTGGCGGCCCATTATGCCGACCAGTTTGCCGGCATCCAGCCCATCTGCGGCAATGCCGACAATGCGGCCTGGACCCAGCGCTGGGGCTGGAATCGCCCGTTTGCCGGGCGGTTCGACGATCTCCGGCTGTGGATTCAGGAGGGGCATACCGCCCGCGCCTTCGCCGCGAACTTCCTCAACCTGCCCGCCTACGTGATCCACGGCAGCGGCGACACCATCGTACCGCCCGAGCACGCCCGCGCCATGGTGGCCGAACTGCGGGACTACGGCGCTCCGGTCCAGTACCGCGAGGTCCCCAACAAGGGGCATGGCGGCCTCCCGGGCGGGATGATCGAGGAAGGGCTGGGCTGGATCTGCGCCCAGCCGCGCGTCCCCTTCCCTCCCCATGTGCGTTGGCAAGCGGACCGGATGCGCCACGGCAAGGCCTACTGGGTCCGCCTGGACCAGAAGCGCCAGGAGGGCCAGTTCGCCGAGATCGACGCGACGGCCGAGGACGCCAACCATGTCACCATCCAGACCGACAATCTCAAGGCCTTCTCGCTCCTGCGCAGCGCGCCGCTCTTCGCGCCTGCCAAGCCGCTGTTCCTGACCGTTGACGGCGAGCGGGTCATCTTCCCGCCGCAACGGGTGGACGGCGAGGAATGGGTATCTCTCCGCTACACCCAGGAACTCGGTTGGCGCGACGCCACGCAACTGGTCGAGACCAGCGTTCCCCTGCGCAAGACCGCCTGGATCGAAGGCCCCATCTCCGAGGCCTTGCTCCAGCCCTTTGTCCTGGTCCAGGGCACCAAGTCCGAGGACGAAGCCAGCCGTCTGCTGTGGGAGCAGGAGGCGAACCGCTTCCGGGACGAGTGGAAACGGCGCAACCTCGCCCCCTGCCTGCGGCTCAAGGACAGCGAGCTCACCGACGAGGTCGCCGCCAACCGCAACCTCATCCTCTTCGGCGGTCCGCCGGACAACAGCGTGGCAGCCCGGCTGGTTCCCGGTCTTCCCCTCGATGACGTGATGGCCCCCCTGCGCGGGCGTTCGCTCCTGCGCCCCGACAGCGGGCTCCGCGCCCCGCGCCTGGATGCGGACGACGTGGGCTATTTCCTCGTCTACCCGAATCCCGAGCATCCCGACCGCCTGGTCGTGGTCTGGAACGCCAACGGTCCCGCCGCCATCTACCAGGGGTGGGGCCGCTTCGGCAACTGGTTCAACTGGGGCGTCTACGACTCCAAGAAGTACTTCGACTACGCCGTCTACGACGCCTACTCCGCCTCCCCGGAGACCCTGCTCCTGCTCGGTTGGTTCGGCACGGATTGGACGGTGCGCAACGGGGTGACCCGGATCGGGGTCGAGGCCCTGCGCAACCAGCTCGCGCCCCAGCAGTCCCCCCCCGACACCACCATGCCCGCAGGCGACACCGTCGCGCTGGTGGACGTGCGGCCCGGGAAGATCGACCAGATGCGGGGGGCGGTCGGTTTCGGGCGCACCTTCCAGGGCGAGCCCCTGCCCGCCAGCATTGGGGTCCGGGCTCCGGCCGTGCTCGAATACTCCCTGGACGGAAGTTTCCGGGAATTCACCGCCGAAGCGGTCCTCCACAACGGGCCCGAAACCGATCTCTGCCTGCCCCGGCTCCAGGGCGAACGGGTCCGGTTCCAGGTCAAGGGCGACGGCAAGGTGCTGGCCGAGGCCATCGTGTCCTGGCGAGAGCCCGTGCTGCCGCTGAAAGCCGATCTCCGCAAGGTCAAGAAACTGGTCCTCGAAGCCCAGCCCGACGGCGGGCCCGCGTGGCTGCACGCGGGAGCGGCCTGGCTGCACCCACAGTTGACCCGTTGACCCCATCCACCCGTAACAGGGATCTGCCATGAACTGGGATCTGGATCACCTCCTGGAAACCCCCGCCCGCGACACCATCGCCCGCCATGGCACGATTCGCGAGATCTACTACGACAACGAGTCCTACCGGGGGCGCCCCAGCCGAGTGTTCGCCTACCTAGGCGTGCCCGAAACGGACGGGCGCCTGGCCCCGGGCATAGTCCTGCTGCATGGCGGCGGCGGACGGGCGTTCCGCCAGTGGGTCGAGCTATGGAATGCGCGGGGCTATGCCGCGATCGCCATGGATTTCGGCGGCTGCGGCCCCGACGGCGAACGCCACGCCTGGGCCGGCCCCCGCCAGGACCATCCGGCCAAGTTCGACCTCGACCGGGGTTGGCACGATCTCTGGACCTACCATGCCATCGCCGCTGCCCTGCGCGCCCACACCCTGTTGGCCAACGAGCCCCAGGTGGACAGCAACTGCATCGGGGTCACGGGTATCAGTTGGGGCGGTTACCTCACCTGCATCATGGCGGGCGTCGATCCCCGCCTGCGCTTCGCGGTCCCGGTCTATGGCTGCGGATTCCTCCAGGACAACAGCGCCGACGACTGGCTGAAGATCTTCGGCGACATGACTACCAAGCAGCGCCGGGAGTGGCACGAACTGTGCGATCCCAGCCAGTACCTGGGCCACGCCAACCTGCCCATGCTCTTCGTCACCGGCACCAACGACTTCGCCTACCCCCTCGACAGCCTGCGCAAGAGCGCCGATCTCGTCCCCGGCCCCGTCAAGTACTGCGTGCGCCTGGAAATGCCGCACGGCCACGAGGCCGGCTGGGCTCCGCGCGAGATCGGCCGGTTTGCCGACCGCGTGCTTTCCGGAGCTCCGGCCCTGCCTACGTTCGGGCCGACGGTCGTGGCGGGGAACCGGATCTCCTGTCCCGTCTCCAGCCCCCTCCGCCTGGCCAAGACCTGGTTGCTCCACACCACCGCCAAAGGCCGCTGGCAGGAGCGCAAATGGCACCAGACCCCGGTCCCGGCGGTGGACGGCTGTATCCAGGCCGAACTGCCTTCGGACACCACCGTCTGGTTCCTCGCCGCCGAAGACACCCAAGGCGGCTACGCCAGCACCCCGCCCGAGGAGCGGAAGTAGCCCCCCGACCGTTGCCAGACCATCGCCCGCTCGGCATGGCTGCGGGCGGCGATCAGCTCCGGTCCCAGAGGTCGTTGTTGACGAGGATGTTGGACGTGCTCCGTTCGGTGCCCACGTGGCCGTCGGCGAAGGTGATGTTCGCGTTGTCGGTGTGGCGGAAGCGCATGCGCCCATCGTCGGCGCGGAGGGTGGAACAGGTGCAGGCCGGAGCCCCGGCGTAGCCGTTGCTGGCGTCGATGACCCAGATGGTCGCGGAGGGCTGCTTGATGGTCAACAGCGAGACGTGGCTGCGGGACCCCATCCCCCAGAGATTCCACCCGTAGTCGTTGCCATCGGTGCCTGCCGTGATCGGGGCCCGGGTCGAAGCGGGGCAGTTGAAGATGTGCAGGTCCCCCACATAGCCGCGCAACTGGGAGGCGTAGCAGGTCTCGGGCGGGGTCCGCGAACTGGTCTTGTAGCTGCCGTTCATGTCCCAGTTGTAGCTGCAGCCATGCTTCACCAGCATGTCGCCGTAGTCGCCAGCATACATGATGATGGACAGGCCGATCTGTTTCATGTTGGACTGGCAGGAGGCCTGCCGGGCCTTGGCCCGAGCCTGCTGCAGGGCGGGCAAGAGCATGGAGGCCAGGATGGCGATGATGGCGATCACCACCAACAGCTCGATCAGAGTGAATGGGCGGGATTCCGGGCGGCGAACCATGGCGCATACTCCTTTTGCTTGGTTCGGAACGGACAGTGGAAAGCACATGACGAATGTGTGCAAATAAAAGCAAGGTCTATGCCAGTCGTCACACACACGGCCACCCAACCCCGAAACACCGCTATCGGGTTCCCTTTCAGCCACATGAGTGCAACGCCGACCCCACCATTCGCCACAAATATGTCACAACCCCGCCAGCGGGAGCCGTCGGGGGGGGAAAGGGGTGTGGCGCAGGTGGAGACGCTGGCGCCACGAGAAAGCCAGGAGGCCGATCAGGAGATCGGCGTTCCGGGGGAGGCCAGGTCGATCATGATCTTGGTGAAGGCAGGGGGATTGGCCGCCCAGTCGGCGAGGGCCTGGCCGGCTTGGGCGAAGGGGTAGACGCGGGTGATGACCTCGTCCACCGGGAAGGTGCCCTGCTCCAGCAGACGGATGACCGTGCGGAAGTTGTCCGGCGTGGCGTTGCGCGAGCCACGGATGTCCAGTTCCTTCTGGACGAAGTACTTGGTCTCGTACTCCACCGGCTGTTTGGCGTAGCCGATGTAGACGATGCGTCCGGCAAAGGCCACCTCGTCCACGGCGGCACGGAAGGTCGCGGGCAGGCCAATGGCCTCGATGACCACTTCGGGTCCGTCGCCATGGGTCAGTTCCTGGAGCTTCTCATGCAGCTTGCCGTCGGCGGAGTTGATGGTGTGGGCGGCACCGGCGCGCTGGGCCAGGGCCAGTTTTTCGGCATCGATATCCACCGCCACCACCCGCGCGCCCCGGAAGGCGGCACCAGCCACGGCCCCAAGCCCGATGGTGCCGCAGCCCAGCACTAGAACGGTGTCGCGCTCGCTCACCTCGGCGCGGTCCGTCGCATGACCGCCCACGGTCAGGGGTTCGACCAAGGCCAGTTCGCGGAGCGAAAGCGAGTCCGAGGTGAAGAGCTTCTGCCAAGGCACGGTCAGAAACTCGGTGGCCGCACCGTCCCGTTGCACGCCCAGGGTCTGGTTGTAGCGGCAGCAGTTGAAGCGACCGGCGCGGCAGGAGGTGCAGGACCCGCAGTGGGTATAGGGCGAAAGGGTGACGTTGGTGCCCACCGTCCATTCGGCGGGGACGTCCGGGCCTAGCGCCACGATGGTGGCCGCAATCTCGTGGCCGGGGATGCGGGGATAGGTCACCATGGGGTTCAGCCCCCGGTAGGTGTTCAGGTCCGAGCCGCAGTAGCCCACCAGCCGGACCTGTAGGAGCACCTCGCCAGCACCGGGCGTCGGGCGGGGGATATCCAGAAAGCCGGCCTGCCCGGCTGCGGTGATCGCGAAGGCTTGCATGGGGACGGACTCCTCTCGCCTAGGACAGGGAATAGGCTTCGACGGCAGTGCCGCCGAGAACGCGCGCCTGCTCGTCGGGACTCAGTTGACCCACGAACCAGCTGACCAGCCGATGCCAACGAACGTAGTCGCAGGCCACGAGGCAGACGGGCCAGTCGGAGCCGAACATCAGCCGCCGGGGCCCGAAGGCTTCCAGCACGGTATCCATGTACGGACGGAGCTGGCCCTCGGTCCAGGTGGCGAAGTCCGCCTCGGTGACGATGCCCGAGAGCTTGCAGTAGACGTTGGGGCGGCGCGCCAAGTCGCGGATGCGGGCGGCCCAGGGCTCCAGCTCGTTCGTGGCAATGCGGGGCTTGGCGATGTGGTCCAGCACAAACACCTGGTCGGGATGCCGGTCCACGAACTCGATGGTCTGGGGCAACTGCCGCTCCACGATCAGGAGGTCGTAGACCAGATTCCAGCGTTTGAGCAAGGCGATTCCTTGGTTGAAGGTAGTCCCTTGCAGGAAGCGGTCGCTGGGTTCGCCCTGCACCACATGGCGCACGGCCCGGAACTTGGGGTGGGCCGCATAGCGTTCCAGATGGACCCCGACGCCAGCATCCTGCAACGGCACCCAGCCCACGACTCCGCGCATGAAGTCGGTCTTGGCGGCGAGATCGAGCAGCCAGTCGGTCTCGGCCAGGGACTGCCGCGCCTGCACGGTCACCACGCCGTCCACCCCGGCGGCGGCGATGGCCGGGCGCAGGTCCTCGGGCAGGAAGCTCCGCCGGATGGCCGCCATGCGGTCGCCGATCCAGCCGTATTCCTCGGCGGAGTAGACCCAGTAGTGATGATGCGCGTCGATCTTCATCCTACGCCGACTCCAGGATGATGTTGCCGTAGGGAGTGCAGTCGCCGGTACGGATCAGACCGATGGCATGGGGCACCCGTTTCTTGAAGACGGCCTCGTGGGGCTCGAAGCCGAGCGGCACCTTGCCCAGGATATCGTGGTAGGACTGGAGGGTGCTCTCGGGATTGTGCGCCAGGAACTCCTCGGCCATGAACGCCTTGCCGTACTGGTGGTTGGCCAGCATAGCCTGGAGCACCTGCCGCACGGTGGGCACGTTGTCCACCAGGCTGATGTCCACCGTCTCGATCATGGGCCAGAAGGGAAAGCCCCGGTCGGCGATGACGATGGTGTTGGTGTGGCGCACGCGCGCCAGGAGGGAGAGGATGGCGGGGTTGAGGATGCCGGTGCGGATCATGGCGGACCTCCGGGTCAGACAAAGGGGAAGAAGGGTTGGATCAGTTCGGCGTAGCGGGCGGCGGCCCAGAACTCGGCGGGAATCTCCGCCTGGACGGCGGCCACGTTGTCGGCCACTCGTTCCGGCTTGCTGGTGTTCAAGGCCGTGGCCACCACGCCCGGCACGGTCATGCCGAAGCGCACGCAGACCTCGGCAGGCGAGACGTGGTACTCCGCGCAGAGCCC
>QKCY01000222.1 GCA_003245525.1 Victivallales bacterium | reverse complement strand
CTCCACGGCCGAGGCGGCGAGCGCGGAGTCGGCGGCGCGGACGGTTTCGAGCAGAAAGGTCCGGGCCTCGGGACAGCGGGACAGGGCAATCGGGAGGACCAGGAGGCGGCGGGCCGAGTTCAGAATGGTACGTTCCCAGCAGGCCAGAAGTGCTTCCAGTCCGGCCTCGCCGCCGTGCTCGCCCAAGGCGAGGGCCGCGCTTTGGCTGACATCGCTGTCGGAGCTGTCCAGGTAGTCACCGACGAAGGGCACCGCTCCCCGTGGATCGACGGAGAGCAAGGCCCCGAAGCTGGCGCCAAGCACTTCGGGATCCGGGTCGCCAGTACGGATTTTCAGGCGCAGGAGCAGGGCTGCCGTCTCGCCGCCCATGTAGCCGATCGCCCGGGCCGCCGCTGCTCGCGGCGAAGGCTCCGGATCGACCAACAGGTCGGTGAGGACCAGCAACGCATCCGAGTGCAGCATGGCCGCCAAGCCCAGCGCAGACTCCACCCGCAGGGCCACGGCGGTGTCAACCGAGCCGCCGTAGACCGGCTCCATCTGGACGAAACGCGCGCCCCGGAGGAAGACCTCCCCCGCCGGGAGATCACCGGCGCGCAGGGCGGTGACGATTGCCGTTTTCACCCGGCACTGCTTGTCCTTCTTCGGGGAATCCACCAGGAAGCGCGCGAAGGTTTCGGGCAAGAGTTCGTAGAGCGCTGCAATGCCGTGCTTGCCCACGATCTGGGCTGCTTTCGCTGCCAGGACACTGTCCGCTCCACGCAGCGCGCTGCGCAAGGCAGCGATGGCGTCCGGGTCGATCTCGCCGTCAGCCAGTGCGTTCAGAGCGGCCAGTCGCTCGTCCAATGCGCCACGTCTTGCCATGGCTACTGGGACCTCTGGCTGGGGGGACGGAAGTGGCTCTCGTACCGCGGAGGAATGTCCGCAAAGCCGTCCTTGAAGATATCCTTGTGCCAGAGTTCGATCCAGGTGGCCTGGGCCTCGATGCCCTTGGCAATGGTATCCCGTTCCAGGGCAGCGAGGTCGCGGTGCCGGATGAGATGCCCCTGCAAGCCGATCTTGAACCCGGCTTCACGCTTGTCCTGGAGCAGACGGCACAGCGGGTGGGCATTCTCGCCCCACTGGTTCCAGTAGGAGAGCCAGAGCCCCATCGGGTAGATGCGTTGGGTGGCAGGCGTCTCGCCCGCCATCACCGTATCCAGCACCCGTCCCGAGAGCGCCACATTCCGGGCGGTGACGACCTTGTCCTTGGTGGAACCCGGAGCGCAGCCATACTGGTCGGTGACGGCCAGCGCCAGCGGCGTCTGGGGGAAGATGAGTTGGAGCTCCGTCGCACACCGAGCCCACGCCGCGACCCAGAGGTCCTGCTTGGCGGCGTTGAACGCGAAGCGCTGCCAGTCCTCGTAGAGCGGCATGGCCCACTGCACTTCCAGCGCATTGCCCCCGCCCGGCCCCGTGATGGCCACGTATAGGAGATGCCGCGTGAGCCCCTGCGCCTCAATCTCGGCGGCCAGAGCCCGCATCATCCGGAAGAAGGCCGTGAAGTAGGTTTGGTTCAGGGCAAGAGGCTCACCGGTCCAAGGCAATACCACCTCGGTTGGCCGCTCGCCGCCCGAGTAGTGGAAGACCTGATCCGGATGCTCCTCTTTGTACCAAGCGGGGACATGGGAACCGCAGATGACCCCGAAGGCGAGTTTCTTGCCGTGCGCCTCGGCCTGCCGCAACAGGTGAATGATCCCGCTGAAATGGTACTCGCCCGGCTGCGGCTCCAGTTGGCTCCAGGCCACGTACTCGATGATGCCGGCCATCCCTTCGTAGGCGAACAGGTCCAATCCCTTCTGCTGGGCGGCGGGAATCCCCTCCCCGGTCTCCGGGTGGTTGTGGGTGTTGTCCACAAACAGGATGCCATAGGGCGCAGGTGGAGCCGCTGCCAGGCTCTGGTGACTCTGGCATCCGTTCATCAGACAACCCCCGCAGACCAGGGCAAACAGAAGGGGGAACTGAGCTGTCCGCATCTTCTCCTCTTGGTTCGCTTCAGGGAGTCACGGTAGGAGGGGCGGGACGGTAGGGGACGAACTGGAAGGAATAGATATCCGCGTCCTTCAGCACGAAACGCAGCCGGACAGGCTGGCCCGCCAGGGAGCGGAGATCACCGCCGGTTTGCCAGCGGACGGTGTAGTCCAGGCTGTCGCAGAAGATAGGCTCGCAGTCGGCCAGCGAAAAGCCTGGCAGGGGCTTGCCGTCGACATCTTGGATTTCCACCTGGAAGGAACCGAAGCCACTGGTTTCGGCATTGACACTGAGGCTGCCGCCGGCAAAGGTCAGCGGCTTGGTCACCATCTCCCCGCCCGCATAGGGGGCCCTCAGCGAGGCGAACCCGTCGATCCGCAGCGTGTAGCGGCGGAAGGCGGTGTCCTCCCCTTCCCAGTAGCCCTCGACGGCCAGCAGACTCAGTTCGGCGGGCGCGTCCTCGGTGGCGGAGGGCGTCTCGAACATGCCCCAGCAGATATAGTTGTCGCCATAGACCCAGGATTCCCGCTGACGCGGACCGGGGCGGATGAAGGCCTCGGCCCAACGGTGGAAGGTGCTGCCGTCGCGCGTGCTCATGAAGACGGCATCGGTCACCGTCATGCCGTAGCGGGGATGGTGCTTGCCCCGGGCCAGCCGCTCCTCCAGCCCCGGTAGGTCGAGCATGGGCCCCGACCAACCCCGCTCGTTGTAGCGCATCGGGAAGCCGACGAAGATATGGGGGGCCCGGTAGTAGGGTTGGAGCTGGTTCGTATAGAGCGCCATGGTGGGGCTGTCCGGGTAGGAGACCCAGTGGGGTTCCGGGAAGCTGGCGAAGTCGGGGGCGGCGCAAGTCAGGATGTCCCGCACCCCCTGGTTGAAGCCGCGATGGTAGAGCCGGTACTCGCCGCGCACGCTGTCCCAGAAGGCCAGGTTCTGCGAATCGAAGGCCCCCGTGGTCATGAACGGCTTGCCGGTCTGCGGGACGAAATGGATGCCGTCGGGCGACACCAGCAGGTAGAGCCCCCTAGGTTTCGTCCCGAACATCACCATCTTGTAGCGTTCCGCCTCCGGGCAGGCCGGATTGGCGTCCTTGAACACGGCGGTATGGGCCGGGCTGCCGCCAAACTCCTGCACCATGGCGGCATCCAGCAGCAGGTTGTTGCGCTTCGAGCCCTGGAACTCGACCAGTTGCAGATCGGGACGGGTCCAGTGCAGGCCATCCTCGCTCTCGGCCAGGCAGAGCGTCTCCCAGGAGCGGGGATCGCGGGCATAGGCGGCCGAGGCGGTGTGGTGCCCGCCCCGGTAGTAGAGCCGCAGCCGGTCGCCGTCGCGGAACACGCTCTGGTAGCTGCTGCCGTTGCCCTCCCAGGGAGCATCCGCCCGGAAGACAATCTCCCGGCGAACGGGACGATGCAGTTGGATGCTGGCCGCGCCGCTCAGGCTGTCGACCAAATAGTCGTCCACGAACAGTTCGCGCCGTTCCCCCAGTTTCAGAGGACTGCCCCCCCAGGTCACGGCCGCCATCGTCAATCCCACCGTCATGGTCCGCGCCATCATGCACCTCTCCTCGGGTTCCGGTGCCTCCCGGCGCTTGGCAAATGCCGGGAAGGCCCCTAGTTGCCCGCAACCGGCAGATAGAAGGGTTGCGAGGCGTTCCCGGCCTTGTCATAGGCCGTACACTGGAACCACTGGCACCCCTTCACCCGCTTCGACAGATCGTGCAGGTTCACCGTCCGTTCGGTAGCCTTCTCGGTCCACTGCGCCTTGCCGTCGGGGCCGAGACAGGCCATCTCCAGCCGGTCCACTCCGCTGGCGTCGTAGGCATACCAGGTCATCCGGGCGGATGCCTGGTCGGCGGCGGGGGCGGCATGAAGGTAGAAGTCGTCCAGGTAGAGCGGCTCGCGATTCTCGCAGTTCCGCCGGGCGATGGTGACCGTGCTGACGACCAGATTGGCCAATTGCTCCGGTTTCATGCCCGCCTGCTGGAAAAGCTCGCGGACGTTCGCCGAAATGGGGACCCACTGCTTGGCGGCCCAGGGGAACTTCAGCCCCCGGTTTAGTTCGGTGCCAGCCTTGTCCGGGGCCATGGTCGAGAGCGTGTAGGTCCCCTGGTTCGTGGCCAGGACCAGGATCAGCCGCAGGCCCGCCCGGTATTTCGGCAGGTAGATGCGGCAGGAGAGCCATGGATGGGTAGCCGGCTTCCAGTCCACCTGCCGGACCAGATCGCCGTTCGCCTGGTAGGTGAGATTGTCGACGAAGCCCACGCCGCCCGGCCGCTTCACCACTTCCATCTGGTTGTTCGAGCCGGGGCTGAAGACAAGGCTGTCGTTGGCGGAGCCGTCCCAGTTGTAGAACCAGTGGACCGCCGTGCCGAACTTCAGCCAGTACCAGGAGGGGCCGGTCTTGTCCTTGGCGTAGTTGATCTGGTAGGGGATGGCGAGATCGGGCGAAGCATTGCCAGCGCCGTCCACGATGTTCTTGATGGTGAGCGTGACCGTCTGCCCGTTGCTGGCCTCGTCGAGCGCCCGGCGCATGATGAGGGGGTAGTTGAGGGTCAGCTTGTCCGACGTGGCCGCGTGCTCATAGAGGTTGGTCCACGCGGGGACCCGGCGGGCCTTGTCGCCCGCGACGAAGGAGGCCTGCTCGATGGCCCACGGAGAGCCGCCGTGGTTGTTCATGCGGACGACCGCCGCCAACCCGTTCGCGCCGGGATCGCTGTACGCCTCGAAGGCTTGGGCCACCTCCAGCGGCTTGGTGTCCAGGAGGAAGGGAAGATCCGCCACGGCGGATTCGGTGCCGTTTGTATCCACGGCCTTGTAGAAGAGATGGTGGACGCCGTCGCCGAGGTCGGCCGGCAGTTCCGGGGCGATGGACTGGCCAACCGGGTGGGTAACCCAGGCCAGTTCCTGCCGTTCGGCATCCGCCAGATCGGCATAGCCCTTGGCCGAAGCCGAAACGGCCACCAGCACGTCGCGCACCCCGTCCGCGTCGAAGAACTCGGGAGTGAAGGCCAACTGGCTGGCCTTGCCGACGGCCGGCCCGAAGACCACGTCGTCGAGGTCCAGGCGGGAGTACCGCCCCGTCTGGTCCACCCCTTCCGCCGAACCGAAACGCACGTAGGTGGGCTGGAAGCGGTTGCTCAGGAACGAAGTCTGGCTGAAGGCATCGGTGACCATGCCCCCCCAGGTATGCCAGTTGCCGTCGTTGGTCAGATCCTGGTCGGCCAGGCGGACCTTGGCGGCGGCGGCATAGTCCTCGCTCAGCCGCACATGGTGGCTGTTGCTGAAGGTGAGACTGACATAACTCATGTCGTAGCCACGATAGCGGAACTGGCAGAGCGGGTAGTTGGTCAGGGAGAAATCCGTGCCGAAGGTGGCGTAGAGCCGTTGCCCAAGCTCGGTGTTACGCACCTGCAGGTAGCGGTCCTGGGCGGGGCCGCCGTACCCCAGAGTCTGCCGAATGTCGCCGGTATGGTTCAGGCGACCGTAGCCGTTCTCGAAACTGGCACAGAATCCGGGCATCCCTTTGATGCCCAGCAGTACCGGCCGGTCGTCGCAGGGCCGGGCCTGCCAGTCGAGGCTCGCAGGCATGGTGACGCCGCCGACAACCACGCTAAAGCGCAAGGGTTCGCTGGCCTTCATGGCGGCCGCGCCACGCGGCAAGCGAGCCAGCAATTCGCCAGGCCCCCTCGGTTCAAGGGGCAAGGCCGTGCCATCCGCCAGCGCCAGCGTGGCTCCGGCAAAGCGGGGATCGGGCGTCGAGCCCGTCCGGCGCAGCACCACCGCATTGGGTTCCTGCCCATCCCAGGCCAGTTCCCAGGGAGCCTGGTCGGGAAGATCGATCCAACTCAGTTCGCGCACATAGCCTTCGCCGCTGCCGTACTTCACCCGCAACCACACGGTATTGAGGTCTGGCTTGCCCAGCTCCTTCAGGGCGGAATCGATCCCGTCCACCCCGGTTGTACGCAGGACTTCGGAACCGTGGCGCGAGTCGCGCAGCACGAAAAGGGCCGATTCCGCCGTGCTCGCGATCATGGGCGTACCGTAGAACACCGGCGTGAACTGGCGCACGAAGTAGGTCGCGCCCGGGCCATTCCCGGTGAGCCCGCACAGCACCTGGCTTTCCCCCACGGTCCCCAGTCCTTCGAACCGGACCTTCTGCTGGCCGGTGGTGTCGTTGGGCGTGCGCAGGGATTCGGGAATCCAGACCTGCACCGTGGTCCACCCCTCCTCGATCTCGCTCGCGGCCGAACCAGGCACCACCGTGGAGCCGGTCTCCTGGTACGGCCCATCGGCGAAGCTGTCGCCGCTGATCCGGTGGAAGGCATAGCGCTGGGGGGTGTAGTTGCCCTGGCCGTCGGTCACTCCGATGGAGTAGTAGGCGTTCAGTTCCGCCTTCGGGGTCCGCTTCAGCGCGAACTGCCAGCCAGCCAGCTTGCGCAGTTCCGCAGCGGGGAAGTCGGGCTTGGCCAGCATGGTGCCCGAGCCGAGGCGGTTGCGGACCATCAGTCCGGGGGCCGCGCCGGGACAGACCAGCAGTTCGGCATGGCCTACCGGGTCGTCGACGGACCAGTGTGCGGGGTCCAGCGACTGGAACGGGAGCCCGTTCATCGTCACGTCCACGGCGGGTGCCGGACCCGCAACCGGAGGCGCGGGGGCTGGCGCTCCGTCGGACGGGTAGAGTGTCACCGGGCGCGGGGTCATCTCCTGGAAGGTGATCTTCACCTGGGCCACCGTCATCGAGTGCATGAAGGTCCAGATGCCCAACAGTCCCTGCTGGATGACCTGCGGATCGGTCTCCTCGAAGATCTTCTCGTTGTCGAAATAGTACTCGAGCCTGTCGCCGAACTTGCGTAGCTTGATGTAGTACCAGGCACCATGGTAGGGGCGCCCCTGGCTGACCAGAGGGTTGAGGAACTTGCGGACGAGGCCAGCCCGCCGCCGGGGCACCAGATAGGCGTCGGAACGGGCCATCACCTCCCCGTCGCGGCGCAGGGTGCTCCACTTCTGGGAGAGATCATCGTCCCACTCGGTGCAGGTGACCGTGTAGCCGGAACTGGGCGTGGTCTCCTGGGCCATCACCGTGCAGTTCAGATCGCCCATCCGCTGGTACCAACTGCCGTGGCGGGTACCGGCATAGAACTCCAGCGTCAGATCGCCGCTGAAGAGGGCCTTGTACCAGAGGGCCGCCATGGTGTCGGCCGATTCGCCGATCATGTGGGACCAGCTCGGCGTACACTGGAAACGGTTCACGATCTGCCAGACGCCGCCGTTGATCAGCCAGTTGTGGGGCGACTCGGCGAAGGCATCGTCGATGACGTTGATACGGGTGACCAGGCTGCGGTGCAGGTCGGTCAGACTGAGCCCGTCCACCCGGGCTTGCCGACCGGGCAAGGGCCCATCCAGGCGGTGCCGCAGCACCCGTTCGCCCCCGAGCGTGATCCACACCCAGTAACCCTCGTGGTGAAGCACATACTCCAGGTCGCTGACCGCCTTGCCCTGGGGGGCGACCAGCGGCGTCTCGTAGGTCTGCGGCTCCTCGCCCGGCAAGGCGATGGTCATGGTCAGCTTGTCGGGCGCGGTGGCCACGATCACGGAACCCTCGGTGCCGTCCTCGGGCACGCCCACATGCAGCTTGCCGCCGGAAACACAGGGCATCTGGATCGTGAAATCGCTGAAGAAGTCGCCCTTGTGCCAAAGGTAGCCGCTCCGGCCCGCAATCCATTGTCCCTCGGCGCTGGACCAGTGTCGCATGAAGTTATCCGCCGCGAACACCTCGTTCTGCTGCAGGTGCTCCTTGAAGCGTTCGCGTTCGAAGCCGTAGCGGAGGTCCCGCAGGGTGCAGGCCGTGCCCGGCCCCAGCCAGATGCCGGTCGCCCCGACCAGCCGTCCCTCGACGGGCTCCAGGATCACCAGTTGGTCGTCCTCCAGGAAGCGCAGCCAACCCTCTTCGGTGGCGTCGACCGAGAAGCGGTGTACATCCTTCCCTGTCCGGGGACGGCTCCAGGAGTCCAGCACCTCGGCCTCCCCCATGCTTACTCGTTCCATCCGGAAGGTCTCCCGGTTCGCCTCGCGCCGGACCACGCACCGGTAGTGGGTATCCGTCCGGCCCCGGTAGCCGGCCACGATGCCGAATTCCGCGTCGGCGGACTGGGGAACGAACTCGGCCCCGAAGTAGATGCCCTCGTGGTGGGGGCGGCCCAGGATCAGCGAGCGGGGGTCGGGCGAAGCGGCGACCTTGAGCTCGGTCGCGCTGGGCGGAACCTCGCCGCCCAACAGCCCGCCGCCCCGGAAGAAGGCATCGTCCGCCACCAGGGTCTGGTAGCGGATCTCGCCCGCGTTGCGGAGCGGCAGCCGTTCGTAGGCGCTCAGGTAGACATCGTCAAACCGGACCTCTTCGTTGTGGTTCGCGTAGAGCCCGACCTTGCCGCCAACCGGCAAAGGCTCGACCACCTTCAGGACCGGAAAGTTGTCGAGCAGGCAGACGATCTCGTCCGTATGCGCCCGGATGCGGGGCATGTACCACTGGCCGGGGAACAGGTTGGCCCGGGTCTCGGCCAGCACCGTGCGCTCGCCCCCCCGCATCCGCCACAGGCGCAGGATGCCGTAGTTCTGCTTGCCGTCCAGCAGGTCGATGGTGAAGGCATAGTAGTTGGCGGCGTCGATATGGTAGAAGACCAGCCCGGCCTCGCCCGCGTTGACCAGCATGGCGGCGGCATAGTCGTAGTCGTCGAAGTAGTCGTAGCCCGTAGTGATGATGGCCTTCTCGCCCATCCCCTTGAGGGAGTAGAAGTTCGGGCTCTTGTCGGCGGTCAGGGGGACCTGCTTGATCCGGGCGAGGTCGGATTCGGGCCGGGCCAGGGCGTTGTCCAACGCCGTGTGGATCCGCCAGTCCCCGGACTCCGGCTTCCAGGGATAGAGCTGGTTGGGGGCTCCCTCCTCGATCATGAAATCGGAGTGGAAGCTCTCGCGGGGGACGGGCCGGAAGGAGGGCTGGGAACGGACCCATTCCGCGCGGTGCTCCTCGATGAAGACCTCGCCCGGCAGGGCGAAGGGCGCGGGCAGTGTGGCAGCCAGCCGACCGTCGAGGTACAGCGCCCACTCGGTGGTGCGGACCTTGAGGGTGACCTCCACGTCGGAGGAGGTGCCAGCCGGTTGCAGGGCGTAGGCGCGGGTCTGGAGGGTCGAGCCCCCCTCTGCCGAGTCGAGCATGGCGGCGATTCCCTCGGCGTCCAGCACCAGCGTCGCCGCCGTTCCCTCCTCGCGCGGACGCACCAGGAGTTCCACGCCGCCTGCCTCCTGCCAGCCATAGGCGAAGGTCACGTTGCCCTCCGCCTTGCGGCATCCCACCAGCCGCTTCCAGCCCGGCAGTTCCGCATCCTCGCCCCAACTGCGGGAGAGCAGGACACTCAGCCCGCAGAGCACCAGGAAACCCATTCTCGGCCAACCGAGCCATTGCCGTCGCGTGGTCATAATCGATCGCACCCGGGAGGGGAGCGCCATTCCGTAGCTGTTGCAGAGTAGGCGGGCGAAGGCCCCAGGGGGACCATGGTCTTCCTTGCACAACGTCCCGGCAACAGACCGTATTGGAGAAAAAGCGAAGGAGCGGCGGTCTTTTAGCGGCGTTTGCGGAAGGGGCGGGGCGGGCGGAACCGCTGGTCGTCCCGGCCACGCCGTTCCCTGCTTCCGGTCGGCTCGGCAGCCGCAGGCAGAGGTCGTGCCCCGATCCCGTCGGCAATGCTGGCGATGGCCAAACGGGCCGTGGCGAACGCGGCATGGAGATTGTAGCCCCCGGTGGGGCCGTCCACATCCATCACCTCGCCCGCGAAATACAGGCCCGGACACCGGCGCGACTGCATCGTGGCCGGGTCGATCTCCTCCAGTTGCACGCCGCCGACGGTCACCATGGCTTCCTTCAGCGGACGCACCCCCCGGACCGGCATCCGCCAGTCCTTGAGCAACCGCGCCAGCGCCTCGTGGCCAGCCCCCGCCGGCAACTGCCGGACCAGGAACTCCATGACCTCGCGCGGCAGGACATCCCCCTGGCGGCCCCGGCGACCACCCGCCAGTCGCCGGGCCAGCGCCTCGGCGCTTTCGGCAGGAAACAGATCAATGCGCAGCTCCACCTCGCGCAGGTTCTCGCGGGCCATGATCCGGCTGGCATTGACCATGGCGGGACCGCGGGCGCAGGTACGGTCGAGGAGGATCTCCCCACTGGTCCGGGCCCTCTCGATCCCCGCGCAGCAGAGCGCAACCGAGGTGGCCGGCAAGCTCACCGGCTGCCGCTGCGCCACGGAACAGACCTCCAGTTCGATGCCTGCCAAGCCCGGCCGGTACGGGGCCACCCGATGCCCCAGATCACGGGCGAAACGCTGACCGTCACCCACCGATCCGGTCTTGGGGTAGCTGACTCCCCCGGTCACCACCAGCACCCGTGGCGCGGCCAGGGAAAAGTGCGTGGTCCGCACCCGGTAGCCCGCTCCGTCGGGCTCGACGGAGAGAACCGGGCAGTTGAGGACCATGGGAATCTCGCGGTCGCGGAACACGTCGCGGAAACAGTGGACCACGTCGTCGGCCTCCTCGCTAACCGGGAACACCCGCCCGTCCTCGTGGGCCGTGGTCTGCAGACCATGATCCGCGAACCAGCGCCGCAGTGCCGTCGGCGGAAAGGCCGTGATCGCCGGGCGCAGGAATCCAGCCACCGGCTCGCCATAGGCGGCCAGCAACTCGTCCACGGATGCCGCGTGGGTCACGTTGCACCGGTTGTTGCCGCACAGCAGCAGCTTGAGACCGGGCCGATGCCGCCGTTCGAGCACCACGCAACGCAGGCCCAGTTCGGCGGCGCAGGCTCCGGCCATCAGGCCCGCAGCCCCGCCACCCACCACCACAATATCCGGCTCCCCCGGTGCCGGAGCAGGCAGGGGAGACGGAGGACGTCCGCGACGGGGAGCGCTCACTCCTCGGTCTCTTCGCTCAGGAACGCCTCGTACTGGGCATCGGTCATGAGGCTGTCCAGGTCGCCTTCGACCACTTCCTCGAGACGGCAGATCCAGCCCTTGGATTCGGGCGAGTCGTTCACGACCCCCGGCCGGGTCTCCAGAGCCCGGTTCACCTCGACCACGGTGCCGCCCACCGGCGCATACACGTCGGAAGCGGCCTTCACCGACTCCACCACGCAGAGCACATCGCCCTGGCTCACCACCAGTCCCTCCTCGGGCAGTTCCACAAACGTGATGTCGCCCAACTCGTCGGCCGCATAGGCGGTGATGCCTACCGTGGCCCGCCCATCCTCGTACCGCACCCATTGGTGGTCGTCGGAAAATCGCTTCATTGCTATGCTATCTCCATCGCTTGAGTTGCGCGTGTCGGGTTGCCCCAGCCAGGTAAACGACCACAGGAAGCCGCGCTCCCCGGAGACGAAAGATGCCGCAATACATATCAAGGGAAAAACGATTTGCAAGCGGCTGCCCGAACCGGGCTGGCGAGCCGCCCCAACCGGCATCCCGGATACCCCGCCACGGGGCGGTTCCCAGGGGCTGACTCCAGAGCCTGGGCGACCAGCCACGCGCCCCCTGACGGGAACCCAGCCGAAGCCCTGCCCGCTGGCCCCGCCGCGCCGTTCGGAACCAAGATGCACAACACCCTTTCCCAAAATGCGTTGCGAAGAAAGGACATACCCCGCCAACCAGGCTGAACGCATTCCTCACGTTCACCACGAAACGCAAGCCCTACGCACAACACCCTGCGTCGTTGGCGGTTGCACCGGCATCGCCGAGCCCGCCTGCTTTTTTTTGCCGCTTTTTGGTTGCGGCTGGCTACAGGCAGGTGTATCGTCGGCTAGTTGTCGGTGGGGTGATCGCAGATAACTGTTCATCTAGACGGAATGAAGGTCTTGCTGGCTCTCGCAATCTGCGTGCATTCCGGCTAGTCCGCCTCCCAGAGAAGTCAGTATCCATCCCTCCGAGTTCCGAGTCGAACTCTCACAGTCAAACCAGCCAACAAGAACCAGGAGAGTCTGATCATGATGTACGGAATTATGGCGGTGGCCTTCATTGGCATGATCATCGGTCTGCAGAAGGAAAAAGGCGGCGCGGCCTGGGGTCGCCCCATGGCCATCCTCTGTATCATCATCGCCCTCGGCGCGGCAGGCATGAAGATGTTCGGCGGAAAACCCGGCGGCAAGACGGCCGACATCAACACCCGTTACCAAGAAATCAAGGGCGAAGTGCTCGGTGCCCACCTGGCCCAGAAGTACGCCGGCAAGAAGGCCCTGATCCTGTTGCCCCCGGAAATGCCGGTCATGGGCGAGCAGCCCGCCGAGCCCCCCTACAAGGGCGTCCTGAGTGGCCTGGAGAAGGCCCTCGGCAGCACGGTCCAGGTCGTGGGCAAGCTTGAGCCCAAGATGCCCGACGACGTCCGGGCCAAGCTGCAGGCGGCCAGCGGGGCCGGCGGTCCCGAAGACATGGCCATGATGCCGGAAGGGCAGATGTGGTTCAACGTGAAGACCCTGAACACCGAACTGGAAGCCTACAAGGGCAAGTTCGACATCCTGATCTGCCTGACCAGCCTGCCCGGCGTCGAAGTCATGGGCATGGGCAACGTCAAGATGGACCCCTACACCAAGCTGACCATCTGGCCTGACAAGAACGTCACGATCGCCCTGGCCGAAGGTGGCATCAACAAGCTCGGTCGCGCCATCCGCGATGGCAAGATCGTTGCCGCCGTCACCTACAAGCAGCAGATCTCCGACGATGCGTGGGACAAGGAGCCCCCGAGCGACCTGCAGGAAGCCTTCGGCAAGCGCTTCGTCCTGATCACTCCCGAGAACCTCACCCAGAACATGGCCTACTTCTCCACGAAGTAAGCAGCCATTTCCGGCCGGTCCCCTCCGGCCCGACCGTAGACTGTGCCCGCCGGTTCGCCCGGCGGGCCTTTCTCTATCTGGAACCGACTCCGAGGACTCCCACCATGCCTGCCCTCTTCCCCGCCGAGCTCCGCCAGGCCGTCTACCTGGCCAATCTGCGTCTGGTCGAGGCGGGATTGGTGGTGGGGACCTGGGGCAATGCCAGCGGCATCGATGCCGCCACCGGGCTGGTGGCGATCAAGCCTTCCGGGGTCCCCTACCCCGACCTCCGGCCGGAGCACCTGGTCGTGGTCGATCTCGCCGGGACCGTCGTCGAGGGCGACCTGCGCCCCTCCTCCGACTTGCCCACCCACCTGGAGCTCTACCGTCGCTTCCCCGGTCTCGGCGGGGTGGCTCACACCCACAGCACCGCCGCCACCGCCTTCGCCCAGGCGGGTCGTCCCCTGCCCTGCCTGGGGACCACCCACGCCGACCATTTCTACGGTACCGTTCCGGTGACCCGCGACATGCTCCCGGAAGAGATCGCCGCCGACTACGAACTCAACACCGGGCGGGTGATTGCCGAGACCTTCCGCGGGCAGGAGCCGCTGCACGTGCCCGCCGTCCTGGTGGCCCACCACGGCCCCTTCACCTGGGGGACCTCTCCCCAGGGCGCCACCGAAAACAGCGTCGTTCTGGAGGCCGTCGCCCAGATGGCGCTCCACACCTATGCCCTGGCCCCCGCCACCGCTCCCCTGGCGGGTCCGCTGCTCGACAAGCATTTCCTGCGCAAGCATGGGCCGGGCGCCTACTACGGCCAACGCTAGCGTCCAGGCACGGCCAAACCCTTTCCGGCATTGCTTCGGCCCTGATTGGGGCTATGGTACCGGCTCCTTTTTGGCCTCGTTCCCTCCCGCCCGTTTTGTGGAGTGCTGCTACCGATGACGATTCCCGGCCTCGTCCGACGACTGGCTCTTCTGGTGCTGGTGATGCTAGCGCGTCCCGTGCTCTGCGCGGACCCGTCCACTGAGTTCGACATCAGCGTCACCTCCCGCTACAACACGCAGAACCGGCAGCCCAAGAACCTGCGCGACTTCTTCAAGGAGCACCCGAACGTCCACCTGAAGCAGTGGGACGGCATCAGCATGCCTGCCGAGGGTGCGCGGGCGAGCCTGGCCATGGCCATGGCCGCCAACATCGGTCCCGATATCTTCGAGACCGACATCCGCCAGGCCGTCGCCCAGGGGCTGGCCTATCCCTTGACCGAGTGGATCGGCCGGGACGGCATCCGGGCCGACGGCACCCCGAAGTTGCGTCCCGACGGCCAACCCGACCTCAACGGCCAGATCGACGACGACGAGACGATCTGGGAGCCCTGGAAAAAGATCAAGCCCCTCTACCGCCAGGTGGTCACGGTGGACGGCGTCCCCTACTCCCTCCCCAACCGCGGCGGCACCTACGTGGGTATCCTCTACAGCTACCGCGTGCTGCGCGCGGCCGGGCTCGATCCGGCCCATCCGCCGCGGACCTACGAGGACCTCGTCTACTGGGCGCGCAAACTCTACGATCCCCAACAGAAGACCTTCGGCTTCGAGCTAACTCCCGCAAGCTGGGCCTTCGCCCCCTGGGTGGCCACGACGGGCTCCAGCATCGTCGTCCAGGACCGGGTAAGCCCCACCACCGGCAAGACCTACACCTTCAACGAGCAGGAAACCAACTTGGTCGCCCCGGACACCGGCGAGGACCTGTCGAACGTACGCCCCACCTGGCGCTGCAACGTCGCCAGCGAGGAATGCACCGCCGCCGTGGCCCTGTACCATCGCCTTCGCTGGCAGCCGTGGCTAATCCATCCCACCACCAAGGAACCGGTGGAACTGACCCCCGAAGACATTGCCGCCGGGAAGGTGGAGGTGAACGGCGAGACCATCACCTTCCGCCCGAACGATGTCATCGAGGGGTCCATCGGGGTCACCACCATCAGCACCCGCGACACTCTCCGCCGCATGGGGCGCGACCTCGGCATGTACCCGCTCTGGTCGGGGGACATGACCGAGTTCGAGTCTCTCGGCGTCCAGCCCGAGGACATGGGCATGATGCCCTTCCCGGCCATGTCCATGGCCCAGCGCCCTGTCCTCCAGGCCTCGAACTCCTTCTTCATGATCGGCAAGGACGTGCTTCATCGCGGCGGCACGACCGAAGCCGAGCACAAGGCCTACCGCGACCTCGTCTGGGAAGTCATGACCCGGATCTGCAGCGTCGAAGGCAACGACGAGAACATCCGCCGCAAGGTCGCTTCCGGCCAGGCCAAGTTCCTCAACCCCCGCGAGCTCAAGCGCCTGGGCTTCGAGGACTACCTCCGCGAGAGTCCGCCCGAGTACCTCGCCATGTGGGACCGGATCGACCGGGGGGAGATCCTGGAAGTGGTCGAGCCCTTCATGGGCAAGTGGCTCCAGTTCCGCGACTTCTACCAGCGCGAGGTAATCAGCCTGGTGCTCAGTATCGAGGGGCGGAACTTCGACTACGTGACCGCCCTGAAGCAGCTCGAGCGCGACGCCAACAGCGGCATCATGTTCGAGCGTCCCCCCGAGGAACTGAATCGCTACCGTCCCCGGGCCCGCATCATCGCGACGGTCGTGGTGGCCATCTTCTGCGTCCTGCTGGTGCTCATCGTCCGCGACCAGTTGCGCAAGGTGCAGAGCCGGGCTGGCGTCTACAAGGGGATTCTGCCCTGGGCGATGCTCCTGCCCGCCCTCGCCACCATCGTGGTGTGGAGCTACTACCCGCTGCTACGCGGCCTGCTGATGGCCTTCCAGGACTACAAGATCGTGGGCCGCTCGCCGGTCGTGGGGCTCACGAACTTCATCGGCATCATGCTGGACCCCAACTTCTACCACTATATCTGGACCACCTTCCGCTTCGTCCTCTGGAATCTCTTCCTCGCCTTCTTCGCCCCCATCTTCCTGGCCATCCTCCTCACCGAGGTCCCCCGCCTGAAGGTCTTCTTCCGCACCATCTTCTTCCTGCCCCAGATGACCAGCGGGCTGGTGGTGACCCTGCTGTGGAAGGAGATGTACATGGGCACCGACCAAGGCACCCTCAACCGCTTCCTCAACTGGCTCTGCCATACCGCCGGCCTGCTTGTGGGCCAGGGCGACTGGGGCTTCAGCAAAGTGGACTGGCTGATGAACCCGCACACGGTCATGGCCTGCGTCATCCTCCCCGGCATCTGGGCCAGCGCGGGTATCAGCAGTCTGATCTACCTGGCCGCCCTCAAGAGCGTGCCCGAGGAGCTCTACGAGGCCGCCAGCATCGACGGAGCCGGCATGCGGCGCAAGGTCTGGAACATCACCGTGCCCACGATCCTGCCCCTGATCCTGATCAACTTCGTCGGGGCCTTCATCGCCACCTTCCAGAGCATGGGCAACATCTTCCTCCTGACCTTCGGCGGTCCGGGCAAGGAGACCATGGTCATGGGTATGGCGATCTGGCAGGAAGCCTACGTCAACCTCCGTTTCAGCCTGGCCACCAGCTATGCCTGGATTCTGGGCAGTATCCTGATCGGTTTCACCTATCTGCAATTGCGCATCCTGCGGCGGGTGGACTTCCGCCAGGCCAAGGGGGACGAGTGACATGCCCATAATCAGTGCCGCAGACCAGAAATCCATCAAGGGGCGCTTCGTCGTCACCCTGATCTACGTGCTGCTGATCCTCGGCAGCATGACCATGATCTTCCCCTTCGCCATCATGGCGACCGGCTCCATTTCCACCCCCTACGACTACGACCGGCGGAGCCCCTTCCCCCGCTTCCTGTTCAGCCAGGGCGACCGTTTCCTCCGGGTCCTCTGCGGCTTCTTCCCGCCTAGCCACCGCGGCTCCATCCGTCAGTTGCGGAGCTTCTTCCCGACGCTGCCCGCCAACTGGCAGAGCTGGTCCCAGATCGGCGACGAGACCAAACCCTCCCCCGATGGTCTCTCCACCGACGAATGGGCCCGGAACGTGCTCGTCGAACTCAAGGACGAGGACACCCTCGCCCGCTACCGCACCATGGCCGTGGACTACGGGGAGTTCGCCAAGACCTGCGACTTGCGGGAGACCGTCCTCGCCTACGACCAGCGCTACGTGGGTCCCTTTCTCCGCCGCAAGTACGGTTCCCTCGAAGAGCTCAACCGCCAGTGGGAGATCTCCATCGACACCTTCGCCAAGGTGAACGCCGACGAATGGAGCGGGGAGCCCATCGACCAGCGGACCTATGTCCCCTTCGTGGACACCCGCTACGAGGATCTGCTGCAATTCCGCCAGGAGTACCGGGACGGGCGCTACACCAACTACCTCGGCGACGCCGAGAACAGCGCCGGTTTCCTCCGTCCCGCCGCCATGGCCTACATCTGGGAGGAATTCGCCGGCAAGGAACTTGGGATCGAGGACTACGGCCAGCTCCACCTGCTCCCCTTCCCCGTGCCCGACACCGCTCCCGTGGAGTTGCGCCGGACCTGGTACGATTTCCTGGTCAAGCGGTTCCCCCTCCGCCACGTTTCCTTCCCGGTCACCCCCAAGTGGCGCACCGACTTCGCGACCTTCCTGGAGCAGCGGTTCCGCAACACCGACTACCTGAACCGCGTGATGCGCGACGAGGACCCCGACTGGCCCGAAGTCACCGCCTGGGATCAGGTCCAGCTCACGCCCCAGATTCCGCCCGGCCCCCTCGGGCGCGTCTGGATGGACTTTGTGGGCAGCGAAGTCCCCGTCCACCTCTGGGAACTGCGCGACACGCTCCCCGAGGTGGGATTCCAGCGTTTTGTCCTGGCCAGGTACCGGACCCTCTCCGGGGTCAACCGGGCCTACGGGCTAAGCCTCAACTCCATCGAGGAACTGCGCCTGCCCTTCCGGGAGGCGGTGCTCGTCACCTTCCACAGCCACGAATGGGCCTTTGTGTGGGACCAGGTCAGCGCCAACTACCGGGCGGTCTTCGACTACCTGTTCCGGCGCGGACGAGCCGTCATGAACACCATCATCCTGGTTCTCCTCACCGTGTTCACCACCCTGACGGTGAACCCGCTCGCCGGCTATGCCCTGAGCCGGTTCCGCCTGCGCCAGACCGAGAAGATCCTCGTCTTCTGCCTAGCCACTATGGCCTTCCCCACCGCCGTTGCCGCCATTCCCGGCTTCCTCCTGCTGCGCGATCTGGGACTGCTCAACACTTTTGCCGCTCTGGTGCTGCCCGGCGCCGCCAACGGCATGACCATCTTCCTGCTCAAGGGCTTCTTCGACTCCCTGCCGCAGGACCTCTTCGAGGCCGCCACCATCGACGGGGCCAGCGAGTGGCGCATCTTCCTCAACGTCAGCCTGCCCTTGGTCAAACCCATCCTGGCCGTGAGCGCTCTGAACGCCTTCATCCTGGCCTACAACGGCTGGGCCTGGGCCATCATCGTCTGCCAGAACCCGAAGATCTGGACCATGGCCGTCTGGACCTACCAGTTCTACCAGACCCAGAACGGCCAGCCCTTCACGGTCATGGCCGCCTTCATCATCAACTCCATCCCGGTCCTGGCCGTCTTCCTCTTCTGCCAGAAGATCATCCTCCGCGGCATCATCCTGCCGCAACTCAAATAGCGACTGCCGCTGCCCCCTCTCCCTTCCGTCGCAGCGGCATCCCGCCGCTGCGACGGCGTTTCCCCCCCTCGCCCAGGCGTGGCAACGGAAGATGCCGAGCTGGTGCTCGGCGCTCCCAGGGCTTGCAGCCATGGAACTGGGGAATGACACCAATCCACCGTCATACGGAGAGGATTGGGTGCCATCCCTGCTTCCCCCGCGGCTCGAACATGGCCGCCCCCCCCAGCGGGAACCCCTGCACATCCCAGGCGTGGAGCGGTCCCGCTCAGCGGGACCACCTCTCCCAGATCCTGCCCAACGACAGCCTGGGAACGAATTGGTTCGGCTGCGGCGGCAGGTTCCGGACGGGCAATCCGGTTCCGGCGCTGCGCGCCGTGGTCGCGAGGCCGCGACCGCTCCCCACGTGACCACAGTCCGACACCGGTCGCCATACCCAGGGAGCCAACCGCCCAGACCCCACCGGGTCCTCCCAATACTCTACGGCTGTTCGCCAATTGGCATGCCAGATCCGGGCTCCCCGACGAGGGGAAGCTGGCAAGGATGCGGTCGCTTCCGGTGGGATTAGTCCCAGCGGTCCCAGCGGCCGACGCTGAAGGCGACGCCGAGCGAGAAGCTCGGGGTGAGCTGCTGGTACAGCTCCAGCGTCGTCTCCCAGTCTCCCTCCGAGTTGATGCCAATGGACAGGGAGCCGTGGATTCTGGTCCGTTCCTTCTTCAGCAGTTCGCGGGCATTCACCTCCTGCACCGCCAGACGGACCTGCGACTCCTCGGGCCGGAATGGTTCCCGTTCCGGGTCCTCGGCAACGGCGGGATCGGCGGGAAGGACCACCTCGACCGGGGCCGGGAGCGCCACCTTGGGCGCGGCCTCCTCCGCAGCCTGCCGGGGGCCCAGGGCCAACTGGAGCAGCTTGGCGTCCTGCGCCGGGGCCGGATCGCCAGCCAAGAGGCGGCTCCCGACGAGCAGCCCGAGCAGGACGATGGAACGATACGTCTTCATACCGATCAAAATAGGCCAAGTTGCCTGCCAAGACAAACCGGGCGGATGCGCCTGGGCCGAAGCGGTCTACAGTAGGGCGAGACCACGCGCAGGAAAGCGAACCCACGAGACGATCCATGACTTCCTCCCCGTTGCTTGAACTGGACCATGTCGGTCGCCGTTTCCCGCTGCCTTCCGGCGGCGAACTGGAAGTCCTGCGCGATGCGGGCCTCAGATTGATGACGGGGGAAACGGTCGCCGTCATCGGCCCCTCCGGTTCGGGGAAGAGCACCTTGCTGAATCTGGCGGGAGCCCTCGATCTGCCCACGTCCGGCGAGATCCGCTTTGCCGGGGAGCCGCTGGCTGGACGCAGCGAGAAGGAGCTGGCCCGGTTCCGCAACCATGAGGTCGGTTTCATTTTCCAGTTGCACCATCTGTTGCCCCAATGCACCGCGTTGGAGAATGTCCTGGTACCGACTCTGGTACCTGGGTCCTCCGATTCGGGCAGTGCCCGGCAACGGGCCATCGACCTCTTGCAGCGGGTCGGACTGGGGGAACGTCTGGACGCCTTTCCCGCCGTGCTTTCCGGCGGCGAGCGGCAGCGCGTGGCGGTGGTCCGGGCGCTCATCAACCGCCCCCGCCTCCTCCTGGCCGACGAGCCCACCGGCGCGCTGGACGCCACCGCTGCGGCCGCGTTGGGGGACCTCCTGCTGGAACTGAACCGGGAACTGGGGACCGCCCTGCTGGTAGTCACCCATTCCCGCGAACTGGCCGCCCGCATGCGGCGGTCCCTGACCCTGCGCGACGGCGAACTGCGCCCCACGGACCGCCGATGAAACGTTCCCTCCTCATCCGCCGGAGTCTGCGCCATTATCGGCGCTCCCATCTCGCCGTATTGCTGGCTACGGCGGTGGCCGGCACGGTGCTGACCGGAGCCTTGCTGGTGGGCGGCTCGGTGCGGCGGAGCCTGGACCAGTTGGTCTTCCTTCGCCTGGGGCAGACCCGTTCCGCCCTGGTCGCCACCGATCTTCTGCCGCGCGCGGACCTAGCCACGCGGCTGCACCACCGCCTTGGTGCCCCGGCGGCAGCAGTCCTGGCCATGCCCGGCGTCCTCACGGTTCCGGGCAGCGACCGCCGGGCTGGCCAGGTCCAGGTCTGCGGGGTCGATGGGGACTTCCCTGCCCTCTCCCCCTTCGGCCAGGCACCCCAACCGGCGCAAGGCACCGCCATTCTGGCGACGGCGCTCGCCCATCACCTCGCCGCCAAGGTCGGCGACGAGATCGTCCTCCGTCTGGAGCGCCAGTCGGGGATGCCCAAGGATACACCACTGGCCCAGGTCAAGAACGCCATCGTGTCCCTGCGCCTGACCGTCACCGCTCTGGCGGACGACCGGGAGTGGTCCCGCTTCGGTCTCCAGTCCAACCATACCGCCCCGATGAACGCCTTCGTCAACCGCGAGGAACTGGCCACGGCACTGGGCATCCCCGAGCGAGCGAATCTGATCCTCATGGGCAGCGAACTGAGGGATGTGGCCCATGAGCTGTCCAGCCTGCTGAACGCCGCCGATGCGTCGCTCGACCTGCGGGAACTGCCGGGCGGAGGCTGGGAGGCGCGTTCGCCCCGCGTGTTCCTCGCCAGCGGCCTCGGGAAGGAGCTTTCCCGCCGTCCCCGCCAGCCCACGGGCATCCTCACCTATCTCGCCAACCGGATCGAGAAGGGCGACCACAGCACCCCCTACTCCTTTGTCACGGGGACGGATGCCGCCTGGCTGCCCCGCGATCTGGGCGACGACGGGATCGTGATCAACCAATGGCTGGCCGACGATCTAAAGGCCAGCGTCGGCGACCCGATCCGTCTGCACTACTACGTTCTCGGGGCCCAGCGTAGCCTACAGGAGGCGGAAGCCGATTTCACCGTGCGCCAGATCGTGCCGCTGACCGGCCCCTATGCCGACTCCTCCCTGATGCCCGACTTCCCCGGCATCGCCGGGGCGGCCGACTGCACGGACTGGGATGCGGGGGTGGACCTCGATTTCGGCCTCGTCCGCCCCAAAGACGAGGCTTACTGGGACACCTACCATGGCACCCCGAAGGCGTTCATCTCCCTGGCGCGGGCCCAGCAACTCTGGGGCAACCGGTTCGGCGACCTGACGGCCGTGCGGTTCCGGGAACGGGACCGGGCCCAGGTGGAGGAGGCCCTGGCCGCCGCCGTGAATCCCTTCTCCCTCGGCTGCACCGTGCTGCCGGTCTGGGAGGACGGCCTGACCGCCAGCCGGAAATCCGTGGATTTCGGCGGCCTCTTCCTGAGCCTGAGCTTCTTCCTGATCGCCGCCGCCCTGCTCCTCATCGCCCTGCTCTACAGCCTGGGCCTCGATCAGCGCCGCGAGCAGCTTGTCACTCTCCGGGCGGTCGGCTGGACGGTCGGCCAGGTGCGCCGCCTGCTGTTGCGCGAGGCATTCTGGGTGGCGTTACCGGGAGCCCTACTCGGCACCCTCGGAGGCCTGGCCTACAACGCCCTGGTGATCCGGGCCCTGACCACGGTCTGGAGCGGGTCGGTGGGGCGTGCCCCCCTGGCGGCCCACGTCTCCTGGCTGCCCGTGCTGATTGGCATCCTTTCCAGCCTCGTCGTCGCTCTTCTCTCCCTCTATGTCCCGCTCCGGCGCGCGACCCGCAACGCCCCGCGGGAGGCGCTTGGTCTGGCGGCGAAGCGCGGGCATTCCCGCACCCGCCTGCTGCTCGGTGCCCTCCTGGTCGGTTGCGGCCTGGCGTTGGTACTGCTGACTCCTGCCGGCCGCGGCAAGGATGCCGCCGCGACCTTCTTCGGTGCCGGCTCCCTGCTGCTCGTGGGCGGCCTGATCGTGGATGCGGCTCGCCGCCGGAATCCCGCTGCCAAGGCCCTGACCGCCGCCACTCTGGCGCAACGGGGGGCATCCCGCAGCCCGGCCCGTTCCCTGGCGGTCGAGGCCATTTTGGCCGCTGCCGTCTTTCTGACGGTTGCCGTGGGGGCCAACCGGCACGGCAGCCAGTTCCAGGCCGAAGCCCGCAACTCCGGCACCGGCGGCTTCGCCTTCTACGGCGAGACCGCCGTACCGGTGTTCGAGGACCTCAACCAGGCCGAAGTCCGCGCGCGCTGGGGGCTCGACGACCCGGAACTCGCCCGGGTCCGCTTCGTCCCCTTCAGCCTGCTGCCTGGCGACGAAGCCAGTTGCCTCAATCTGAACCAGCCCCAGCGCCCCCGTCTGCTCGGGGTGGACCCAACCACGCTGGACAGCCGCCACGCCTTCCGCTTCGCCAAGCTCATGCCGGGCGTCGATCCGGAACACCCCTGGCTGGCACTGGACCAGGAACTGCCCGACCACTGCATTCCCGCCATCGCCGACGACACGGTGATGACCTGGGCGCTGCATCGCGGGATCGGCGAACGGTTCACCGTCCTGGCGGAGGACGGCCACCCCCTCCGCCTGCGTTTCGTGGCTTCCCTGGCGAACTCCGTCCTGCAAGGAAGCCTGGTGATCGGGCGACGCGATTTCCAGACTGCTTATCCCTCGGTCTCCGGTAGCCGGGTCCTGCTCGTGGACAATCCCACCAGCGACCAGCAGGCCGTGGGCGACCGCCTCCGCGCGGTTTTCCGGAACCAAGGGCTGGAGCTCACGCCCTGCGCCGAACGCCTGGCCCAGTTCGCCATGGTCGAGAACACCTACCTGGCCATCTTCCTGGCGCTGGGCGGACTGGCTCTCCTGCTTGGCGGCGTGGGACTCGGTCTGGTGCTGGTGCGCAACCTGCTCGACCGCCGGGCCGAGTTCGCCCTCTTCCGGGCCGTCGGTTTCCAGTCCAGCGCCATCGTCCGGATGCTCTTCGTCGAGCATGCCTGGCTGTTTCTCCGGGGCCTGATGATCGGCACGCTGGCCGGTCTGGCCGCCGTCATGCCGGCCCTGGCCACGCCCGGCAGCGACCCCGCCCTTGGTCAACTGGTTGCGGTGCTGGTGGCGGTGGTCGCCAACGGCCTGCTGTGGATTTGGGTTGCCTCGCGCCGGGTTCTGCGCACCCCTTTGGTGCCAGCCTTGCGCGACGAGTAACGCGGGAGTTCCCCATGCGTGTGCTGATCGTGACCGATCTGGAAGGCGTGAGCGGAATCATCGATTGGGACAAGCACGAACTGCGGACGCCGCAGGACGTCTGGCAGCGCCAGTTGATGACGGGCGAGGTGAACGCCGCCGTGGCCGGTGCCTTCGCGGCAGGAGCCACCGAGGTCAAGATTGCCGAGGGACACAACGCCATCGACATCCAGTTGCTGGACGAACGCGCCACGCTGGTTCCCGCCTACTATCCCGCCGCTCCACCACTCCAGGGTTGGGAGGGGTTCGACGCTCTGGTCGAGGTCGGCAAACACGCCATGGCCGGGACGCCCGATGGGGTTCTCGCCCACACGGGCAACAAGTCGGTGGAGTACGTGGAGATCAACGGCATCCGGGTCGGCGAGAGCGGCACCGAAGCCATGGAGGCGGGGGATTTCGGCTTTCCCATGGTGATGATCAGCGGCGACCTCGCCGCCTGCCGCGAGATGCGGGATCTGCTCGGCGATATCGAGATTGCGCCAGTCAAGACCGGTTACGGCCCCCACCATTGCGAGTGCCTACCGCCGAGTCGGGCGCAGGCCCTGATCCGCGAGCGCACCCGGACCGCCCTGCTCCGGCTCGGCGACTTTCGCCCCTTCGTGGTGCCCGGACCGGTCGAATATGTCCAACGGCTCTATGCTCCCTATGGCGAAGACGCGCTGAAGCGGTTTGAGGCCGGTCCCCACACGCGGGTCATCGACGAGCGGACCGTGGCTTTCCTGGGGCGGAACGTGGTCGAGGCCTTCGCCCATCGCTGCGGGCTCGACTACACGTGGCCCGCTTGACGCCCACCATCCGGCGAGTAGTCTACTGGCGAGTCGTCCATTCCCCTGCGCAGGAAACCACCATGCCAACGACCTCGTCCTGGTTCTACTGGGCTCTCTTCTCCGCCGTCTTCGCCGCCCTCACCGCCGTTTTCGCCAAGGTGGGCATCCGGGGGGTCGATTCCGACCTGGCCACGCTGGTCCGCACGTCGATCATCATCCTGGTCCTCGCCAGCTTCGTCTGGGCCACGGGC
>QKCY01000194.1 GCA_003245525.1 Victivallales bacterium | reverse complement strand
ATGCCCCGTCCTCTGGGCGGGGGGCTTCGCCCCGGCGTGACCCCTCCCCGGCCCTGCCTACCAGAGGTACATGCTGGACAGCTTGTCCATGATGGTCAGGGCAATCCGTTTGGCACAGGGGGCCAGCGCGACTCCGTAGCAGACGTGGAGCGGCAGCAGGTGCTCCTCGCGGGGATGGCAGTAGTGCGCCGCCGGAGCATCCGACCAGCGGGCCAGCCGTCGCGCCCTCTCCTCTTCCGAGTAGCCGGAACTGCTGCACGTGTCCGCCAACCAGTCGTCGAAGGACCGGTTCAGTTGCCGAGTCTCCGGAGTGCTGGGCGCAAAGAACGCCCGCAGATTGTGAAACGAGAAGCCTGAACCAACTACCAGGACTCTCTGCGCGCTCAAGGACGCAAGGGCTTTTCCCATCTCGATGTGTTTGGTGGGGTCAAGCGTACCCACCAGAGACAACTGGACGCAAGGAATGTCAGCCTCGGGATACATGATCTTGAGGGGAACAAAGAGACCGTGGTCGAAGCCCCTCGCCTCGTCCATCCTGGATTCAATCCCGGCGGTTCCCAGCAACTGGCGCACTTCCTCGGCTAGAACTGGTTCCCCCACACAGGGATACTGGATGTGGTAGGACTCCTCCGGGAACCCGTAGTAGTCGTAGATCAGCGATGGGGCCTGCCCGGCGGTGATCGTGGGCACGGTTTCCTCCCAGTGCGCGCTTACCACCAGGAGGGCATCGGGTCTGGGGATATCCGATGCCAGTCGCTTGAGGCACGAGACCATCTCCGCATGCCCGGCATCCCCCAGCAGTGGCAACGGCCCACCACCATGGGAAAGGAATAGAGCTTTGGGCAGTTGGGTCATGGCAGGGTCCCTAGGAACGCCAGCAGTTGACCCGGCGCGGCTGGTATCATGCGGCAAGCAGGGCAAGGGGGCCGCCCCGGTTCGGGGAACACTTCGTCTCCGACATTCGCCACTTGCGCAGGTTCCCCCCGTCTGCCTCTTCTCTCGCCAGAGATCGTGGTTGCCACCGGGGGAAACCGGGATCGTACCGGCAACCAACCGTTGGTACTCCACAGGACCAGGGATCGCCCGGGCCTTGTCTTCCTGTTGGGATCGTGCCGGTTACTGAAATGCGTTAGCCACGAAACCCTCAGAGCAGCCATTGGTCGCAACCAAAGGGAGTTAGTCGCGCAGAGACGCGGAGGCGCAGAGGAAATGCAGGAAAGGGAACTGCTTGGCTGGAAAGTCCCCCAATCTCTTCTTCTGCGCCCCTGCGCGAGGGTTTCCTGGCGGAGTCGGTGGATCGTGATGCGAAGGGCTCGGAGTGGCCGTTGGCCGCGACCAGAACCCTCTTTCGGCCTGAAGGGCCATGGTAACAAAGCCCGGGGCAAAGCGTAGCGTCGCCCCGGGTTGCGCCCGCCTCGAAGGACAGGCCAGCGGCCTGCGGCTTCCCGGATCAGCGGCGTCCGCCGCAGGCATTCAGCCTGCCAGACCGGGAGGGACCTCTTCCTGGGGCGTTGCCCCAGGCTCTGCTCCTCTGCCCCTGCGGGGCGAAGGCAGCACCCCACCTCCGTCAACCGAATCGGGCCGATCGTCGTGGGTCGGCGCGGGATCAGGGCGGAGCGCATGCGTCTGCGGCCTAACCTGCCCGCCACGCCGCCATTTTCCCGTTCGGAACTGGACGTTGGGCGTTCGGTGTTCGATGTTCTTGTCCAGCATTCCATTGGTCCACCATTCCGGCATTCCGCCCCCTTTCCCAAGGAGCCTTCCCATGCGCGAGAAGATTCGGATCGGTATCATCGGCGTCGGCCAGATCGGGACCCACCATCTGAACACCTACGCCAAGATCAAGGATGCGGAAGTGGTGGCCGTGGCCGACCTCTTCCCCGAGAAGCTCGAAGCGGCGAAGAGGAACTTCGGGATTCCCGATGGCTATGGTGATTTCAAGGACCTGCTGGCCCGCGACGACATCGACGCGGTGGATGTCTGCGTCCACAACAACAAGCACAATCCGCTGACCATCGCCGCCCTCAAGGCGGGCAAGGATGTGTATTGCGAGAAGCCGATGGCGGGGACCTACCGCGATGCGGCCACGATGCTGGAGACGGCTCGGGCGCTGGGGCGGCGGCTGGATATCCAGATCGGCACTCTCTTCAGCCTGGAGACCAAGGCGGCCAAGCGGCTGATCGACGAAGGCCATCTGGGCAAGCTCTACTACGCCCGGTCCTACGGGTTCCGGCGGCGGGGACGGCCCTTTGTGGACGGCTACGGCACCGCCAACTTCGTGGACAAGAGCATCTGCGCGGGTGGCGCGCTCTACGACATGGGCATCTACCACATCTCCAACATTCTCTACCTCCTCGGCAATCCCGAGGTGAAGACGATCACCGGAGCCACCCACCAGGAACTGGACATGTACGAGGACCGGCGCGCGTTCTCCAACTTCAGCGTCGAGGAAATGGGCCTGGGCTGGGTGCGGCTCGCGGGCGGCATCTCCATGGACATCGAGGAAAGTTGGGCCATGCACCACGACGGCAGCGAGTCGCCCAAGGTCTGCGGCTCCAAGGGCGGCGTGAAGCTGAGTCCCTTCAGCTACTTCTCCAGCCTCTGCGACATGCCCATGAGCAGCACCTTCGACCTGCAATCCTCCGACACCCGCTGGCATGCCTGCTTCCCCGAGACGGATGCCTACGACAACGCCCAGGCCCATTGGGTCGCCGCCCTCCAGGGCCGCGTGGACCTCATGCCCTGCGCCGAGATCGCGCTGAACACCATGCTGATCAGCGAGGGCATCTTCCTCTCTAGCAAGCTCGGCCGCGAGGTGACGGCGGACGAGGTGAAGGACAAGTCCATTAGCCTCGCCATCGATCCTTACACACCGGAGAAGGTGTGGAAGTAGGATGAGGTGCTTGGCACCGAGGGTTTCCCCCCGGTGCCAAGAGCGGGTTCCCGCAGGCACAGAGAAGCCATTGCTGGGTGTTGAATTAGCCTCGGGACAGAGGCTGGAGAAGAGAAAGGAAACGGAGAGAGATGACTGCATCCACTGAGCGTGTCAGTCTTGGCGTTAACCGGGACTCGTTAGTCCTTTACCTGATTGCTACCCACCTCGTTTCTGCCCTGCTACTAGGGGGGTGCATCGTCCTCTTCGTCGGCCCCCTCCTGCATGTCGCCTTTCCCAAAGTGCTCGCGGTGACTGGCATCGCCGCTATCCTCTACGCGGCGATTCCCGGTCTCCTGCTGGCGCAGAGGCAGGCTGCCGCCATCGAGTATTGCCTGGACGGCACGACGCTACGGGTCAACGAGGGCATTCTGTTCCTCAGCCGGAAGGCCATCCCCCTTGACCGCGTGACGGACATTGCCTTGGTCCAAGGACCCGTCCTGCGAGTGTGCGGAATCTGGGCGTTGCGGATTCAGACCGCCGGCAGAGGCTCGGAGAAGGCCGAAGCGACGCTCTATGCCCTGCGCAATCCAGAATCCGTCCGCGACCAGATCCTCGTGGTCCGCGACCGGGCTACGCAGGCATAGCACGGTGCTTGTGCAGCCAACCCGGAGTCAGTCCCGCAGGTGGAGCTTGCGCTCGATCTCGGCCCGTTTCTCAGGGGGGATCTCGCAGTCGTCCAAGGCATGCTTGAACGCATCGGCGTTGCGGTAGTGGGGATAGTAGCCGCAACCCTCGATGAAATCGGGATTGGGACTATCGAGCAGGTTCATGGGGTAGTCGCGGCAGACTCCTGGACGAGTGCGATAGCAGCCGCAGAGCTTCGTCTCCCGGTCGTAGTGCCGGCAGCGGAAGACGAACACATGGCCCTCGTGCTCCTCGCGCAGGAACACGAACCCATTCACCTTTTCCTGCCACCACAGGTAGGTCGCGCGCAGGTACCGGGAGTGGAAGAGGACGCGGCCAACCGCCAGCATGGGCGTGTCGCAGCACCCGCCGCAACGGAGGCATTCGCCCCGGATCTCGTAGAGAATCGCCCCGCGGCGTTCGTGAATCCAACGGGTGACGACAACATCGACCCGGTAGCAGAACGCGGAAACGGTCCGTAGGAATGCTGCCAACATGACAACGAGGTCCTCTCTCTCTAGGGGAGAATCAGCCAGGCAAGACCCAGAACTGCTTGGGCGGTTCACCAGTGCAGGCGAAGTAGATGGCCCCGATCACACTGGGGATGAGGGCACCCATGACTTCCCCGGCAATGAGCCCGATCATCAGCGGCTTCAGACGCTGGTACACTCTGGCACCACCGTACTTGGTTGTCAACGCTTTGATCAGCCAACCGGCCAGGAAGGCACCGCACAGGCGCCACTGTGGTTCGGTGGCCCAGGTGAGAAACAGCACGGGATGCAGGGGCCACCAGGGAAAGCGGATGCGGGCCGCCGTGAACCCCAGCACCAGCACCACCCCCACCACCAGGCCGACCATGCAGGGGCCGTTCGGCCGCATCTTCAGGAAGCGCGCCAGCCCCGTGGCTTCGGCCGCTTCCTCCAGCCGTCCCTGGACCTCGAGCTTCTCCTTGACCATGCGGATGTTGTCGAACTGCATCCGGGGCGTGGCCTTGCTGCTCCAACTGTCCGCCCAACTGACCCCGCGGTCGTACTGGAAATAGAGGGTCAAGGGCAAGGCAATGGCCAAGCCGACCACTAGCGCCACCGCGCTCCAGGAGGCGGTACGCCCGATCGGTACCCGTTTCGTGTCGAGCAGGCGCAGGGAGGTGCTCATGAAGGGCATCAGCGATTCGCGCGGGTCCACCACCAGGACCATGCTCACGGTCAGCATGATCATCAGCTGCTGGAGGCCCAGTGCGCCCGCCCCGAACAGCCCCCAGATCACCCCGCAGGGGAAGTAGTAGGGCTGGATATAGAACATGCCTGTCTCGGCCATGATCCGGCTGATCATCACGAAGAACATGACGATGATCGCGGTGTAGAGCACTGCCAGAGGCCAGTCCAGCCCCGCCGAGACCAGCAAGGCGACAAAGCCGAGGGAAAGCACCAGGAAGACGCGCATGGCCCAGATCTCGTGGGGCGAGGCCTCGTCCGCCGTGCGCAGGCCGAACGCCCGCCGGAGAACCGTCCAGTAGTAGCGGCGGCCAAGGTAGATCAGGGCGGTGAACATGCCCAGATTCGCGCCGAAGTTCAGGAAAGCCTGCACGCGGACCGAGGTGTAGCCCGTGCCCTCCAGAGCGCCCTGCAACGTGATGCCGTAGGTGGCGAACACGCCAGTCACCAAGGCCCAAAGGAAGGGACCGACCCCGCAGGACAGAGCCACGTCGCTGGCCAGGAAGTAACTCAGGCCGATCACGCTGAAATACATGGTCGGGGCCAGCAGGCGCACCCCACCGCCCCGGCCCAGTGCAGGCACCAGCCGGTGCAGAGGGGTCAGGTCGAACTTCACCGGAATTGGGATCATCTGGTCGGGGAACCACTGGCAGATGTAGTTGTTCAGGTGAATGAGCACCACGGCCACGGCCCCCATCCAGAACAGCCGGTTGCGGAAGACGTCCGCCACCCGCCTGCCGGGTTCGGGCATCAGTGCCTCCGCGAAGCTGGCCACCGGATAGGGCAGATGCTCGTGCGTGCTCCATTGTCGGTGGACCACCACCGACAGGGCCATCAACCCTCCCCACAGGCAGAGGATGATGGGAATCCAGAAACCGAGGGTGCGCCACCAGGCGTCCCAGGGGATATCGCCCAGGCCGATGTGATGGTTCGACGAACCCAGGCCCTGCACGAAACCGTCCAGCGCCTTGTCGGAGTTCTCCTCGTTCACGTCGGCCAGCATCACCTTGGGACAGGTTTCCAGGATGCCGTTGTCCCGCCAGCCGGGCTCCAGGCGGTTGTAGTGATGGGGCAGCATGAGCGAGGTGGTGAACGTGCGCAGCAGGCCCGATCCGGGAACGCAGCAGGCCGCGAGGGTCAGAGTCAGGATCACCGCCAGCTCCTTCCCCGAGAAGGAGAACCGGCGCAGGACCAGGTTCACCAACACGACCAGCAGAATCAGCGCGCCGTACACGGCCACGGGCATGTTGTTGCCGACCAGATAAGTCTGGCGGAGAATCTGGTCGTTCAGGTAGCTCAGGCTGCAAATGGCGATGGCCCCAAGCAACCCAAGCAGAACGGAACGGATGGTCATGAATACAGCCTCGCGGGAGAGAGCCAAAGAAGCGAAAGAGCGAACCATGCACCATATCTAGCTTCAGGTGCATTCGCAAGTGGCATTGGCCTGAATGACACCCTCGTCGCTTCCGTCGCCAATGGGGCTTGAAAAGGTCCGTGAGTACATGTCTTTTCTGTTCCGCACGGCGAACTGGCACAATTCCCCGGTGTCTTTGGACGTTGCATAGCTGCTGGCAAATCGGTTTCCCCACTGGAATCAGGCTCAGGAACCATTTCATGAAGCAATCCATCTTGGTCGTCGCTCTTGTCGTTGCCGCCTCCCTGCTCCCTGCCGGAGACTGGCCCTGCTACCTGGGTCCCCACTACAACAACACGAGCGACGAGACCGGTCTGCTCTCCACTTGGCCTGCGGACGGACCGCCCAAACTGTGGGAGATGGAACTGGGCCCCGGCTTTGCGGCCCCGGCCGTCGTCGGCGACCGGCTCTACGCGATCCGCCGCATCCAGTCCAAGGAGGTCGGCACGCCGCAGAAGGACATCTTCCTCTGCCTGAATGCCCAGACCGGGGCCGAGATCTGGAAGACCGAGGCGGACACCCAGACCGACAACTATGGGTTTCCCGGCAGCCGGACTTCGCCTGCGGTGAAGGATGGGCGGGTCTTCATCATCGGCCCGGGTGGCGATCTCTACGCCCTCGCCGCCGCGGACGGCAAGCTTCTCTGGCGGCACAACCTCCTGGCGGAATTCCAGGCCCGGCGCCCCAACTGGGCAGTCGGGCAGTCGCCGCTGGTCTGGGAGGACCTGGTCATCTGCGCCCCCTCCAGCAACCAGGCTGGACTGGTCGCCTTTGCGGCCGCCACGGGCAAGCTCGCCTGGAAAACCCCGGCGGGGACCGGTCCCATGTCCTACAGCTCGCCGATTCTAGGCACTATCGCCGGGATCGAACAGATCCTCGCCGTAACCGGCACCAGCAACAACACGAAGCTGGGAGGCTATGATCCCCGGACCGGGAAGTGCCTCTGGGAGTATGCGGGTTGGAAGTGCAACATTCCGATCCCCGCTCCCCTGCATCTGGGCGATGGCCGGGTCTTCATCACCGGCGAGTACGGGGCTGGCTCCGCCATGGTCGAGGTCACCAAGGACGGCGACACCTTCGCGGTCAAGGAGCTTTTCAAGAGCCAGGATTGCGGGAGCCAGATCCACCAGCCGTTCCTCGTCGGCGACTATCTCTACGCCAACAGCAACGGCAACAAGCGCCGCGACGGGTTTGTTTGCCTTGACCTGAACGGGAAGCTCGTCTGGAGCACGGGGCGCGACCCCAACTTCGAGCGTGGTACCATGTTGCTGGCCGATGGCCATATCTATGCGCTCAACGGCAACGACGGCACCATGATCGTCATCGATCCGAGTCCCGAAGGCTTCAAGCAGATCGCCCAGACCAAGGTGCTCGGCGGCAAGACCGTATGGGCTCCCATGGTGCTCAGCGACGGCCTGCTCTACATCCGCGACCAGCAGAAGCTCGTCTGCCTGGACATCCGCGCGAAGAAGTGATGCCTTGACTCCGTGGCCGGAGCCGCTGGCTCCGGAAAGGCCCGGAGCGGGACGCTCCGGCCACGAATCGCCACCCCAAGCGGGCGAGTATTCCGTGGACGGAGCCGCTGGCTCCGGAAGACAATGCCCGGAGCGAGACGCTCCGGCCACGAATCGCCATTCCTAGCGCCGAGGCGTTCCGTGGCCGGAGCCGCTGGCTCCGGAAGACAATGCCCGGAGCGGGACGCTCCGGCCACGAATCGCCATCCCAGACGCCGCTTCGGGCACGAATCAGAGTTCCACGCCGAGTATGGCCAACGCCTCTTGCACTTCGCCCATCGCCACACCGCGCGGGGTTTCGCCCATGCGGGCGGCGATGGCGGCCACGGCACCGGCCCCCTGCCCCACGGCCATGGTGGTGACCATGACCCGCAGAATCCAGTAGCGGTCCACGGCGGCACTGCGTCCGGCCCCCATGATGAGGCCTTCGACCCCTTGGGGCAGCAGGCAACCGCGCGGAATCTGGAAGAGTTGCTCGGACATCACCTGGGCACCCCAGGCGGCCTTGCCGGGATGCATCACCTTGTGATCGTACAGCACGCAGGTTCCGACGGCGTCGGGCCAGAGCGGCTGTTCGCTACGGCTGGCCTGGGTCAGGAGCGTGTCGCCCACGATCCGGCGGGAGAAGCGCACGCCCAGATTGGCCGCCACCCCCGCCACAAAGGCCTTCTCGAAACCAGGGATATAGCGCCGGTAGACGTCGGCCAGGACGAAGGCCATCCGGCGACCGTCGTTCACGCTCTGGGTGATCTGGGCGATATCGAGCCCGTCGAAGCGGACGAACCCGGTCACCACATGGGCGATGCCTTGTTCCCGCATCAGATGCATCTGGCAGGCATCGGTGGTGTCGTGAACGCCGATCCGCTCGGGCAGCACACCGTCGGCCTTGGCCTGCTGGAACGCCCGCATCTGCATGCCGCCGCCATGGGGGAAGAGCAAGGTGCCACAATCCCCGTACTGGGCCAGCACCTCGTCAAGGTCCCATTCCACGTCCATGTAGGCCGGATACTGGTCCGGATTGGCGCGGAAGTAGTCCACGAAGCTGTCCACCGTCACGTTGCCGAGCCGAAAGCAGAGGCTGTGGATTTCGCCCTTGGGATTGGCCCCCAGCAATTCCGCCCCGGCCTGGTGGGCCACATCGGCATCGCCGGTAGCGTCCACCACAGCCTTCGCCAGCAGGGCCTCGCGCCCGGACTTGCTCTCCACGATCAACCCGCGCACCCGGTTGCCGTCCATGATCGTGGCCGCCACGCAGGTGTCGAGCAGCATGGCCACCCCGGCCTCTTCCAGCATCCGTCCCAAGACCAGTTTGCCCAGCTCGATATCGTAGATGATATGGCCCTTGTGGGCGTGCCACTTCGCGCCGTAGCCCATGGCTTTGGCCAGCTCGTCGGCGATCTCGACCGGGATACCGGTGGAACCGAGCCGGTGGTCGCGGGTGTAGTAGCAGTTGAAGATGCTACAGCACATCCCCGCCGTGGCCACGCCGCCCACGAAACTGTTGCGCTCCACCAGCAAGGTCTTCGCGCCCAGCCGGGCCGCCGCCAAGGCCGCCGCGATTCCCCCCAGGCCACCGCCTGCCACGATCACATCATAGCTTCCCCGAACCGGCACTTCGCGGGCAGACTCGTGAATCCATTCGCTCGACATGGCCATCACTCCTGTTGCTGATGCAGCGCCTCGGACGACCGCCACTATAGGCGAGGCTTCCGCCACCGCCATGCCACCGGCCGGAAAACATGCGGACGGGTAGGAAAAGGCGCTCTTGCCGTTGCATCTTGAGGAAGTGGAAGCAGATTTCCCCGTCTGAAATATCAGATGAACTTTTTTTCGGGAGATACCCGCATGCCTGGACGCCCCCCCCTCTTTCTTCTCGCCGCTCTCCTCGCGAGCGCCCAGGCCCAGCCCCAGGTCAGCCGGATGGTGGTCGTCCAGCAAGGCAGACTGCAGGATGGGCGTATCGTCGGCAAGGCTTGGCAGAGCGAGGACGGGGCATTGGTCGCCCAAGGGGTCAACCGCTTTCTCTCCACCCGAGGCATCTTCTCGGGGGAGGTGAAGGTACATGCCCGCCTGAGCCTGGATAGCCTGGCCCACACGGCCGCCTCGGTGCAACTCGCCCGGAACAACACCTTTGGCTTCGACGGCCAAGACCGCAAGCTCTTTGTTTCCGGCCCGCTCTTTGGCCCGGGCACCCAATTTCTCCAACCCGCCAGCGATTTCCTGACCCCCGGCCAACCCTTCGACCTGGACATCACGCGGGAAAAGGGACAGTTCACCATCGCCATCAATGGCAAGGTGGTGTGGAGCAAGCCAGATTCACGCCAGGAGTTTGGGGCCGTGGCCCTGCGCCCCTGGCGGGCAACGATGCGAGTGTATGAATTCACCGTCGAAGGCACCATGGACAAGGAGCGGATGATGAACGAACAGGTTGGCGAAGAGCAGCGTATTCCGGTGGTCGATATCTCCGGGCAGACGGAACGGCACGGGTTCGTGGCCAAGGGCACGCCCGACCTCTACCAGGGGCATCCCACCACCGTGCTGATGGGCGACAACCGGACTCTCTTCGCGGTCTGGAGTATCGGTCACGGCGGCCATGCCGGCCCCATGGGCAGGAGCGTCGATGGGGGCAAGACCTGGACGCCCGTCCCCACCCCCGCCGAATGGACCAAGACCTGGAACTGCCCCAGCATCTACCGCCTGACCGATCCCCAGGGCAAGGAACGCCTCTTCGTCTTTACCGCCCGGCCCAACATGCCCCAGACCTACAGCGAGGATGGCGGCCAGACCTGGTCGCCGGTCCGCGAACTGGGGATGCCCTGCGTGATGACCTTCTCCAGCATCATCCGCCGAACCGACGGCAGCTATCTCGGGCTCTACCACCGGGGGGCCGGGGATCATGACCGTCCCCCTCTCCAGGTCTGGCAGAGCATTTCCCGCGACGGTGGTCTTACCTGGGAACCGCCGACCCTCGCCGCCGCCAAGGAAGGGTGCAATCCCTGCGAGCCCTGCGGCTTCCGCAGCCCCGACGGCAAGCAACTGGCCTGCCTGATCCGGGAGAACACCCATACGGGCTGCAGTCTCATGATGTTCTCCAATGACGAGGGCGAGACCTGGACCCAACCGGTCTACACACCCTGGGGCCTCTCCGGCGACCGCCACGCCGCCAAGTATGCCCCGGATGGACGGCTCGTGGTCTGCTTCCGCGACATGGCCCCGGACAGCCCGACGCGCGGCCATTTCGTCGCCTGGGTCGGCACCTACGAGGACCTCGTGCGCGGGCGCCCCGGTCAGTACCGGATCAAGCTGCTGCACAGCTACGCGGGGGGCGATTGCGGCTATCCCGGCGTGGAACTCCTGCCCGATGGCACCCTCCTGGCCACCACCTATATCAAGTACGACGACGGCCCCAACAAGCACTCCGTCGTCAGCGTCCGCTTCCGGCTGGACGAGACCGACGCCCTGGCCGCCGCCGAGCACAAGTCCCTGACCCAGACCGCGCTCTGGACCAGTGGCGTGGGCTCCCACACCTACCGGATTCCCGCCCTCATCCAGACTACCAAGGGGACGCTGCTCGCCTTCTGCGAGGCACGCCGCGCCTCCAGCAGCGACACCGGTGATATCGATCTCGTCACCCGGCGCAGCACCGATGGGGGCAAGACCTGGAGCGACACCGCGGTCATCTGGAACGATGGGACCAACACCTGCGGCAATCCCTGCCCCGTCGTCGACCGGGAAACGGGAACCATCCATCTCCTTCTCACCTGGAACCGGGGCGATGACGTCGAGAGCGCCATCAAGCAGGGCACGGCCAAGGACACCCGCCGGGTCTTCGTCTGCCGTAGCGAGGACGACGGCGTCACCTGGACTACGCCGACGGAGATCACCGCCAGCACGAAACTCCCGGCATGGGGTTGGTACGCGACTGGCCCCGGCAACGGCATCCAACTCAGCCAGGGACCGCACCGGGGGCGTCTGGTGATCCCTTGCGACCACACCACGCGGGAGCCCAACGGCTACTTCAGCCACCTCATCCTGTCCGACGATCACGGGGCCACGTGGCGCATCGGCGGCATCGTCCCCTCCGACAAGGTCAACGAATGCACCGTGGCCGAGCTGGCCGACGGGGGGATCATGCTCAACACCCGCAACGCCGACCGCAACCAGCGGCAGCGCCAAGTCTCCCTCAGCAGCGATGGCGGCGAGACCTGGGGCGAAGTGACGGCCGATGCCCAACTGCCGGAACCCATCTGCCAGGCGAGCCTGCTTTCCTTCGCCTCGGGGGCCCTGTTCTTCTCGAATCCCGGCAATACCGAGAACCGCAACCTGATGACCGTCCGGCGTAGCGACGACCAAGGCGCGACGTGGGCAGCGAGCCGGGTACTCTGTTCCGGCCCCGCCGCCTACTCCTGCCTGGCACCGGTCGATGGGGACACGGTGGCCTGCCTGTACGAGGGCGGCACCGCGAACCCCTACCAGACCATCACTCTCGCCCTGATTCCCTTGCGCTGGCTCGACTAACCCAAGGAGAAGCCAATGCTGACCCGCCTGCTGTTCCTTGCCGTCGCTTTTGCCCTCGCGACCTCTGCGGAAGAGGTCTCTCCAGTGGTCGCCCAGAGTGTCTCCATCTCGCGTCTGCCCGACCTGCCGGCGGGTCTGGCAGGGACCTTCGCGGGGACCCATAGTGGTGCTCTGATCGTGGCAGGCGGGGCCAACTTCCCCGGCGGCTGGCCGCGGAACGCCGACGGCGGCGCTCCCGAGAAGATCTATCATCGGGACGTGTACGTGCTGGAACCGAAGGCGGCGGAATGGCTAGTGTTCACGGATATCCTGCCCTATGGCTACAGCTACGGGGTGTCGGCCTCCACCAGCGAGGGCGTCCTCTGCTACGGTGGCGAATGGAAGGAGCCCATGGCCAAGGACCCGGCCACCGGCAAGTTGGGCCAAGCGACCCACCGCTCCGCCGAGGGCTTCCTCCTGGCCTGGGACCCCAAGACCAAGCAGGTGACCTACCGCACCAACTTCAAGGGAAAGGAATTGCCTCCCCTGCCCCGCCCCTGCGCCTACTTCGGCGGTTGCCTCATCAAGGACACCCTCTACGTGGCCGGAGGCGATTGCGGGGAAGGGCCCACTGGCCAGTTCCTGTCCCTCAGCCTCAGCGATGCCTCCTGGCAGAAACTGCCGGGTTGGCCGGGGCAGGCACGCTGGAAAGACGCCCTCGTCGCCCAGAGCGACGGCGAGAGCGACTGCGTCTATCTCTTCAGCGGCAGCGGCCCCGACGGCGAACGGCTGGCCGACGCCTGGCGCTTCAGTCCCAAGGCCCTCAAGGCCGCCCGGGAGGAGTTCCAAGGCACTCCCGAGGCCTTTGAAGAATGGTTGCGCGGCCGGGATGCCAGCGACATCGTTCCCCGGCGGAAGACCTGGCTGCGGCTCGCCGATGTGGGCGCGGGCGACGCCGGGGTGCGCTGCGTGGCAGCAGCCCCCGCAACGGCGGCCGGGGCCAACCACATCCTCGTCTTCGGCGGCGACGATGGCGACTACTACCAGACGCCCGAGTGGCAGCAACTCCAGACCGATCTCAAGGCGGCGGCGGGCAAGCCGGCCCAACTTGCCGCCTTGCTCGTGCGCCAGGACCAGTTGATGATGGCCCATCCGGGGTTCCGCCCCGACGTGCTGGCCTACCACACCATCACCGACACCTGGATGCTGTACACCCAACTGCCCCGCCAGCCCGACCCCGTGCCGGATGGGGAGAACGATACGGTGGGCAACCAAGTGACCACCAATGTGGTGGCCTGGAACGGCGGGTTGGCCTTGCCAAGCGGCGAAGTTCGTCCCGGCGTGCGCACGCCCGCTGTCTGGCGGATCGACCTAAAGGTCCCGACCCATTTCGGGGCGGTCAACTACACGGTCCTCGGGCTCTACTTCGTGGCGCTTCTGGCCATGGGCTTCTACTTCGCCAAGCGCGAGAACAGCACCGACGACTTCTTCCGGGCAGGCAAACGCATCCCCTGGTGGGCGGCGGGGCTCAGCGTCTTCGGCACCATGCTCAGCGCCATCACCTTCATGGCCGCCCCCGCCAAGATCTTCGCCACCAACTGGCTGTACGTGCTCCAGGTCTTCCTGCTCTTCGCCATCATCCCGGTGGTCACCCGCGTCTTCATCCCCTTTTACCGGCGGCTCGACGTGACCACTGCCTACGAGTACCTGGAGAAACGGTTCAATGTCGCGGTCCGTCTGATCGGCAGCGCCGCGTTCCTCTTCATGCAGTTTGGACGCCTGGGCATCGTGCTTCTCCTGCCGTCCATCGCCCTGTCGGTGGTGACCGGGATCAACGTCTACGTCTGCATCGCCCTGATGGGGGTTCTGGCCACCGTCTACACGGTAGTGGGCGGCATGGAGGCGGTGATCTGGACCGACGTGCTCCAGGTCTTCGTGCTCATGGGCGGCGCCTTGATCAGCCTTGTCCTGCTTGTGGCCAACGTGGATGGCGGAGTCGGCGGCCTGTTCTCCAGCGCCGTAGCCCACGGCAAGCTCGAATGGATCGACTGGTCCTTCGACTTCCGCACCGCCACCATCTGGGTCCTTCTGCTGGCCCTGCCGAACCAGCTCATCCCCTACGCCTCCGACCAGGCCACCCTCCAGCGTTACCTCACCACCAAGACCGAGAAGGAGGCCAAGCAGGGCCTGTGGCTCTGCATCTGGCTGGGCCTGGCGGCGCTCGTTTTCTGGGCGGTCGGCACCGCCCTCTGGGGCTATTATCGCAGCCATCCGGGCAGCCTCACCCCCGCTCTGGGCAAGACGGATATGATCTTCCCCTGGTACATCGTGAACCAATTGCCGACCGGGGTGGCAGGCTTGGTCATCGCCGGGGTCTTTGCGGCCAGCATGTCCAGCCTCGATAGCAGCATGAATTCCATGGCGGCCGCCATCGTCACCGACTTCTACCGCCGCTTCAAGCCCGAGGCGGGCGAGCAGTCCTGCCTGCGCCTGGCCCAATGGGTCACTGCCCTGGCGGGCGTGGCGGGAACGATCTTCGCCCTGGTCATGGCCACCACCGACGTGAAGAGCCTATGGGACAAGTTCATGGCGCTGCTCGGGCTCTTTGGCGGCGGCCTGGCCGGGCTTTTCCTGCTCGGCATGTTCACGCGCCGCGCCACCAGCACCGGCGCGATCCTCGGGCTTCTCGCCAGCGCCGTCGCCCAGTGGGCCGTGACCCGCTACACCAACCTGCACATCTTCCTCTATGGCGTGGTGGGCATGGCTACCTGCGTCCTCGTCGGCTGGCTGACCAGTCATGCCACTCAGGCCCAGGACCGCGATCACCTCACCGTCTACAAGCTGCCGCCCCCGACCGAGGAATAGGCACAGGGGAAAAGGAACGGCCGGTTCGCGGGGTTTCCACGAACCGGCCGTGACACTAGCGGACCGGTGCTAGAGATTGCTCTGGGCCCAGGTCATGAACTCGATGACCTTGGTGGTTGGGGTGCCGTAGTCCATGTCCCACATGCTCTTGCCGCCGCTGACGGTAGCCAAGGGCCGCATCGGGGTCACATGGCCGTCGGCAAAGGCCCAGTTGGACATGTTGCTGTGGTTGATCAGGGTCCAGTGCTGGTTCGGCGACGTGCCGTAGCCGGTCCAGTACTCCGGATCGGCCCGCTCGCGGTTCTCGCCGAAGAGGATCAGGTTGCTGGCGCTCTTCGTCTCGGTGCTCGTGCGCGAGGAGCCAGTCCCCATGGGAACCTTGCTCGTGAGGCTGAAGTCGGCCACGGTACCGCCGCCGCCATTGCAGACATAGGAGCGCGGGACCGCCTGCTGTCCGGAGGCGGTAAAGTTCACATTGCCCATGTTCTCGGTACGGTTCGGGCAGAGGAACGCCTTGGTGGCGTTCACGTAGGGATAGACCGCACCATGCCAGTTGCCACTGTTGCTGGCGACATTGGAGCGGGAGGTGGGGTAATGCTCGTCGTTGTCGCCGATGTACATGACCAGGGCCAAGTCCACCTGCTTCATGTTGGACACGCACGAGATGGCGCGCGCCTTGGCCCTTGCCTGCTGGAGTGCAGGCAGCAGCATGGAGGCCAGAATCGCGATGATCGCGATCACGACCAGGAGCTCGATCAGGGTAAACCAGGCGGCTGATCGGAGACGAGAACCGGAAACAGGGGCTGCATTCACGTTCTGACACCTTCCTTTGGCAGGTTTCTCAACGCCACGACATGGCCAAGCCCAGCGCATGGCGTACGAACGTGGGACTATAGCGTCCTGCAACCACTTGTCTTCCCGCCTTCGGGGCAAATAATTGTAGTCCGATGCAATTCGTGGCCGTTCCATGGGCACGGCCCGATGCGACGGGGAATACGTCCCGACCCACCACGCGCCTGGATCTTTCGTCAAAGCCGCATCTCGCCGAACAAGAGTTAGTTGCATGCCTTTTCCTTGGTTTGGTTCCGGATTGTTGCTGATGCCAATCCTCCTGTATGGTCAGGCCCCCATCCCCTGCCGCGATCCGGGGCTCTGGCAGATCAACTCGCGCCAGGGAACGGGCACCCGCTCGCGGGTCGTGGCGGAGGGGACCGGCATCCGTCTGGAGGCGGCATTCCAGGAAGGCTGGGAGGCCTTCAAGTTGCCAGTGCCTGCCGGAGTGATTCCTGCCGACCAACGGACCCTGCTCTTCCGGGCCAAGGGCGGGCCGGGTGTACACGGCCTGGAGGTCCGCCTGGGATTGGGGGACGGGTCCTGGTGGCGGGCCCGCCATGGCCTGGGAGAGGACTGGCAGGACTGTGTCCTGCGCGATCTCGCCTTCGCCTGCTGTCATCCGGCCGACCAGGGCGCAACGCCGGCCCATCCGTCCTTTGCCGGGATTCGTTGGCTCCAGTTCGAGCCGCTGCTGGCGCGTCAGCCCGGAACCTACATGGTATGGCTGGAGACCATCCGCACGACGAGGTATGCCATGCAGCCTGCTGCCCATGTCCCCTTCCGTCCCGTCGGCAAGAACGCCTGGGACTTCTGGTTTGCCCAGGACGGCGAGACCACCCATGCCTTCTATCTCGAGTACCCGGATGCCACCGCGCTCCCCGACCAATCGGGGCGGCATGGGCACCAGTGGATCGGGCACGCGGTCTCCACCGACCTCTGGCACTGGCGGGAGCTTCCCCCCGCCCTCGAACCTGGCAAGGGAGCATGGCAGACGACGGGCCTCGCCACCGGCAGCGTGGTCCGCGACGGCGACGATTGGTACATGCTGCATACGTGCAACGGCATGGACCGTGGCGGTCTGGCCCTGGCCCGCAGCCGCGATCTCGCCACCTGGGAGAAGGTCGGCGACGGCCCCGTGATCCGCGGGGGCACGACCTTCGCCTTCCCCTGGGAAAAGGGCACGATCCAACTGCGCCCGCTGGCCGATCCCTATCTCTTTCCCGAGCGCCAGGAGGGCTGGTGGCTGATGATCTGCAATTCCCATGTGGCGGGCGGACCGGAGAACGAGCGCGGGGCGACCGGCATGTGGCGAAGCCGCGACCTGCGCACCTGGGAGCCCTATCGGGTAATCGCCTGGCCCAAGACCTTCGAGCGCATGGAGACCTCCCAGATCTGGGAACACGGCGGCCGCTGGTACCTCTACTTCGGCGGAGTCCATACGAAGAACGGCAACGCCAACTACATCTATCTGGCCGACCAGATGGAGGGTCCCTACCTCGCGCAGCCATGGTCCCGCCTCGAACTGCCCGGCGGAGCCTACTTCTACATCGGCAAACGCCTGCCCCGTGCCAATGGCCAGGACGTGTTTCTAGCCGGGCAGTCCTATTCCAGCCTCTCGGCTCCCTACCCGCTGGTCTACGGCGAAGATGGCCGGGCGAGTCTCGGCGATCCCGGAGCCGCCCCGGTGGACGGCCGCATAGAGTCCCTCCTACAGAGCACTCCCGGACCGGCCACGGCGGAACACCCGCGCCATACGGAGGGTTCCCTCCTGGTCCGCCGCGACGGCTCCTATCTCCTGGCCCACACCCGCTTCAACGGCGGAGCACGGGACGATGCCAAGGCGGACATTGTGGGAACCCACTCTCGTGACCACGGCGCAACCTGGGAGGAACCCTATGTGATCCAGGCCAATGACGGTGGCTGCAACGTGATGTCCGCCTCCCTGCTCCGTCTGACCGACGGTGGCGTCCTTCTGGCCTATATCCGCAAGGATTCCCACCAGTCCTGCACGATCTTCGTGCGCCGGAGCGAGGACGATGGTGCAACCTTCGGCAAGCCCGTCCACGTGAACGACTGGCAGGCCTACATGGGCATCGTCAACGACAGCCTGATCCAACTGGACAGCGGGCGCATCCTCTGCCCCATCTACTACTCGCGCGGCCCCTGCTGGACGCCAGAGGAGCACTACCTAGCCCGGCTGGCATACAGCGACGACGGCGGGCGTTCCTGGCAGGCCTCCCGGACCGCGGTGAACTGTCCCCGGCGGGGGGCCATGGAGCCGGTCGTGCTGGAACGGCTCGACGGCTCCCTGCTCATGCTGATCCGCACCCAGACGGGCTCCGCCTACCAGAGCGTCAGCCAGGATGGCGGCGAGACCTGGTCCCCGGCCTCGCCCAGCCCCCTGCCCAGCCAGGAAGCTCCCCTGGCGGTACGGCGCATACCGGGCACCGACCTTGCCGTCGCGGTGTGGAACGCCGCCTACCAGCCCGACGCCAAATCCCACGGCGGACGCCGTTCGCCTCTGCACATCGCGGTCACTCGCGATGATTTCGCTACGCCGGTTCGCCCGCTCCCCGTGGCGGTATCGGACAGGGAGACATTCTCCTATCCCAGCTTGGCTTTCGACGGGGACCGGCTCCTGCTGACCTACTATGTCGGCCGTGACGAAGCCCTGGTCGGCGGCGGCACCGAGGCCCTCCTTTCCCTCCGTTGCGAAGTCCTGGTTCTGCCCTCCTTGCTCGGCCAATAGGATTGTTGCAGGGAACCAGCGCTCACGGTAATTTGTAGCCAAATAGCGGATTCCGGGGGTGGCCGGATTGCCGCTTTCCCGACTGCTCGTATCTCTCCTCGCACAGAAGGAGTTTGCGCGCCATGGGCCCGGCCAACAGGGGGGACCCATGGCAGCCGAGGCGACTGCGCTCGGCTGGTTCGGTGTGTGTGGCTTTGTATTTCGCGGAAGGAAATCGGAACATGCACAACAGAATCTGCTATCTGTCGATGATGTTGGTCGCGGCACTCGTTTTCACGGGCTGCACCGGAACGCGGATGGCAATCGTGCCACCGCTGTCCGGCGACACCCGGCCGATGCCCCAGAAGTACACCGCCGTCGGCATCCGGGAGGTCCCCGCCGATCTCGTCTACCCCCCGGCAGGGCACCCAGGCCGGGACTTCGCGCGGGAAGTGGAACTGAGCGGCATCGCCAAGACCGTCTACTACCCAACCCGTCCGGATGACAGGGTCGATGCGGTCTTCGAGGTGAAGGTGGACGTCACCATGGACCCGCACATGGGGGCGTTGCTGGCCAAGTCCTTTGTGACTGGCCTGACCCTTTTCCTCCTTGAGCCCGCCTTTTGGTACGACTTCGACTATACCTTCGACGGGACGGTGGACGTGGTTCAGCAAGGGCGCAGGACGCCCGTCCACGCCAAGGCCACGGGCTCCATCGGCATGAAGTGGCTCTCTCTCGGCCAAGCCCAGAAGATGGAGACGGATGTCATCCGCCGGACCAGGAGAACCCTCTTCCGGCAACTGCTCGCCGAGATCGGCAAGCAATAGGGACCACCAGCAAGCTGTTGGCTCTTGCCGTTGACAAGGGCCGCTCCGGATAGGATACTGATTCGTTTTGCGGTCCAACTCCGGAGCATGGTTTCTCGCGTATGCGTTTTCTCTCTTCCTTGAAGGTCCTGGGCGGGGTCTTGGCGGCTGGTGTCGGGCTGGTTCTGCTCCTCAATCTGGTATCCCATCTGGCGGCGCCGAAGAACCAGCGCCCCCTGCCGGAAACGACGGCGGCGGAACGCGAGGCCATCGTGGCCTCCCGGCAGCCCCAGATCGATCCGGAACACCCCCTCCGGCTGCAGGTGGAGGTGGACTACGCCGAGGGAGAGCGGGCAGCGTGGTATCCCAAGCATGAAGCCCCGATCCTGGCCGATCTGGTGGCGGCGGGCAGTCTGCCTCCCGTGGCCGACCGGGTGGGACCGGAGCCCTGCGTGATGCAGGGCGTCGAGGGCATCGGCACCTACGGCGGCACCTGGCTGCGCATCGCCAACAGCGCCAGCGATGTCAACGTCATCTCGAACCGTCTCTCCTACACCTACCTGCTCCGCTGGTCGCCGCAGGGCTATCCGCTCTGCCCCCATGTGGCAAAGGCGATCACCGCCTCCCCCGACAACAGGGAGTTCACCATCACCCTCCGCCGGGGCGTGATGTGGTCCGACGGGGCGGCCCCCTACACGGCGAACGACATCATGTACTGGTGGGAGCAGGAAGCCCAGAACCCCGAGATCAGCGGCGCGATCCCGGAGATCATGCAGGTTCGCGGCCAGGCAGGGACCATCGAGAAGGTGGACGACTACACACTCGTTTTCCGCTTCCCCGAGCCCAACGGTCTGTTCCCCGCCCGCTTGGCCACCGCCGCGTGCAGCCCCCTCACCAACACCCCGGCCCACTATCTCCGGCAGTACCACCCGACCCTCGGCGACCAAGCCGTCATCCAGGACTACATGCAGCGGCGCAAGCTGCCCAATGCCCTGGCGGTCTACCGCGATGTGAAGAACATCTTCAACCCCCTCCATCCGCGCCTCTGGCCTTGGATCTACCGGGACTACCGCAGCAATCCGCCCCAGACCTTCGTGCGCAACCCCTACTACTTCGTGGTGGACCCCCAGGGCAACCAGCTGCCCTACCTGGACCGGGTGCTGTTCGAGGTGAAGACTCCGGACATGCTCGGCATCAGCGCCGCCAACGGCGACGTGACCATGCAGGCCCGCCATATCCGCTACGACATGTACACCCTGCTCATGGAGCAGCGCGAGAAGTACGGCTTCGAGGTCTACCACTGGTATCCCGGGGACCGCAGCCAGTATGCCATCAGCCCCAACCTCAACCGCCGGGAGGAACCGGACAAGCCGGAGACCAGGTGGAAGGCCGAACTGCTCGCGGACAAACGGTTCCGCCAAGCCATGTCCCTGGCGATCGACCGCCAGACGATCAACGACGCCGAATACGACGGCCAGTCCACCGCCGCGCAGGTCGCCCCCGGACCCGCCTCCTTCTTCTATGAGCCGTCCCTCTACCACAGCTTCGTGAGCTACGACCCGGACCGGGCCAACCAGTTGCTGGACGAGATCGGGTTGACCAAGCGCGACTTCGAAGGCTATCGGACCTACCCCGACGGCAGCCGCATGACCTTCTACCTGTACTACTGCAGCTTCACCGGTGCCGGGCCGGGACAGTTCGTGGTGGACGACTGGGGCAAGGTGGGCGTACGCACGATTCTCCGGGAGCGTTCGCGGGCTCTGTTCTACACCGAGAAGGCCGCGCTAACCCATGACTTCGATGTCTGGATCGGCAACGGCGAATACTTCCCGCTGATCGCCCCCCGCTACTTCCTGCCCTTCAACACCGAGTCGAACTTCGCCATCGGCTATGCCCGCTGGTACATGCGCGGCGGGCTCCAGGGCAATCCCCGCGCCGACCGGGCGCACGGCTGCATTGAGCCTCCCGTCGACCATCCCCTGCGCCAGGCCATGGAGCTCTACGAGCAGGCGATCGCCGAGAGCGATCCCGAGCAGCAGCGCGACATCTTCCGCAAGGTCCTCCAACTCGCCGCCGAGAATGTCTGGACCATCAACATCTGCACCCCGCCCCCGGTCCTCGCCGTGGTCAAGAACGGGTTCCACAACGTGCCCCGCGACGTGGTGGCGAGCTGGGATTTCCAGACTCCCGGCAACGCGGGCATGGAAACCTACTACTTCGACCAGCCCGAGGACTCCGCCGGGGCTATCGAGCAGATGCGCGCCTCGATTCTTACGCCCACGCTGCCGCCCGATGCCCCCGCCACTGCCGGTGCGGGGAGTCCGCCTTCCGGCGTGCGTCTGGGACAACTCATCCGCTGGACCTTCCTGGCCATCCTGGTCTGCCTGGTCGCCATGGTCGCGGTCCGCCATCCCTTCATCGGACGGCGGCTGCTCATCATGATCCCCACCCTGCTCATCATGTCGGTCATCGCCTTCGTGGTGATCCAGTTGCCGCCCGGCGACTACGTGAGCACCCGGATCATGCAGCTCCAGGAATCGGGCGACGAAGCCGATCTGAAGCAGATCGAGGACCTCAAGGACCGGTTCCATCTGGAGGAGTCCGCCACCTCCCGCTACATGCGGTGGCTCGGTCTCCCCTGGTTCGTCACCTTCAAAGGGCAGGACAAGGGCCTACTCCAGGGCAACATGGGCTGGTCCATGGAGTCCGAACGCCCGGTGAACCAGCTCGTCGGCGACCGCATTCTGCTCACGGTCCTGATTTCGCTCGGCACCATCCTCTTCACCTGGGTCTTCGCCATCCCGATCGGCATCTACTCGGCGGTGAAGCAGTACTCCGTCGGCGACTACGTCCTCACCTTCCTCGGCTTCATCGGCATGTGCGTGCCCAGCTTCCTCCTCGCCCTGCTGCTCATGTACATCAGCGCCGAGTGGTTCGGCATTCCGGTCTCGGGGCTCTTCTCCAGCCAGTATGGCGCCCAGCCCGAATGGACCTGGGGCAAGATGCTCGACTTGCTGAAGCACATCTGGGTACCGATCGCCGTGCTCGGGGTCGGCGGCACCGCCGGCATGATCCGGGTGATGCGGGCGAATCTCCTGGACGAGCTCAAGAAACCCTATGTGGTCACCGCCCGCGCCAAGGGCGTGCGCCCCCTCAAGCTGCTCTTCAAGTACCCCGTCCGCATGGCGCTGAACCCCTTCATCTCCGGGATCGGGGGGCTCTTCCCGCAATTGGTGTCCGGCGGGGCTATCGTGGCCATGGTGCTCAGTCTGCCCACGGTGGGGCCGATGATGTTGGCGGCCCTCATGTCGGAGGACATGTACCTGGCTGGCTCGATGCTGATGGTCCTCAGCCTGCTGGGGGTGCTCGGCACTCTGGTCAGCGACCTCCTGTTGCTCTGGCTTGATCCCCGCATCCGGCTCGGCAAACCGAGCTGAGGTGCAGAACGGGACGGGACCGGCTACAGTACGGGGTGTCACTGGCACATCACATACCGAAGGACTTCCAAGCCATGCATCGTCGCCACTTCCTCCGGGCCTCCACCGCTGCGCTACCGTTCGTGCTGCTTCCCCGGAAGAGCCAGGCTCAGGGCGAGAAGACACCGGACCTAGTGGCCGTGCGCAACGGCGAACCCGCCGCCATGTTCGACCGGGCCATGGAGGCGCTAGGCGGCATGTCCCGCTTTGTGCCCAAGGGTTCGACCGTCGTCGTCAAGCCGAACATCGGCTGGGTCCGGGCACCGGAAACCGGGGCCAACACCAACCCCGCACTGGTCAAACGGGTGGTCGAGGCCTGTTTCGAGGCCGGAGCCAAGAAGGTCTATGTCTTCGACCACACCGTGGGCGAGAAGATGGAAGAGTGCTACACCCAAAGCCAGATCGGGCCCGCCAGCAAGGACGCGGGGGCCATCCTGGCGGTGGGTTCCAACCAGAAGTACTACCAGCGCACCGAGATTGCCGGAGCCAGCCGCCTCAAGGAGACCGACATCCACGAACTCCTGCTGGAGGACAACGTGCTGATCAACATTCCGGTCCTCAAGCACCATGGCGGCGCGAAAGCTACCATTGCGATGAAGAACCTCATGGGCTGCGTCTGGGACCGCCAGGCCTACCACAAGCAGGGCCTGCACGAGTGCATCTCCGACTTCTGCCTCTTCCGCAAGCCCGACCTCAACATCGTCGATGCCTACCGGGTGACCCTGAACAACGGTCCCCAGCGGGCCCGTCCCGAGGATGTGGTCCTGCGCAAGATGCTGATCGCCTCCGCCGATATCGTGGCGGCGGATGCCGCCGCTGTGCGCCTGCTTAATCCAGGTTCCCAGGGGGCCGAGCACATCGAGCTTGCCCACCGCAAGAAGATCGGGACCATGGACCTGGATTCCCTGGACATCCGGAAGATCGAACTATGATCCTCTGGGCCCGTCGTCTGCGCATTCTGCTGGCAGCCGTGGTCGTGCTGGTTGCCGCCCTGGCCTTTGGCTTGGGCGAATCCTGGGGCGAGCGGTTCGCCCCGGTCCTCGCCTCTTCGCAGGCAGTCCCATCCCTCTTGCGCCTCATCGCGACGGGTTCGTTGCTCACCGGTCTGAGCCTGCTGGCCATTCTGGTGGGCACGCTTCTCGCCGGGCGCTGGTACTGCTCGGTGCTCTGCCCGCTGGGCATCCTACAGGATGTGGTCCGCCGACTGGGACGGTTCTTCGTGCCCTTGCGCAAGCGGCAGGACCGAAACGGCAGACACGCCTCGGTCCGTCACGCGCTGCGGATCAGTCTGCTGGTGGCGGTCGCCGTTTCGGCCACGGCGGGCTCCTTGGTCCTGCTCAATCTGCTGGATCCCTACAGCATTTTCGGGCGCAGCACTGCCGGTCTGCTCCGGCCCCTGGCCTTGCTTGTCCAGCATGGGCTTGCCAGCCTGTTGGAGAAGGCGGACATCTTCGCCCTCTCCGGAGCCCCCCCCGTGTTGATTGCCTGGGGGACGGTCGGAGGCATCGCGCTCTTTCTGGCCCTGCCGGTGTTGCTCGCCCTGTTCCGGGGGCGGCTCTACTGCAACAGCATCTGTCCGGTGGGGGCGATCCTCTCCGCCCTGGCCCGTTTCTCCCCCCTCCGCATCCGGACCAAAGATGGGGCTTGCATCGGCTGCGGAAAGTGCGCCAAGAAATGCCGCGCCGACTGCATCTCCCTGACACCGGGCGAGCGGAAGGCCCGGGTCAATGCCAGCGAGTGCGTGCTCTGTCTGGACTGCATCGCCTGCTGCCCCACCCACGCCCTGGAGTACGGCAGCGGTCCCCGGATCCCCCTCGCCCAAG
>QKCY01000343.1 GCA_003245525.1 Victivallales bacterium | reverse complement strand
AGTCGTGACAGTGCCCGTCACGACCGACTCGTTTGCCCCGAGGAATTCCACCTTAACCCCTGCCAACGTACAGGTGTTCCCGTCATAGTCGGCGGCATCGGCGTACACGATGTAGTCCGTCCGCCCATCCTCGTTTAGGTGGGGGTAGGTGACGTTTTCGGCGGTGATGCGCTGGGCGGCTGCCGTCACGGACAGGACCAGCGCGATCATCGCTAGGCAGGAAACACCATGTCGGCTCTTCATCCTGGCTTCTCCATGTTCCATTGCCCACACCTCCCCGTCCGGCTAAGGGCCACCCGATCACCAGCACGAAGGTATACGCCGGGGCCGGGGATGGCAAACCAGTGGCATGCCCTTGGGCTGGGGAGGAGGCCTGGCGAGGTCGATTTGGTTCCCGAACACTCCACGGCCCGGACGGTGGTTTTCCGGTCCTCTGTTCGTTGCCAAACCGATTCCTTGCAGAGAACGCAACCAACGGCGATGGCATTTCCGGGCAAGCATGAATAGTTTGTGACTGGTTCCAGTCGCGACTCTCCGAACCCGTTGGCACGTCGAGGAATCGAATGATGAAACTCCCCCGGCTTCTTGGTCTGGCATTTGGTCTCGGCCTATTGGCTGCGGGTTACGGTTGGGCCGGCGACTGGCCCACCTACCGGCACGACAATCGGCGTAGCGGGGTGACCGCCGACCCGCTCGCCTTCCCCTTGGCCGAGCAGTGGCATCTGCGGTTGGTCCATGCCCCGGCCGCTGCCTGGGAAGCGCCACGCGACACGCCGGTCGAAGGCATTCTGGAACTGGGCCGCATCCAGTTCGACGATACCTATCAGCCGGTGATCGCCGGGGACACGGTCTACCTGGCCACCAGCGCCGACCACCGGGTGCTGGCCATCGACGCGGTGACGGGCGCAGTCCGTTGGCAGCAGTTTGCCGGGGGGCCGGTCCGGTTGGCCCCGGTGGTCTGGGAAGGCAAGGTCTACGTCACGGCGGACGATGGGATGGCCTACTGCTTCGACGCGGCGACCGGCGCGGTCCGCTGGCAGCGGCTCCTGGCCCCCCGTAACGAAATGGTGCTCGGCAATGGCCGGATGATCTCGCGCTGGCCGTGCCGCACCGGGTTGCTCATCACCGACGGGGTGGGCTACGCCGGGGTCGGCATCTGGCCTGGCGAAGGGGTATACCTGGAAGCCTTCGACCCCAGTACCGGCAAGACCCTCTGGCGCAACGAGGAGCTGGGCGAAGTCACCGATACGTACATCTCCCCCCAAGGCTATCTGCTGGCAGCGGGCGACCTGCTGTTCGTGCCGCAGGGGCGGGTTTCGCCCGCCGCCTTCTCCCGCACGACCGGGAAGCAGCTCTACAACCAGCGATTCGGCAAGAACGTGGGCGGCACCTGGGCGCTGCTGGCGGGCGACGAGCTCTATACGGGCACCGAGGAGATCATGGCCTACAGCACCAAGACGCGGGGCCGCTTTGCCTGGTTCAACGGTCGTCAGTTGGTCGTGACAGCGGATAGCCACTACACGGCGGATGGCAAGCTGCTCAGCGCCGTCCGGGCGGATCGCTATGGGAAACCCAGCCTGGAGCAGTTTCGCCTGCGCGATGTCCGCACCAGTCAGTTGCAGGAGCGCAGCGTGGCCCAGCGGGCCGCCCGCACCGCCAAGGACAAGGCCAAGACCGAGGCCGAGAAGCTCGCCGCTCTCGACCAGGAACTGGCAGCCCTGGCCGCCGCCGCGCCCGAGCGCGCCGCCAAGCAGGCCCAACGGGATCGGCAGCAGGCCGCTGCCGCCGCCGCCAGCAAGGCGTCCGAAGTGGCCGATGCCAATCTGGCCGTCGCCGTGGCCAACCTGGAGAAGACTGAAAGCCAGCGCGACACCGCCGCGCAAGGCATGGCCGATGCCACCGGCTGGCACGTTCCCTGTGCCGCGGCCGAGGCCCTGATCGTGGTTGGGGACACCCTCGTCGCCGGTGGGGTGGACGAGGTCGTGGCCGTGCGCGCGAGCGACGGCAGCCAGGTGTGGACCGCCAAGGTCCAGGGCAAGGCCAAGGGACTCGCCGCCAGCAATGGGCGGCTCATCGTGAGTACCGACCAGGGACTGGTCTACACCTTTGCCGGAACCGGCGAACCGCGCGGCGAGCAGCGCGAAACCACCGCCGCCTTCCCGGCCACGCCAGCGACCGAGGAAGTCGCCACCTGGCTGGCCACGCAGGCCGAACTGGGGCAGCGCCCCGGTTTCGCGCTGGTGCTTGGGCTCACGGACGGCCATCTGCTTGCCGGGCTGGCGAAGGCCACCAACATGACGATCTACGGCGTCGATCCCGATCCGGCCAAGGTGGATCGCGTTCGCCGGTCCCTGGCGGCGGCGGGGCTCTACGGGGAGCGAGTCTGCGTCAATGCCGCCCCCTTGGCTGCCACCGGATTCGCCGATTACTTCGCCGATCTGGTCACGACCGAGTCTGGTTCCCAGGAGCTTGCCATCGAGGAAGCTTGGCGGGTGACCAAACCGGGGAACGGCGTGCTGCTCGTTCCCTCCTCCGTTTCCGCCCAGGGCCGGGAGTTCGGGAGGATCGAGGGGCATGGCGGCTGGCTGAAGGCCCGGCGTCCTCTGCTACCCGGGGCGGGCAGTTGGAGCCATCAGTATGCCGACGCCGGCAACACGGCCTGCGGCGACGACAGTTTCCTCAAATGCCCCCTCCGGGTGCTCTGGTATGGCCAGCCCGGTCCGTTGGGCATGGTCAGCCGCCATCAGCGCGCCGCCTCGCCCCTGGCGGTCAACGGCGTGCTCTTCGTGCAATGCGAGGACTGGGTGGAAGCCTACGACGCCTACAACGGCGTGCGCCTGTGGCGGCGGGAGTTCCCCAAGGTGGTGCGGACCGTGGTCTCCCACGATTGCGGGAATCTGGCGGCGGACGGGGACAGCTTCTACGTGGTCTACCGCAACGCCTGCTACCGGCTTGCCAGCCACACCGGCGAGACCTTGGCGACCTTCCCCGTGCCGGCGGAGCTCGGCGACGGCCAGTGGGGATGGGTGGCGCGCCAGGACGGGCTGTTGCTGGGTAGTGTCCGCAGCGGCGGGCGCTCGGCCAATGCCATCTTTGCCTACGATGTGGCCAGCGGGAAGGTGGCTTGGACCTGCCGCGTGCGCAATGTGCTGCATCCCAGCCTCTCGGCGGGGGATGGCAGGATCTTCCTGGTGGACGATTCCGTGGATGTGGAGGAGCGCCGCGAAGCCTTGCAGAAGCGCCTGCGCGGGTTGGAGCCCGCCTATGCGGAGAAGATTCTCAAGGACGCGCCGGTGCGCACGGCGATGGCGCTCGACGCCAAGACGGGGCAGCCGGTTTGGCAACGGCCCCTGGATCTGACCGGCGGGGTCGGCGGACTCTACTGGAGTTCCCTGGGCACCATGTACCGGGACGGCGTGGTGGTGGTCTTTGGCATCTACAGCGACGGCCACTACTGGCAGGATTTCTTTGCCGGGCAGTTCGAGTCCCGGCGCATCGTGGCGCTCAATGCCCGCGACGGCGGCGACCTGTGGGAGAAGGAGATCGGCTACCGGGTGCGGCCCCTCATCATCGGCGACACCCTCCATGCGGAACCCTGGGCCTACGACCTGCACACGGGGGTCCAGAGGCTCCGCCAGAATCCCGTGACCGGGGCCGAGGAGCCCTGGCAGTTCGCCCGGCCCGGCCACCATTGCGGTTGCCCGGTCGGCTCGGTCAACGCCCTGTTCTTCCGGTCCTACTACATCGGCTACTACGACCTGATCAACGACGGCGGCACGGTCCATTTCAGCAGCCAGCGGCCCGGCTGCTGGGTGAACTTCATCCCCGGCAACGGCCTGCTCAGCGTGCCGGAGGCCAGCAGCGGCTGCATGTGTCCCTTCGCGAACCTCTCCACCGTGGTCTTCGAGCCCAGCGGCGAGGACCGGGCCTGGACCAAGTTCAGTCTCGACGGCGCCACCACGCCGGTTCGGGACCTCTGCCTCAACCTCGGTGGCCCCGGCGACCGCAAGGACGCCGACGGCAAGCTCTGGCTCGGCTATCCCCGTCCGGGCGGTAGCCTGGTTCTGCCCCTGAAGGTCGAGATCGCGCAGTACGCCGGCGGCGGCAGCTTCCGGAGTGGCCTCGACTACAGCCCCGTGGACGGCAGCAAGGACCCCTGGCTCTATGTCTCGGGCTACCGGGGCCTGCGCCGGGTGGCCGTGCCGGTCATGGCGGCTGGCGAAGGCAGCGCCGCCTACACGGTACGCCTCCACTTTGCCGAGATGGAGGATTCCGTCCCGGTCGAACGTACCTTCGGCATCCGCATCCAGGGCCAGGACGTGGCGACCGATTTCGCCCCGGCCGTGGCGGCAGGCGGTCCCCGGCGGGCCGTGGTCCGGGAATTCGCCGGCATCGAGGCGACCGAGGGAATCCAGGTGGAGTTGGTCGCCGCCAACGACCGGCCCAGCGTCGAACAGGCCCCCATCCTGCAAGGGATCGAGATTGTCCGCGAGCGGGTGCTCCGGGTGGGACTGGCGGCCGGACAGGCGCCCCTGCTCAACCGGCGGCACCCGGCGGGCACCGCCACCATCCGCATCTGCAACCACAAGGACGAACCCTTTGTGGGGACCCTACGCTGCCAGTCCCCGGCGGGAATGCAGGTGGCTCCGGCCAGCCAGGAAGTGAAGGCTATGCCCGGCGAGCCGCTGGAGATCGAGTTGAAGCTGACTGCCGATCCGGCGGTTCTCGCCCGCGGCACCCTCCAGATTCCGGTGGTGCTACAACGCGGCGACGGTGGCGAGGAAGCCGCAGTGGCGCTGGCGGTCGAGTACCTCGGCGACCGGGACCGGATGGTGGTCTCGGCGGCGGAGGACACGTTCGTGGGGGCCAGCTTCGGGGGCAACAAGGGCACGGCTGGGTCGATGCTGGTGGACGGCGGCGACCGGGCCATGGGTGACTTCAGCCACCACATCGCCTATCTGCGCTTCCGGCTCGACCAAGTGCCGGGCAAGCTGGCGGCCGCCCAGCTCCGCCTCTACAACGCGGGCAACCCCTCCTCCGATGGCGGCAGCATCCATGTGGTGACGGACGATTGGGACCCAGCCCGGCTGACCTACCAGAACCGCCCCGCCTCCGGCGCGCAGGTGGGCGATCTCAAGGCGGTCGCCTCGCGCGAAGTGGTCGATGTCCCTCTGGATCTTGCCTTCACTGGCCAGCGCGAGATCCGGCTCGTCATCGAGCCGGACAACTGCGACGGCATCGACTATCTGACCCGCGAGTCCAATGCCCCTGCCGAGCTGCGCCTCGAATACACCACCGAATGAGGGAGGGGGGGCTCTAGTTGGCCGAGGCCGAGGGAACGGCGTCGGGCTTCTTGGCTGGGGGAGGAGGTGCCTCCTCCTTCAGGGGCACGGGCTCGGTCTTCAGGGACTTGCAGAAGGGGCAGCGGTGCATCTCCGCCCAGTCCTGGAGTCCTCGCCTGCCGGTGGCGCGATCCTTGGGGATGCGCTGGACGAAGGGGAAGGCCTTCCCGCAATCCCGGCACCGCCACGCCTCGGCGACGGGGTTGCCGCACTTCGAGCAGAACGTGGCGTTGATGTCGCTGACCCGGGCCATCTCCACCTGACCGCATTTCAGGCAGATGACCTGGATGTCGCTGCCGGTTTGCTCTTCCGCCGGCGGCAGCAACGCCATCCGCAGGCGATAACCCAGGGCGACCATGGCGGCGAACACCGCCAGAACGATAACCAACTTGAGGAGCGACTGGAGCATAGGCTTACACTACCTGCACGGAGCTGCCGCGGGGGCAAGACACGCAAACCCAGCCACGGGACTCTGGGGTCCAGGGCTGGAACGGGACGTTCCCCCCAACTCGGGGCAGGCTGGGCTCCCTTGCGCCAGACACCCCGCCGACCAAGGGCGGAAGCGGTGCTTGCAGGCGGGATGGATCGAGCATACTGAGAAAACCCCGAACAGCCCCCGTTCCCCACTCAGAGTGCGTCACTCCAGAACCCATGGCCCGGCAGACTGGCCGCGCCCGGATTCCATCTCCCTCATTGTAGCAAGAAATGTCCAGTAGGCAAATGGCGGACCGATCATCCCGACCGGGCAGAGTCCCCGCGGTTGGGCGCGCGCGGCACCGCCGGCAGCGTCAGGGCTTGCCCATCAGATAGAAGCTGCGGATCTCGGGAATCTCGAGGGCGCGCTTGAACACGACGCACTCGTCGATCTTGCCCCGGAAGCAGTAGCCCACCCGGTTGTACCAGATGCCAGCCGCCCCCAGGATGAAACGGCCCATCGGGGTGTCGTCCGCCGAGGCCCCAGCCCCCGAACCGGACGCCGTCATCGCCTCGCCGTTGCAGTACATGTAGTGGCCGCCATCCACCCGGTTCACATAGGTGTAGCAGAGCCATTGCCCGACCTTCGCTCTCGGGCTGTCGTAGGCCACGCAGATCTTCCCGACATCGGCCTCCATGTTGCCGTTGTACCAATACATGGTGTACTGGCAGGAGCGCCCCCACTGGCTCTTCGAGAACACGCAGTCGCCAAAGGCGAAACGGTCGAAGTAGACCCAGACGCAGATGGTGAAATCGTGTTCCGTTGGCCTGAAGTCAAGGGCCTCGGCGGTGGGCACGATCACGTAGTCGTTGAGCCCGTCGAACTGCAGGGCCTTCTTGTACTTCCAACGCCCGGTGGTCCAGCGGGGGCCGTTGACCATGATGCCGGCATAGTCCCGCGAATCGAACCGCTCGGTATCGCAGGCCTCGGCCGAATTGTACAGCGCCGGAGCCATGGTGCCATTGCCGAGCTCGACCTTGTAATCGGTCTCCTCGAAGTTGAAGTTCACGACACAGTCGGAGTCCGCATTCCAGGTCGAGTTGAACGCCTTCCAACGGGCGTAACGGGTCTTGTCCAGGGCTCCGCTGAGGGTGGGGCCGAGAATCCCCGTGAGCAGCCCGATTACCGCGATCACGATGAGCAGCTCGATCAGCG
>QKCY01000264.1 GCA_003245525.1 Victivallales bacterium | reverse complement strand
CGCGTTGCATTGCCGGGGAGGCGGGGTACCGTGTGCGGACTTCACGCAGGAGAATCCCATGTCCCGTCTGTGCGGTGCCATCGATCTGGGCAGCAATTCCACCCAGTTGCTGGTGGGTTGCGAGACCGCGTCCGGCTGGCAGGTGGTCCACGAGTGGGCCGCCGTGACCCGGCTGGGCGAGGGCGTCGACCGGACCGGTCGGCTGCAACCCGCGGCGATGGAACGGACGCTTGCCACGGTGGCCGGCTTCCTGGCGGCAGCGCGCGAGCGGTTTCCGGGCCTGGGCGGCACGGCGGGGGGCACGAGCGCCCTGCGGGACGCCACGAACCGGGACGAGTTCCTGGCGGCCTGCCAGAGCCGGTGCGGGTTTGTCCCCGCGATCTTCAGCGGTCGCGAGGAGGCGGAGACGACCTTTCTCGGGGTGGCGAGCGGGGCTCCCGAAGGCACTCCGCTGGTGAACCTCGACGTGGGCGGCGGCAGCACGGAGGTCTCGGGCGGACACCCCGGCGAATGCGTGGTGGCCGAGAGCCTGAACCTGGGGTGCGTCCGCTTTGGCGAGCGGTTCGGCTTGCTGGGGGTGTCGGACGCATCCTCGCGGGCGGCGGCCCGGCAGGCGGCGCGGGAGCTGCTGGCCCCGGTTTTTGCCACCGCCCATACCCGACTGCCGGGAACCGTGCAGGTCCGCCTGAGCGGCGGCACGGCCACGACCCTGGCTGCGACGGCGCAAGACCTGACCGCCTACGACCGGCACCGGGTCGAAGGCTGGGAGATCACTCCGACCGGGTTGGGCGAATGGGTGGAACGGCTAGGCGGCATGACGCTGGCCGAACGCGCCGCCTTGCCCTGTGTGGACGAGGGGAGGGCGCTCGTATTGCCGGCCGGTCTGCTGATTCTTCACGAGGCGCTGGTTGCTCTCGGCGCGAGTCGGGCGACAGTGACGACGCGCGGCCTGCGGGCGGGCATGTTGGTGCGCCTAAGCCTGGGCACCATCGCCGAGTGCTGGCATATTTAGGAATCGGAGGTCGACCATGGCCAGACTGAAACTCGATATCCCCGAACAGCTCCCCTTCGCGACCGAACTCGAGGTGCGGGTGGGCGATGTGAACTATGGCGGGCATCTGGGCAATGATGCCGTGCTGGGCCTGCTGCACGAGGCCCGCATCCGCTTCCTGGCCAGCCTGGGCTACCAGGAGGTGGATGTGGAGGGCTACGGGACCATCATGGGCGATGCCGCCATCGTCTACAAGAACCAAGCCTTCCGCGGCGACCGGCTGCGGGTCGAGGTCGGCACCATGGATTTCACCGGTTCGGGCTGCGATGTAGTCTACCGGATGACCCGGCTGGCCGACGGCGCGGTCATCGCGCTGGCCAAGACGGGGATCGTGGTGTTCGACTACGAGCGGGGTCGCCCGGTCCGCTGGCCGGCGGCGGCCCTCACGGCTTTCGGCGGTACGGAATAACCAGGAGCATTCGATATGGCGGACAAACTGCGTTGGGGAATCGTGGGCACGGGCGGCATCGCCAAGACCTTTGCCAAGGCGCTCGACCAAAGCCAGCGGGGCGTGAAACAGGCCGTGGCCAGCCGTAGCCAGGAGAAGGCGACCGAGTTCGCGGCGGCGCAGGGCATCCCCACGGCCTACGGTTCCTACGAGGCCCTCTTCGCCGATCCGGCGGTGGACGCGGTCTACGTGGCCACGCCCCATCCCTGTCACTACCAGCCGGTGCTGGACGCCATCGCGGCGGGAAAGCATGTGCTCTGCGAGAAGCCTTTGGGCGTGACTACCGACGAGTGCAAGCAGATGGTGGCTGCGGCCGAGCAGGCCGGGGTCGTGCTGCTTGAGGGGTTCAAGCAGAACGTGCATCCCTTGCTTCAGCGCATGGTCGAGATCGTGAAGTCCGGTCAACTCGGCACGATCCGCACGATCCGCAGTTGCTTCTGTTACGGCCTCGGCACTGCCTACAACGTGCGTGGCGATCTCTCGCTCTATGGTGGCGGACTCTACGACGTGGGCTGCTACTGCATCAACTTCAGCCGCTTGGCCGCAGGCGAGGAGCCGAACGACGTGTCGGCGGTCTGGACTATCGGCGAGGGCACGGGCGTGGACGAGAATCTGGCCGTGGTCATGCGTTTTCCGGCGGGCACGGTAGCCCTCTTCGACGTGGGCATCCGGTCCGCTGGCTCCGGCTATGCCGAAATCCTCGGCACCGAGGGTTCGCTCTACGTGCCGAAGCCTTGGGCTCCGGACCCCAAGCTGGCCGAGATGGAACTGCGCCTGAAGGGCAAGCCGGTCGAGACGATCCAGATTGCCGACGGCGGCAACAGCTTCACGCTGGAGGCCGACCACCTCGCCGCCGTGGTGGCGGGCGAGTGCGAGCCGCTGATTCCGGGCAGCGACGCGGTTGGCAATGCGGTGGTGATGGACCAGATTTGGCAGCGCATGCACGGCTGATTGGTTGGCAGGATAGGAGCCGGGATCATGGAACGGATGCTGGCGCACCCCTTGGACTTCGCCCTCCCCGGCGTGGACCGGGCCTATTACGAGTTCACCCAGAAGCCCCTGTCGGACTCCTGCTGGAGCCTGCACACCGGCCCGGACGGACGGGTCTACGCCGCCGCTTGTTGCGAGCACACGGGCGGCGAGACCGTCACCGTGACCCGCTACAACGCGGCGACCGATGCCCTCGACTACCTGTTCGATCTGGACCAGGTGACCGGCGATCTGCGGGACAGCGGCCGGGCGACCCAGTGCAAGATCCACTACAGCTTCGCGCCCGATCCCGCCACCGGCATTCTCTACGCCGCCACCCACCTGAGCGGTCCGCCCAAGGGCGAGACGCGCTACAACCCCTGGGCTTCCTGGCACGATCCCTTGCGGGCCTTCCGGGGCGCCTACCTAGTGGCCTATGACACCAAGAAAGACCAGGTGGCGTGGAGCGAACGGATGATCCCCAAGGAGGGCTGCCGTTGTCTCTGCCTGGAGCCGCAGCGTCAGTTGCTCTATGCCCTCACGTACCCGCGCGATCATTTTGTAGTCTACGATCTCGCCACGAAGAGGCTGACCGACTATGGCCGGTTCGGTTCGGTGAACTCGCAGTGCATCTTCACCGACCGCCGGGGGCGGGCCTACACCTTCATCGACACCGGACGGTTGATCCGTTTCGACCCCGACACGGAACAGTTGGAGGAACTGCCCCACGAGTTTCCCCACGAGCCCTGCCAGAGCGCCAAGCACGGCGTGATCTATGACGCCGTGGGCGACCCCGCCACGGGCGCGGTCTACGCGGTGCCCTGGAAGGCGCGGCCCCATCTGCTGCGCTACTTCCCCGACGAAGGGGAGGTGGGGCGTCTCGAGGACCTCGGGCTGGTGGGGCCGCCCACCGATCCCCGCCTGCCGATCACGGTGAACCGCAACCACGCCGGTGGCCTGGTGTTGCACGGCGACTGGCTGTACTACACGGTCTCGCACTGGCCTCCTGAGAACCTGGCAGCCATGCAGATCGGCACGCCGAGCCGCGAGCAGTGCATCACCATGGTCCAGCGCATCCATACCGGCACCCTGGCCAAGGAGGATGTCTGCACCCTCTCGGCGGGTGTCGGCATGCACCATTACATCTCGCGCGGGGCGTTGGCCCAGACCGGCGATCTCTTCTTCGCCAAGATCATGGCCCGCCCGGCCGGCATCTACCGCGTGCGGGTGCCCGGCATCGGTCCGCAAGCGACACCCAACATCCGCTACTGGGGGTAACCCACCCGTGAAGAAGTCTCCGCAGAATCCCCCCGAACTTCGTGCCGACTATGTGCTCGAAGGGCAGTTCTTCGCCTGGCCCCTGGCGGTGTCCGGCGAATGCGAGCCCATCGAACCCGATAGCGCCCAAGTCTGCGCCATCGCCCCCGCCGCCGACGGACGGGTGATCTGGGGCGGCACCGACGGGGCCTCCGCCCATGTCTTCGCCGCCCACTTCAAGGGCGCAGCGGGCGGAGTGATCGATCTGGGAACCGTCCCCGACGCCTTCGCCATCGCTGCCGTCCTGCCAATTCCGGCTGGGCATCCCCTGGCCGCGGGTGCCTACTCGGCCCTGGCCTTGGCCTGGATGGGACCGGGCTGGGAGCTCTGGCGCTGGCAGGCCCCCGGACCCCACGATTCCGTGCAGGAACCCGGCTTCGGCCGCCCGGCTCCGACGCGGCTGGCAGTCGGCAACGACCATGAGGTGATCGGGCTAGCCCTGTTCGGCGACCGGCCCGTGGTATGGACCGACTACCGGGTCGTCGCCATCGATGCCGACGGCTGCCAGGACGAGTTGGCGAAGTACCCGGCCCTGACCGTCTGCCCACCCGTGCGGCTGGGCGACGCCTACTGGTGGCTGAACGAAGAGGGCGCTCTGGTCGGTCTAGGCTTGGATGGCGTCAAGCGCTTTGCCAAGCTGACCGTGTCGCCCAGCGAACACCCCGCCCTTTGCGCCTGGGGCGATGCCCTGCTGGCAGCGTCTGGCGGCGTGCTCTACGATCTCGATCCCGCCCGGAATCACTGCGAAGCCATTGGCCAGACGCCGCTGCCCGACGTGCAGTGCCTGGACGGACTGCCCGATGGGCGTGCCTACGGCGTCTGCGGCCACGGTATCGGCCATGTCTTCCGAGTGGATCGGGAGCCAGCCCGGTGCGTGGCCCTGGGCGCCGCCGCCACGGCGGTCGGACACCATCGGTACGGTTTCGAGTTCTCCCAGGCCGTCGCCACGGTCGAAGGCACCATCTTCCTCGGCGAGCACGACCGCGGCGGCTATCTCTGGGCCTACTATCCCCCCATCGCTGCCAGTCGCGCCTGACGCTCGGCCGGCCGGGCGCTGAGAGGTAGTCGCTGGCTCGACGAGCCTGCGACAGGGGCACGTTGGCTGCAGGCAAAACGTGGGACGTCCGCGCGTTCATCGACCGCGCGGCTACCCGGTCGGCATGGTCCCGGACAGGTAGTCGCGGGATCGCCGAGCCCGCGATTGGGGCGTATTGGTTGCAGGCGAGGCGTGGGAGGCCCGCGCGTTCATCGACCGCGCGGCTACCCGACTGGCACCGTCAGCGGTTCGCGGTGGTGCCGATCTCTTGGGCGGCTTGGCGCAGTTCGGCGATGAGCTCCGCGTGGTCCGTGACCTCGTAGCGGAAGACGGGGAGGCAGAGGCCGACGGCGGCGACTACTTGCCCATCGACGAAGACTGGAACGGCGATGGACTGGATTTCGCCGTCGGGGGAACGGCGGAACGCGATCCCGTCCTCACGGATGTGGGCAAGGGACGTGTCGCGCTCGGCCGGTTTGCGGCGGGGGTCGGTGGGAGGGAGCCAGGCGAGCAGCACCCGACCGGTGGCCCAGGTCGTGGGCGAGATGTCGCGCAGGGCGTCGGGGTGAACCACGATGCTGCGGGTGCCCGTCGCCTCGGCCAGGACGTCGAGCCGGGGGCCGCGCAGGCAGACAGCCACGACCGTTTCCCCCAACTTGGCGGCCAGGCGGGGAACCGCCGCCGCCGCCGCTTCGGCAAGCGCCGCGCGTTCGGGATCGGGGGCGGCCAGTTCGCGCAGGCCACCGCCCAAGCGGTAGTCGCCGTTGGGGGCCTGGTCGAGCAGGCCCAGTTCCGCCAGGCTGCGCAGGATGTTCCCCGCCGTGGTCTTGGGCAGGTCGCAGGCCGCCGCAATCTCGCGCAAAGGCGCGGATTCGAGCGCCTTCACCGCCCGCAGGAGATCAACCGAACGTTTGACAACTTGAATCATATCTCGTAATGTAGTTCGACGGTTTTCATATGTCCAATAATATTGGACGATTCGCTGTGCAAAATGTGTAGGAGTCGACGATGGAACTCACATCCGAGATGGTGAAACGGGCCGCGCGGGAACTGGGCGCGGACCTCTGCGGGATCTCCTCGATGGATCGCTTCGAGGGTGCCCCCATCCAACAGGACCCCCGGCAGATCTTCCCCGGGGCCAAAGCGTGCATCGTGCTCGGCTTCCGCATCCCGCGCGGGTACTTCCGGGGAATCGAGGAAGGCACCTACTTCGCGGCCTACAGCGCCTTGGGCTACGGCGGCATGAACCTGGTCTACATGCCCTGCGTGCAACGGGAGCTGTGCTGCTACATCGAGGATCTGGAATGGGAGTGCGTGCCGATTCCGAACATGTACCCCGGTGCGACGATCCGCTTCGACACCCAGCGGCATCATCCCGAACGGAGCCGTCCGGTGCGCGAAGGGCAGGCCTCGCCGGATGTGATGATCGATTTCCGCGTCGCGGCCTTCTGCGCCGGGCTCGGGGAGTTCGGCTACAGCAAGGTGTTCCTGAACCCGGAGTTCGGTCCCGCCGTGCGCTATGTGGCGATGCTCACCGATGCGCCGCTGGAGCCCGATCCGCTCTTTGAGGGCGGGCTCTGCGACCGCTGCATGGCCTGCGTGCGGGAGTGCTCGGGGAACGCGATCTCGGCGACGGAGACCGAGTCGATCACGGTTGCGGGCCGCAAGATCGAGTGGGGCAAGTTCGACGTGACGAAATGCTCCATCGCCTACTGCGGCGGCAAGGAGGAGTACAATCCCTTCATGCGCCCCGAGGCTGATCCGAAGAGCTTCGAGGGCAAGTACTGCGGCAAGCCCGACCTAGACAAGGTGGTGGGCTACCCGGCGAGCTACCACCACAATCCGGCCCTGGAGGGGGCGCGGGGCTGCATGCGGGCCTGCGTGAACCACCTCTGGGAGACGAAGAAGCTCAACCGCTCCTTCGTGAATCCGTTCCGTACCCGGAAACCGTGGAAACTCGGTCCCTTGGCCGAGGCGGATTGGCCGCCGTCGAAGGAATGGACGAAGCCGACCGGCATCGAGTAGGACGCGGGAAGGGCGGGGCGCTGCCCAGAAGCCCCGCCGGGGAGACGCGTCTCCCCGGACCCCACGTGAATGCCGCGCGGTACGGGTCGGCTGCGCCACCCCGTTCCGTGCGGCGGTTGCCGCCGCTGGCGCGCCGCCGCAGAAGCGTGGCGCAGGGCAGAGG
>QKCY01000192.1 GCA_003245525.1 Victivallales bacterium | reverse complement strand
CTGGCCCCTGCAAAGCGCCTGGCAGAGCCTTTTCCTCCACTGCCGCACCACCCCGGGCTACGGCCAGATGTGGCATCTCAACGGCTTCTATACCGAGGTGAACCACGCCGCCCTCTCCTACTCCATGTTCGCCAATGGCATCGCTCCCGGCGTGGTGGCTGGCGGTAACTGGGAGTACATGGACGACGTATGGTCCCATATCGGGGCCTGCGAGTCCGCGATGGCAGAGGCGGAGCTGGTTCCCTATGTCGCCCTGCACTTCGGCGAGACCACACTCAACCGGCAGACCCAGATCGCCGGGGAGGACGCCCGCAACGCCTACCTGCGCAGCGTGTTCGGCGTGTTCCAGGCCCTGCTGGAGACCCATCTGCCGGTTGCCATCGTTACCGACGACGACCTGGCCGACCCGGCCATCCTCCGGCGCTATGCCACCGTCTTCCTGCCCAACAGCACCAGCCTGAGCGACCGGCAGGTGGCGGCCCTGACCGGCTACGTGCAGGATGGCGGCGGGCTCGTAGCTTCTTTCGAAAGCGGCATGTACGACGAGAACGGCTTCCGTCGCGACGCCCCGGCACTGGCCGAACTGCTGGGGGTCAGGCAGGAGAAGACCAAGAAGAGTGCGAACTGGTACCTCTCCGCCAAGGACCAGACACACGAGATCACCGCCATCCCCGAGATCGCCGACGGCGGCGACCCCGGCCAGGGATCGCGCGAACGCAAGACCACCATCTGCTTCTTCGACAACCACGGCGGACGCGCTGCGGAGGTGCTGAAGACGACGGTTCTGGCCGACGATGTCGCCACGGTTCCGCTCGTCCGGGCTGGCGCGGGCTACAACGCGCTCCACACCCGGCCCGTCGGCAGGGGGCGCGTCGCCTACTTCCCCATGGACCTTGGACAGGGCTACTACACCTACAACCACCCCGTCGCCCGACGCCTTCTGGAGAGAACCGTGGGCTGGAGCGCGGCCCAACCGCCGCCATTCCGGACCAACGCTCCCCTTGCCGTCCAAACCGTGTGCTACCGCAACGGCGACCAGCAGGTTGTCCATCTGGTCAACGACAACTCCTCCTTCGGTCGTGCCGCCGCCCCCAATCCCGATGCATTCGCCGCCTTCCGCGACGAGGTACTGCCCGTCTACAACCTCACGGTCGCCGTACCCGGAGCGTTCAGCCAGGCCCAGCTCCTTCCCGCTGGCGAAAGCCTGATGGTCCAGCACCAGGAGGGCTGGAGCCAAGTGACCGTCCCGCGCGTGGACATCCATGCCATGGTCGTGTTCCGCCCCTGAACTGCCAGCCGACGGCTGGTCCGTGCTTGGCAGAAGCCCGGAGACCGCTATCTTTCGCAGGGTGGCGCCGACGACCCTCCAGACCTGGGGCACATGGACTGCGCCAGAGAGGCATCATGGCGATTGATCGATCATCCGAAGGCAGCGACTCCCTGAGTCGGCAAGCCTATGCTGGCTCCCGCGAGGTGCTCCCCGTGGCTCTTCTGGTGGGGGAACGGCCCTGCCTGGTGGTCGGCGGCGGCAAGGTGGGCACCCGCAAGGCCCTGCTCCTGCTCGCCGCCAAGGCCAACGTGCGAGTGGTGGCCCCGGCAATATCGTCCGAGCTGGCCGAACTGGCAGAAGCCGGGAAAGTACAATGGGAACAGCGGGGCTTTTGCGATGCCGATGTGGCTGACATGGCCGTGGTGTTCGCCGCCACCGACGACGAAGCCCTGAACCGGCATATCCTGGGGCTATGCCGCGGTGCCCACGCCCTGGCCTGCGCGGTCGACCGCCATTGGGGCGAAGGGGACTTCGTGACCCCGGCCACCATCCGCGAAGGCGGCATGTGCGTGTCCATCACGAGCGGGGGCAAGTCCTGCCGCCGTTCGCGTCTGCTCAAGGAAACCCTTGGGCGACATCTCACGCTGGTTGAGCAGGCCGACCTGTTCGTGCTCGGCACCAGCCATCAGGAACTGGCCCTGGAGGGACGGGAGCCCTACCATCTCGTCGGCGAGCGGCTGCAAGCCATGGGTACCATGCTCCGCCAGGTCTCCGGCCTGCATGAGTTCTGCCTCCTGAACACCTGCAACCGGGTAGAGCTCCTCGCCGTGGCCTCCCCGGAAACGGTGGATTGCGGCATCCTCGCGAAGCTCCTGGGATTCGCCTCGCTTCCCCCCGCATGCTACTACGTGAAACGGGGCTACGATGCCTTCCTGCACAGCGCTCTCGTGACCAGCGGGCTCCTTTCGCAGACTCCGGGCGAGAAGCACATCGTCGCCCAACTCAAGCAGGCGCTCGGCACCGCCACCAAGGCGCGATGGTGCGGCAGCCTAGTCGGCGAGTGGCTGGAATCCGCGCTCCATGTGGCCAAACATGTCCGCCAGACAACGGAGGCCAAACGGGAGCGGCTGGAGATCGAGGACATCTGCCTTGCCTACCTGCACTCCCGTCCGGGACCGTTGGGACGAAATGTCCTGGTACTGGGCACAGGCGACGTGGGACGCGGCCTGGTGGAACGCCTTCTGGATGCAGACGCAAGCCCGATCTGGTGCTACCATCGCCATCGTCCGGTCCTGCCTGCGGCTTGGGCCGAGCGGGTGACGCGCGTTCCCTGGGAGCAACTGCGTGATTGGCTGCCGCAAGTGGATACTGTACTGTGCGCCTCGGGCGGAGATCAGTACGTCTTGGGCAGTGAAGTCGCCGCCTGTTTCGCCTCGGACCGTCCGACCACCATTGTCGATCTGGGAATGCCCCGCAACGTGGCTCCGCAACTCGCCGCCGAGGTCCCCCAGCTCGTTCTGGCCGATCTCGACGACCTCAAACACTGGTGGAACCGGCAGGACGGCGAGGTCGCCGCCCGGATCGCCCACGCCACCGCCATCACCGCCGAACACCGGAGCAGCTATGACCGGCTCCTCGCCAGTCTGCAGAATCGGGACCCGCTCCAGTAACCTCGCCCTGATCCAGGCCCGGCACAGTCTGGCCGAATTCGGCAGGCGGTGCCCAGGGACCACCTTCGAACTGGTTCCCTTCGACTCACCCGGCGACCGCGACCGCCAGACCGATCTGCGTGTCAGTCCAGCGGATTTCTTCACCCGTGACCTGGACGATGCCGTGCGTTCGGGCGCCATCGATGGTGCCATCCACAGCGCCAAGGATGTGCCCGACCCGGTTTCCGAAGGCCTGGATTGGTGCTGGCTGCCCTGGCGGGAAGACCCGCGCGACGCCCTGGTCATCCCGCAGGGAACAACCCTGGCGGGCCTGCCCGCAGCCCCCCGGATCGGGGTGAGCAGCGAGCGCCGGGAAGCCTACTGCCGCCAGCGGTTCCCAGATGGCCGTTTCCTGCCGATCCGGGGCAATATCGAGCATCGCCTCGCCCAACTCGATGCGGGGGATTTCGATCTCCTCGTGATGGCTGTCGCCGCCCTGGAGCGGCTGGAACTGGCCGACCGGACTGCGGAACACATTTCCCTCGCCGACCTGCCCGTTCCCGAGGGGCAAGGCGTGCTTTGCCTGACCTTCCGCGCCGGGGATAGCCGGATGCAGCGTCTGCGCTCCCTCTTCGTCCGCAGCGTCGTCTTCGCGGGGGCTGGAGTCGGCACTACCGGACAGGTCACCCAAGACGTCACCCGCGCTCTCGCCGCCTGCGACATCTGTTTCCACGACACTCTGATTCCAGCCGGAATCCTCTCCCTGGTTTCGCCCCGCGCCGTCGTCGTCAATGTGGGCAAACGGTCGGGACGACACAGCGCCAAGCAGCAGGAGATCAACCAGTTGCTGGCCGACGCCTGCCGCAAGGGCCAACGGGTCGTGCGGCTCAAGGGGGGCGATCCCGGCATCTTCGGTCGGCTCGGCGAGGAACTCGACACGCTCGACGCCCTCGCCCTGCCCCACCGGATTCTGCCCGGCCTCAGCGCCCTCAATGCGGTGGCTCCCGCCAGTGGCATCCTGCTCACCGAGCGGGGAACCAGCCGAGGTCTCACCGTCCTCACACCCCGCCAGGAAGGCGGCGATGTTGCCTTGCCGGACCGGGACACCCGCGACCGTTTCCCCATCGTGGCCTATATGGCGGTAAAGGCCTGTGGCCAGGTCTGTGCCGACCTATTGTCCGAAGGCTGGCCGCCGGGAACCCCTGCCGCCATGGTCTTCGGAGCCGGTTGTCCGGAAGGCTTCACCATTCGGGGAATCCTAGCCACCTTGCCTGCCCAAGTCGCCGCTACCGAGACCGCCCTGCCCGGTCTATTGGTGATCGGCGACGCCGCCGGACGACAGCTCGCCAGTCATGGTCCGCTAGACGGACGGCGGGTTCTGCTTACCTGCAGCGATGCGTTGCAGGAGAAAACGGCCCAGCGGGTGCTGGATTTCGGGGGGACGCCTCTGTCTTTCCCGCTCATCCGGCTGGTGCCGGCCACCACGCTTCCCGATTTGGCGGGCCACGACTGGCTGGTCGTCACCAGCCCCAGTGCCGTCCGCTGTTTCCTGGACGCCCTCGCAGCTCAACGGATCGACGTGCGAACCCTTCCCCGTCTGGCCGTCTGCGGTCCCGGCTCTGCCGAAGCCCTGGCCGCGCACCGCCTCTTTCCCGATCTCTGCGCCCGCCGCGATTTCGGAACAGAGGGTCTGGTGTGCGAATTCGCCGCCACGGTACCCGCCGGCGCCCGCGTGCTCCGCCTGCGTTCCGACAAGGCCGGGGACGTTCTCGCCGAGGAGTTGCGGGCCAAGGGCTACCTGGTGACGGACTGGGTCTGCTATCGGAACGAACCCGTGGCGGTGGACGCTCTTCCCGAGTTCGACGATGTCGTCTTTGCCAGCGCCTCCGCCGCCGAGGTCTTCCTGGAACGCTGGGGAACGGCGGCCCTGGCAGGTCGAACCATTGCCTGTATCGGCCAACCGACGCGGCAGGCCCTGCTAGCCCAGGGGATCGCCCCCGACGCTGTGGGCCTCGAAGCGACCATGGATGGTTGTATCGAGGCCTTGGCCGCCTATCATGTGAACCGCGCATTGGCGGCACCCGCCAGCCGCGAGGAGATTCTGCCATGAACGGTTATCCCGATGTCCGCCTGCGGCGGCTGCGCCGCACCCCCGCCCTGCGCGCCATGCTGGGACAGCCTCTGCCCGGCCCCGAGCGTTTCATGTGGCCCGTTTTCGTGCGGGAGGGCGAAGGTATGGCGGAGTCCATCGCCTCCATGCCTGGCCAGTATCGCTACAGCATCGACCGGCTGGTGGAGGCGGTACGCCCCGTGCTGGTCTCGGGCGTCCGTTCCGTTCTGGTCTTCGGTCTGCCCGATCCAGCGGAGAAGGACCCCATCGGCACGGCGGCCGCCGACGCCAACGGCATCGTGCAGCGGGCCGTGCGCGCCCTCAAACAGGCCTTTCCCGACCTGCTGGTCTTCACCGACGTCTGCCTCTGCGCCTACACGACCCACGGCCATTGCGGCTCGCTGGGCGAGTGCGATGTGGACAACGATCCCACGCTGGGCACCCTCGCCCAGACCGCCGTCTCCCACGTCCAGGCCGGAGCCGACGGGGTCGCCCCCAGCGCCATGATGGACGGACAGGTGAAGGCGATCCGCGCCGCTCTGGCGGACTCGGGCCATACCGACACGATCCTGATGAGCTATTCCACCAAGTTCGCCTCCGCCATGTACGGTCCCTTCCGCGACGCCGAACAGTCGGCTCCGGGCAAGGGTGACCGCCAAGGCTACCAGGCCCCCTACGCGGACCTGAACCAGGCCCTGCGCGAGTCCGAACTGGATGTCCAGGAAGGGGCCGACATCCTGATGGTGAAGCCCGCCCTCTTCTATCTGGACATGATCGCCCGCATCCGTGCCGCCCACAACCTGCCCCTGGCGGTGTACAACGTCAGCGGCGAATACGCCATGCACATCGCCATGGCCGAACGGGGCTGGGGTGACCTCCGCGCCATGGTCCGCGAATCCACCACCGCCCTGGTCCGGGCCGGAGCCGATATCCTTATCTCGTACTGGGCGAATCGGTACGAAGAGATGTTCGTTGATTAGGAGACGGATTCCAGATGTCTATGCTGACTTCAGCCCAATGGTTTGAGCGAGGCCGCAAGGTGATCCCCGGCGGGGTGAACAGCCCGGTGCGCTCGTTTAACTCGGTCGGCGGTACGCCGGTCTATATGCGCGAGGGCAAGGGGGCCTATCTGACGACGGTCGAGGGCAAACGCCTGCTGGATTTCTGCGGATCCTGGGGACCGCTGATTCTGGGCCATGCCCGGCCGGAAGTGGTGGAGGCAGTTGCCGCTGCCGCCAGTCGGGGGATGAGCTTCGGGGCCAACACGGCGGCCGAGGTGGAGTTTGCGGAGTTGATCTGCTCGCTGATCCCCTACGCGGACAAGGTGCGCCTGGTCAGTTCCGGCACGGAGGCGACCATGACCGCCCTGCGCCTGGCGCGCGGGATCACCGGACGCAGCAAGATCGTCAAGTTCAACGGCGGCTATCACGGCCATAGCGATGGGTTGCTGGTCGCGGCGGGAAGCGGGCTGCTTACCGGTGGCATCTCCTCCTCCGCTGGCGTCGGTCCGGAACTGGCCCAGAACGTCCTGATTCCCCCCTACAACGATCTGGCCGCGGTGGATGCCATCGTGGCCGAACATGGTGGGGATCTGGCGGCGATCATCGTGGAACCGGTGGCTGGCAACATGGGACTGGTGCCGCCCGTGCCGGGCTTTCTGGCGGGACTGCGAGCAGCGGCGGACCGTTGCGGCGCGATCCTGATCTTCGACGAGGTAATCTCCGGTTTCCGGCTCGCGCCGGGGACCTATGGCAGTCTGGCGGGAGTCACCCCGGATCTGACCTGTCTCGGAAAGATCATCGGCGGCGGCATGCCCATCGGCGCGGTGGCCGGTCCGGCGGCGTTGATGGACTGCCTCGCGCCCGTGGGACAGGTCTACCAAGCGGGAACCCTCAGCGGCAACCCCGTGGCGGTGGCGGCGGGCCGCAAGACCCTGGAACTACTCGTGGCCGAGAATCCCTATCCCCGACTCGCCGCTCTGGGCAGCCA
>QKCY01000598.1 GCA_003245525.1 Victivallales bacterium | reverse complement strand
GGATGCGCCTCCCATATGTCTCTTTTTCTTGGCACTTTCCCCGGACGGGGAGGACGAGGCGCCAGCGGTGGCGGCCCAAGCGCCGCACGGCTACACTATGGGCACCGAACCAGCCGGAAGAACTGCGGTGAAACGGTATCTGGCCATCGTCCTGTTTCTGGCTCTTGCCGGGCGTGGAAACGAGCTCGCCGACGGGGGGTTCGAGGAGGGGAAGGGTCCTCTTCCTGCGGGGTGGCGGCGCTATGCAGGCCAACCCGTGTGGGACACCGCGCAACGCCATACGGGGGAAAGCAGCATCAGGCTGGTCTCGAACGGGTTGACGGACGGCATGGGCGTGGTGCAGGTGATCGAGTACGACCAACCCGACACCCGCCCGATCATCGTCGGCGGCTGGAGCCGGGCGGAGGGCGTCGATTCCACGGGGGACTACTCGGTCTACCTGGATGTCTTCTATGCCGACGGCACGCCGTGGTGGGCAAGAACCGCCGAATGGCCGCGGGGCACCCACGACTGGGCCTATGCCGCCAGCGTGTACCAGCCAACCAAGCCGGTGAAGCGGATCGAGGTCTATGTGCTGCTTCGCAAGTGCCGGGGAACCGCCTGGGTGGACGATGTGTTCGTGGACCGGGGCGGCCTGCACGTGACTGGGCTCTCCTTGCGTCGGAACGCGCCCCGCCATCCCCGGCAGGTGCAGTTCGAGGCCACGTTGAGCGCCAAGGCGGACTGGCAGGCCGAACTCGCCGGTCCGGCTGGGCACCGAATCGCCGTTGCGAACGGCCAGACCCCAACTTGCCGCTTGGCCGGCGAGGTCTCAGCCGCGTGTTCCAGTCTGACCGTCTCGATTCGAGGCCGTACGGCTGACGGCCAGCCAGTGGATTTCACCGCTCCCCTGGCTCTTCCCCCGGTTCCTCCCAACCCCGTGGAGGAAGGTTGGTGCGTGTGGACCGCCAGCGGCATGGAGCAGGTCCTTCCCGATGCCATGCCGCCCGATCCGCTCTCCGAACCCCGCATTGAGCTCCAGCTGGCCCGGGGCGAGCACGAGGGGGCCCAGGTGGTCCTGCGGACGGCGGATGGTCTCTCTTTGCATCACGTCAGGATCGAACTGGACCCCTTGCCCACGGGCGTGACGGTCACGCCTCTGGTGGTGGGCTACGTGCGGGTGGACACCTCGGCGGGACATCCGGCCTTCGGCGGCAAGACGGGGTGGTTTCCCGATCCTCTCCTGCCCCAGCGGCCGGTGGATGTGTTGCCCGGTTGCACCCAGGCCTTCTGGCTCGATGTCCACGCCAGCACCGATGCGGCACCCGGCACCCATCACGGCACGGTTCGCCTGCTGGCCGACGGACAAGCTTCGGTGACGGTGCCGCTGACCATCCGGGTGCGTTCCTTCTGCCTTCCCGCTACGCCCAACATGAAGACCGCCTTCTGTCTGATGGATGGCTTCCTCCGCCAGACCTATGGCGAAATCACGCCCGAACTGCGGCGGCAGGCGCTTGATCTCATGCTCGACCACCGGCTGAACCCCGACGACATCTCCCGCTACGAGCCGCCCCGCATCGAGGATCTGCTCTACGCCAAGGAGCACGGTCTGAATGCCTTCAACATCCTCAACATTGTCCCCCGTCCCACGGGCGATCCGGCCTGGGTCTGCTACTCGGGCAAGGAGGCCTACACCCCAGCCTTTGCTGAGGAGTTCCTCGCCCGGGCTGAACCCGTGGTTGCCGAACTGCGCCGGAACGGCTTGGCCGACAAGGCGTATTTCTACGGCTTCGACGAACGGCGGGAGGACTACGACGAGATCATCCGGGGTATCTGCCAAGCTCTCAAGCAGCGTTTCCCGGAAGTCAAGACCTTCACCACCGCCACCTACATGTTCGACAAGCGGAGGAATGTGCCGCTCGACTACCAGGACTACATGGATTGGTACTGCCCGCTGACTCCGCGCTATGATCCCGAGTTGGCGGCCCGTCTGCGGACCGTGGACAAGCAGGTCTGGTGGTATGTCTGTTGCGGCCCCAAGTACCCCCATGCCAACTTCGCGGCGGTGGACTACCCGACCATCGAGGGCCGTATCCTGGGCTGGCTCACCTATCGCTACCGTTCCGACGGCCTGCTCTACTGGCATGTGAACTACTGGGCCAGGAATCCCATTGTCCGCGATTGGCAGGAACCCTATCTGGACAATTGGACCCTTCCCTGTATCGCCCACATGACCGGCGATGGCGTGCTGGCCTACCCGCTGGCGGACGGCCTGGCCTCCTCCCTCCGGCTCGAAGCCGTACGCGACGGCAGCGAGGACTACGACCTGCTCGCCGCCATGGCCGCCAAGTGCGGCTCCGAGAGGGCAGATGCCCTGGCCCAGAGACTCGTTCGAACCATGACCGAATTCAGCCGCGATCCGCCCCAACTGAACCAAGTCCGCAACGAGTTGTTCGATGTCCTCGATGGGGAAGGAAAAGCGGAGGAATGAAATGACACGAGAATGGACATCGGGCCACTTCCCAATCAGGGAACAAAGAACTCATACCATTCAAGGGAACAACCGCGTATTCCCGAAAGCGTTCCCGTTTGTAGCCAACGATTTGTTCTGTGAATCTTTCTGACCAATCCAGTGAAATGGAGGGGAGATCCTGAACCACGAACCGATCGCCTCTAGACCAAGGTATTGATGTATATAGCTATCACCTTTAGGGCCTTTCTGTAGCCGCCAGTTCTCCGTTCGCCGAGCAAGCTCGGCGTTCATAGGAAAGCCCGGTGCCACTCCATCATTCTCTTTTTCCATCATTCCAGTCTTCCACCTGAAAGGCTCTTGCCTTGTTCTACCGGATTCTTCTCCTCATCCTCGGCGTCTGGGCCTGTTCCACGGCAGTCATCTTCATCAAACAGAGCCATCTGCCGCCGGTACTGCTGGCAGGGCTCCGGCAACTGGTTGCGGCAGTGGTGTTGGCCCCTTTGTTCTGGCGGGAACAGCGCCGCCATCGCTATCCCCTGCGACGGCTGACGGCCACCATCCTGCCGGGCATTGTCCTGGGCATCCACTTCATCTCCTGGATCATCGGTGCCCGCCTGGCTGCTGCCGCCAATGCCAGCCTGATCGTGAACCTGGTACCGGTAAGCATGCCGTTCTTCCTCTTCGCCATGTTCCGCGAGCGCCCCACTGGCGGCGAGTGGTGTGGCACCGCCGTGGCCATGGTCGGGATGTTGTTGCTCAGTGGTGCCGACTTCAGCCTGGATCGGCACTATTTCCGGGGTGACCTTGTCTGCTTTGGTTCCATGCTTTTTTTCTGCTTCTATCTGGCCTTGGGGCGCCGCAACCGGGATGTACCCAGCCTATGGCTCTATGTCGTCCCCCTCTATGCGGTTGGCGGCCTCTTCTGCACGGTGATGTCATTGTTCTGGGGGAACCCCATCCAGGCCTATCCGGTGCGTGATCTCTGGCTCCTCCTCGCCTTGGGCGTCATCCCGACCGTGATCGGGCACTCGATCCTGAATGTTTCCATGCACCGCCTTCCCGGCCAATTGGTTTCCATTATCAACATGGGACAGTTCATTTTTGCCGGAATCATGGCTTACTTCCTCTTCCGCGAGGTGCCATCCAGGATGTTTTATCTTGCCAGCATTATGCTTGTTGTGGGTAGCGCCATTGCTCTGCGTAGTCATCGCTTCAATGGAAATGCGGCAAAGTGAGTTGAATTGTTGCAGCCCTTCTGCATATAGTAGGCCTGTGGGGTGCCTGGGTGTGCAACATAAGGAGATTTGGCCAGCATCTGCCATTGGGCGAGGAGGTCGTTCCATGGCAACGCGATGGGTGCGGACAGTTCCGGGATGGGCGGGAGCTGTCAGGCCCTGCTGTCCCGGGACCGCAGGGCCGTGCTGGCCAAGACGATAGTTGCCCGTCGGAGAGAACCGGAAGGAACGGCTATGAGGAAGAACCACAAGCGCTTCACCCTGATCGAGTTGCTGGTCGTGATCGCGATCATCGCGATTCTCGCCAGCATGCTGTTGCCGGCTTTGGCAAAGGCCCGCGAAAAGGCCCGCCAAATCAGTTGCACCAGCAATCTGAAGCAGATGGGGCTCAGCCTGATCATGTATGCGGGCGACTTCAAGGGGTCCTTCCCCAACCAGGACATGAAGTATGCCATGAACCAGTTGTTCACCAGCTACTGCAATACCCCGAAGATGCTGATTTGCCCAAGCTCCACCGGCACCGAATACACGGGGACGAACTGGAGCGGCGCCCACGATCCGCTGAACGACAACGGCACCACTCCCTACCACATGACGTACATCTACATCAACGACATCTATGTGACCACGCTCTTCGCGGGCAGAATCACCGAATCCAACTGCGGCTCGGCTTCCATGCTTATGGTGGACTATCCTCCGAACCACGACAACTTCGGCAACGTCCTCCATGGCGACGGGCACGTGAAGGGGTTCGCCAGCGAGAACTGGTTCAAGCAGGAGAACTACCACGGCATCTACATGGGCAGTGCCCTGGCGGCCACCGAACCCTACAAGACGTTCCTCGGGCTCTAGCGGGCCGAAGGGGCCATTTCCTCCCGCCGGATGATCTCGTCCTGGGCGGGGGGAGTCATGTCCACGAAGGCGGCGCTGTAGCCGGTGATGCGCACCATCAGGTCGCGGTAGTCGTCGGGACAGGCCTGGGCGGCGCGTAGCGTGGCCACATCCACCATGGAGATCTGGACTTGAAGGCCGCCCTGCTGGAGATAGGTCGAAAGCAGGGCGGCCAACCGCTCCATCCCGGCTTTGCCCGCGAAGACCGCCGGTTGCAGGCGCACGTTCAGCGCCCCGGAATGGCAGCGGTCGAAGGGGAGCTTGGCCAGGGAGCGGAACATGGCGGTCAGTCCCGCCGTACACGCGCCCACGGTGGGGGAACTGTTCTCGCTGACCGGCGCGCCCGCCCGGCGTCCGTCGGGGGTCGCCCCCAACTGCTTGCCCATGCGCAGGTGCTGCATGTCGGTTTCGACGCAGCGGAACAGTTTGCCGCCGACCGGCTCTAGCAGAGATTCCGCGCGGTCCAGCTCCGTGTGCATGAGGGTCATTAGCCGGACCGCATGCGCATCCGCCCGCTCGTCGTCGCAGCCGAGTTTCGGAGCCCGGCGACAGGCGGCATGCAGGGCTTCGCTGTCCACGAAATCGGCCAGCAGAGCCACGCGCATTTCGGCCCAGGAAGCGATCTTGCGGCGGAATACGACATCCTCGATGGCAGCCAGGGAATCCACCGTTGTCGCCAAGCCGGAGAAGGTGGCCACGAAGGTGGGATGGAGCACGCCGCCGTGCCGTTTGGCCCGGCCTTTCTCCAGGGGGCCAGCCAGAAAGAGATCGTCCACGGCCAAGGGGCTCTGCGGCAGGGCGCACCGCTGCTCGAATTGGCGCACGTGGGCGGTCAGTTCCCGTTCCACAAACTCCCGGTAGGCGACCGTGAAAGCGGCGTAGACCGCGTCCATGTCCGCTGCCTGTTCCAGTTCCGCGGCCGCTTGGAGCAGCGTTCCGGGCAACGGATGCCAGAAGGTGCCTTGGCTGGCCTGGCTGGGTGGTAGGTCCGGCCAGTTGCAGCCGTGCATCGTGTATTCCGCTGCTTCCTCGGGGCTGAAGCCAGCCCGTTCCATGGCGGGGATCACGCAACTGTCGTTGTAGACCATCATGCTGGCATTGTCCCGCAGCTTCTCGCAGACCTGCCGCCACAGTCGGGGCGGCATTCCCGCATGGTAGCGCACGACCATGTAGGGATTCTCGAAGCGCGGCACGATGCGTTCCACGAAGAGTTCGGTCAGCTCGGTGAAATCGGGCCGATCCGGCGCGCGGGTGCCGCCCACCACCACGTACTGCGGGGCATCGTAGCAGAGATTTCGCTCCCAGCCGGTACAGAACTCACCGCCGCCGCTCATCTGGTGCTCGCCCCGGCCCAGGATCACGTTGTTCTTGCAGTAGAAATCCTCGATCAGGTCCCCGGCCTCGGTCCGGGTCAGCCGTCCGGCAGCCAGATCCGCCGCATAGAAGGGGAACAGCCACTGGTCGAGCCGCCCGAAGGTCAGCGTGGCGTTGATCGCGCACATGGTCACGTAGACATGTCCAACCAGCCAGACCAACTGTAGAGCCTCGCGGAAAGTCTCCGGCGGGCGGTCCGCCAGGCACTCAACGGCCATGGCACCTTCCATCAGGCCAGCCTTCCGCGCCGCTTCGCCATAGCGCCGGGCATAGGTCCGGAACGCTGCCGCCAGATCGACCATGCCCGTCAGGAAATCGCGCTCGTGATCGGCCGCGTTGGCGAGCCGGGCTTCCGCCGCCGCCTGCAAGCCGTTCAGGCCCAGGCGCAGCAAGCGTTCCCAGTCCAGCGTCTCATGGCCGTTATCCGTCATGCAGGGCGGTCGCGCCCCCATCTCCTTGAGCGTGGCGCGGAACCACGCTTCTCCGGCCTCGTCCGGGATTTCCTCGCGGATACGCCCGAGCAGCAGATCGTGGGGCTCCACCGGCACCTCGATCCGTTCCAGCAGCCCTCGCAACACCCGGCCCAACTGGCGCGGTTGCGGCAGATCGCGGCACTCCTCCCAGACGGACCGTACCACCCGCAACCGCTCCAGCGTGGTGGACTTCGGCGACTTGTGGCGCAACGCCGCCAAGGCTTCCGCAACGCGAGGCGAACTCACTGCATGGTCGACAACGGCGACTTCCAAGGCGCAGACTCCAGCTAATTCGGCTGGCCGCCCAGCATAATCCCCCGCTCCCCTCCGTCAAGCCCATCGCTGAACGGAATGACGACCAGCGCGGGAATCACTTCCGATTCTGTTCCATGGTCCCATCGGCTTGCTTGCCTCTGGGAACGCCGAGCACCAGCTCGGCGTTCCCAGGAAATGCAGTCGTTTGTTTCCCATCCGCCGAACTGGTGCTCGGCGTTCCCTGGAAGGAGGACGAGGACAGCCCCTAGCGGGCGGCGACCAGGGAACGGCCAAGGGCGCGGGCTTGGTCCAGGAGATCGGTCTGGGCTTCGATGGCGTCGGGGGCGCGGGTGCCGGTCGCGGAGAGGGGAGGCAAGACGTCGAAGCCGAGAAAGCGGAGCATCTGGGCGGTGTGCTCGAAGTAGGGACGGAAGAAGCCGCCGTCGGGGTGGCCCTGGGTGAAGCAGAGGGCCAGCTTGGGCTTCTTCGCCAGCCGGGTGCTGAAGTCGGAGTTCATGACCGGATAGAGCCGGTCGATCAGGGTCTTGGCCTGGGCGGTCATTTGCCACATGTAGACCGGCGAGCCGATCACGAAGGCGTCGGCCTCGTAGAACTCGGGCCAGAGGGGACTGAACTCGTCCCGGATGGAGCAGCCGCGGTTCTCGCGGCACCACATGCAGGCCCGGCAGGGACGCATGTCCATATCCGCCGGGCGCAGCAGCCGGGTCGTCGACCCCGCCTCGGCCGCACCGGCCAGGACTGCCGCCACCAAACGATCCGTGTTCGCTCCCCGCCGGGGACTGCCGGAAAAGCCGAAGACCATCATTGCCAGAACCTCCTGTAGGGGGACTTGGTCGCGAATCGCGTTGCTGTTTCCTACCATTGCCAGCCAACCCGTCGCCGTCAACTGTCTCCCGGATTGCCATTTGCCGTTGTGGCACTAGATTATCGATGTCTGACATCCAGCCGACATCAACGGTTCTGCCACTTGGCTTTCTCCCGCGCGGTGACGCGGATCGCTCTGGGTTGTGAAACCCCAGGAAGGCTATCGGGCCCGAGTGTGGAAGGGATGTCGCAACTCCCAATCCAGGGCAACCGAATCCATTCTTCTGCCGACCGGCCCGCATGCCGGACGGCTCGATTGCTGTCGGTCCCGAACTCCGAGTCCCGTTATCCATGAGCAATTCCCAGTCCCACGACGAACAACCGGTTGTCTCCTTCGCATCGTTTGGCCTTGGTCCAGATCTGATGAAGGGCATCGAAGCGGCCGGGTTCAAGACTCCCAGCCCCATCCAGGCCGAGGCCATTCCCTTGGTCATGACCGGGCGCGACGTGATCGGCCAGGCCCACACGGGTACCGGCAAGACCGCCGCCTTCGGCCTGCCGGCGATGGACCGCATCAAGGTGGACGGCGGCATCCAGATGCTGGTTGTCACCCCCACCCGCGAGCTGGCCGCCCAGGTCAGCGACGAGCTCTTCCGTCTCGGTCGTTTCGCCGGCATCCGCACGGGCACGATCAGCGGCGGCCACTCCTACGCCCGCCAGCTCAAGCTGGTCTCCATGGGCGTCCAGATCCTCTCCGCCACCCCGGGCCGTCTGCTGGACCTGCTGAAGTCCGGCCAGCTTGAGATAAGGCCCAAGGTGGTGGTGTTGGACGAGGCCGACGAAATGCTCGACATGGGCTTCCTCGACGACATCAAGGAGATCTTCACCTATCTGCCGGAGGAGCGCCAGACCCTGCTGTTCTCTGCCACCATGCCGCGTCCCATCCGCGAGCTGGCCGAGCGCATCCTGGACAATCCGGCCACCATCCGCACCGAGGAAGGGAGCGGGCAGGCCACCAGCGAGAATGTCCGCCAGCTCTACTACATCATCAACGAGTGGGAGCGGGAGGACGCCATCGTCCGCTTGCTGGAGGAGCAGGACCCCAGCAAGACCATCATCTTCTGCCGCACCCGTACCGAGGTGGACCGGCTGAGCAACTCCTTGGGTGCCTACGGCTACAACACCAAGCCGCTGCACGGCGACATGGAGCAGCCCCAGCGCACCGAGGTCATGCAGGGCTTCCGCAAGGGGCTGATCGATATCCTGGTGGCCACCGACGTGGCCGCGCGCGGGTTGGACGTGGCCAATGTGTCCCACGTGGTGAACTACCACCTGCCCTTCGATTCCAAGGGCTATGTGCACCGCATCGGCCGGACCGGCCGCGCGGGCGAGAAGGGCGTGGCCATCACCCTCGTCACCCCGCACGAGTTCCACCAGCTCCGCCGCATCCACCACAATGTGGGTGGCGACATCGAGCACCGGCTGGTGCCCAGCCTGAACCAGCTCCGCCTGTCCCGCCGGTCGCGCCTCACCGAGGAACTCCGCCAGTTGCCCGCCGATCCCCAGGCCGTCGCCCTGGTTGAGACCCTGCAGGAAGACATGGACCTGAGCACCATCGCCTGCAAGCTCGCCTCCTACATCATGGCCCGGCAGACCGAGAGTGGCCCGGAGACTATCGGGGTTACCGGCGAACGTCTGGAACGCCTCTTTTCCCCGCCGCGCGAAGCGCAGGGGAAGCGTCGCCCCCCCCACCGGGGTGGCGGTCCCAACCGCCCGCAAGGCGGGCACAAGCGGTATCCGCCCAAGAAGAAGGGTGGCAAGGACTACCGGGGCGAGCGCTAGGTTCGCCTGCTACGCGCCGACATGGGCATCGAAAACGAGCTGCATGTCGGCGCAAAGCGAGCAGTTCCAGCACTGGAACCGGCAGGTCTTGATCATCCGCCGCCAGTTCTCCGTGACCTTTGCCTGGGGTGAACCGGGGGGGATGGGCGGCTCGCCCATTCCCGGCTGGGCGTCGGGCTGGACGCGTACCTTGATCATGCGCACCTGGCCCAGCAACCGGGTGAAGCTCTCCCGGTTCAGCCGACTGCCCATCTTCAGCACGTCCACATACTCCAGCAGCTCCTCCAGGTCGTCCCGGAAGGGACTGAGGTTCACGGCGCTGAACTGGCGGGGGAACTCGTCGCCCTTCATGCAACTGACCGCGATGGGCATGCGGAAGATCTCGCCCCGCCGGTCGGGATCGTCCGTGTCGGGGTGCTGGAGGGTGTGCTGGTAGTGCTCCACCCAGAGACCGCAACTGCCCTGGCAGCCCTCTCCGTCGAGCAGGGAGATCAGCACCGTCTTGCCGTAGTCCTTGGCGAACTTTGCCTGGGCCCGGCGGATCTCCTGGAGGGCAGGGCGGTCGCGCGACACCACCCGGTGCAGGTTCACGTAGTCGAACCCGGCCATCGCCGCGTTCCAGAGATCCTGTCCCGAGCGCACTTCGCGGAGCACGGTGTTCTTGATGAACAAGTCGGGGAACGCGCGCTGAAGCGCCCCCCACTTCATCCAGAGCGTGTGCGGCACGGTGGCGCTGCGCAGGCCCAACTCGTAAAGCGGTCGCAGGTTCTCCACGAAGAGCTGCAGGTTCTCCTTGGTCGGCGGCACGTAGATGTTGTTGAACAGCGCCGAGACCCGGATGCCCGTCCTCTCCTGCAGCCGCAACACGTCTCGGATATGCACCTGCGCCTGCATGGGCGACTGGAAGACGCCGTAGGCATCGCGGGTGAAGGGCGGAATGTGGCAGGTGAAGTTCAGGTCGAAGATGTCGTCCCGCATGCCCTTCAGCGCTTCCAGGAATCCCGTGTCCCGGAGGACCTCCGTGGGCAGGTTGCAGGGCACCGCCAGGGAGAAGCGGACCCGCCCGGTATGCGGATAGTCCCGGACTCTGGCAGATTCGGGTTTCGAGCCGAGGAAGCTGAACATGGACAACTCTCCGTTGCCGGTTTGCCCCAGTGCGCCGCACCGCTGTGGCACACAGACTACTCCGCCGTTATCTCGTCCGCAACCTCGCCTAGCCGGGAAAGACCTTCAGCAAGCGGTCGCTCCGGACTTGCATTGCCCGGAAGCGACGGGATATTATATGGCTCTTGACTTCAACCTGCATAGCGACCAGGAGAACATACCATGTCCGTGCATCCCAGTCTCAAGACGAAGGGCGCCACCGCCGAGAAGCGCAATGTCATGAAGCGGTACGAGCGCATCAATGTGCTCAAGGAAGAAGGCCGCTACGAAGATGGCAAGAAGGTCTGGGGCCTGCCCAAGACCAAGGTCGTCGAGTAGTCCGCCGTCCGACCGATTTCAAAGGACGCTGCCGGTTGCCGGTAGCGTCCTTTTCTGTTTTCGCCAGGGGGATGGCGTTCGGTTGGCAGCCGCCTCCGCTAGAGGCTGCTGTGGCCCCACATGTCGTTCGCGTTGTCCAGGAGCTGCGCGTAGCCGATCGCCTCGACATGGGCGTCGATGAAGAGCACGCCGGGCCGCTTGTTGTGGCGGGGGGCGATGCACCAGGGGTAGGTGTTGGGCGCCCAAGTTGACACCGCATCCTTCGGGCAGAAGGAATAGGTGTAGCCCACGTATTCCGTCGTGTTGCTGCTCTCGCAGTAGGAGATCAGTTGGCTGGGGCGTTTGACCTGGGCCTGGCGGATTTCCTGCCCCGTGCTCCAGTTGCAGTCCCGGTGTACGTGGCGCAGGTTCGGGCCGTAGCCGCCCGTATTGGGGCTGGTCGTCGCCGTGCACGAAGGGCAGGTCCATACCTTGATGTCGGTGAGGTACTTGTTGTTGTAGAGGAGGTAGTTGGCCGCGATGGTGGTGCCGGAGACGGGTTGCACGGAACCCGGCACGTAAATTCCATCGAAATCGTCGGCGTACATGACGACTGCCAGACCCACCTGTTTCATGTTCGAAACGCAACTGATTGCCCGCGCCTTCTCCCGGGCCTGGGCGAGGGCAGGGAGGAGCATCGACGCCAGAATGGCGATGATGGCGATCACGACAAGCAGCTCGATCAGGGTGAAACGGCGGGAACGGCGGGAGGAGAGGAGCGAGGTATGCACGGATGCCTCCAGAGGTCGGGGTTGAGCGAAACTGGGCGCTGGAAACACGGAGAGCTTTTCGCTATTTGACCCGACATTCTAACTGGAGTTTGCGCAGTTGCTAGTTCCACCCCAACGAAATATGCCCCCGTTCGGGTTGGCATTGGGGGGCGGGGACCTCGCTCCCCTAGTCGGCGGGGTTGAGCAGGAGCAGGCGGTCGGAACTGAGTTGCTGCCAGTTCCGGAACTCCACATGGCCATCGCAGAAGGCGAGATTGGAGCCCTCGTGACGGAGGTTCGCGGTGGTCTGGAGCGACGAATCGGTCTCGACGTTGCCCAGCCAGCCCTTGCCCACGCCGCCCGCATAGACCATGGTCCAGCCGTTGTAGAGGGAGGCGCTCCAATGGCCGGAATCCGCGAAGAGGATGCGCTCGCTGGGCCGCTTGATGGCCCCGAGGGTATGGAGGCTGGGGACGTAGCCGTTGTAGCCGTAGTTGTTGATCATCTGGACAGACTGGTTGGAGGCGTCGTCGTCGCGCCCCACGGGGCAGTGGAAGACCTGCCAGTCGCCCACATAGGGGTAGAGCAGGAAACGCCACTGGTTCTGTCCGCCGGTAACGGTGGGGCCGCTCCAGCCGCCGTCGTTGAAGGAGAGCACTTCGTCGTTGTGGTCGCCCGCATACATGATCCAACTGGTGCCGAGTTGCTTGAGGTTGCCCGCGCAGGTGATGGTGCGCGCCCGTTCGCGGGCCTTGCTGAGGGCGGGCAGGAGCATCGAGGCCAGGATGGCAATGATGGCGATGACGACCAGCAGTTCGATGAGGGTGAAGGGGCGGCGGAAACGCATGGGAAGTTCCTCCAGGTTCTGGCAGCGTTCGGGTTGCGGAAACCCCGGGTTTCCATTCCTATCGCGCTATATAGCCATGCCGGAGACGGATACAAGGGCGTGCCGGGGTTGTTTCATTCCGGTTTCATCGGTGGGGAAAAAGAAGGCGGTGCTTGCCGGGGATCTCGGCAAGCACCGCCAGGAGGAGAGGACAGGGGAGGAAGACTAGTTGCTGCGCAACGCGTTCCAGGGATTGCTGCTGGTGGCGTCGTAGGTGGAGTTGATGTTGATGAACTCCACGTGGCCGTCGGCATAGAGGGCGTTCAGCCGGTCACCGGCCCGGTGACGGTTGTAGTCCACCTGGTAGCGGATGTCGTTCACACTCCAGGCGGCGGCGATGGTCTCGGGGCTGGCCCCGGTACCTTCGCTGAGGTTGATGACACTGGAGGTCATCTTGACCTGGGAGGCCGAGCGTCCGGCGATGCCGGTGGCTTCGGTCACGGCCCAGCAACTGATGCCGTAGCAGTACTCCTGGTTGGAGGGGGCACCCTCGTAGGAGGTGTTGCGCCACATCCGCTCGGGATTGCTGGAGGGGACCACGGTCGGCGTGTCGTCGTCCACCGGACAGCGGAACACGCCGAGGGCGTTGCCGCAGTAGTCGCGGAGATGGTCGCCCCAGTACTTGCCGGAGCTGACGCCCGATGTGGTGAAGATGTCGTTGTTGTCCTGGAGATACATGAAGGAGGCGGTGCCCATCTGCTTCATGTTGCTCTGGCAGGTGGCGTTCTGGGCCTTCATCCGGGCCTGTTGGAGAGCGGGGAGGAGCATGGAGGCGAGGATGGCGATGATCGCGATCACCACCAACAGTTCGATCAGCGTGAAGGAACGGGACTTGGAGAGATTCGGAAGCACGGTCGTTTTCCCTTTTTTTCTACTGCACTAAAGAACGACTAAAAATCTAAACAAAAGACTCGAAATTTAGAGATTTGTTCCGCTTCGTCAAATCCTTTGCGGCACGGTATATTGCTAATCCGCTCGATTTTGTGCGCCGGCAGTACGGAGAACATCCCTTGACACTGAACGACCATCCTCTCCTCATCCTCGATGGGGCTTGTGGCACGAACCTGCAGGAGCTGCATCTGCCTGCCAGCGTCTGGCAAGGGGCGGACGGCTGCACCGAGATCCTGAACGTCTCCGCGCCCGAGGCGATCCGGGGGCTGCATGCGGCCTTCGTCGAGGCCGGGGCGATGATTCTGGAGACGAATAGTTTCGGGGCCAACCGGATCGTGTTGGGCGAGTACGGGCTCGAAGGCCGGGTGGCCGAGCTGAACCGGCTGGCCGTCGAACACGCCCGCGCCGCCATCGGCGGCCGTCCTGGCCGCTATGTGGCCGGGTCGGTGGGACCCACCACGAAGCTGCCGTCGTTGGGGCACATCTCCCGCGACGAGATGGCGAGCGCCTATGCCGAGCAGTTCCGCGCCCTGGCCGAGGCCGGGGTGGACCTGTTCATCATCGAGACCTGCCAGGATCTGCTCCAGGCGAAGACGGCGCTGGTGACCTGCTACGAGGTCCAGGAGCAACTGGGCATCGAACTGCCGGTGATGGTCTCGGTGACCATCGAGCGGACCGGCACCATGCTGGTCGGCACCGACATCGCGGCGGTGACGGCGACCTTCGAGCCCTATCCCCTGCTGGCCCTGGGACTCAACTGTGCGACCGGTCCCGAGGATATGCATTCGCACGTGCGCTACCTGTCGCGCAACTTCCCCGGCCGGGTGTCCTGCGTGCCGAACCAGGGCCTGCCCGAGGTCGTGAACGGCAAGACGGTGTACCCGTTGAGCCCGGAGGTCTACGCCGAGCGGATGGCGGCCTTCGTGCTGGGCGAAGGGGTGAGCGTGATTGGCGGCTGCTGTGGCACGACTCCCGCCCATATCGCGGCGCTGGTGAAGCGGTTGCAGGGCGTCACGCCTGGCCCGCGCCAGTTGGACGTGCGGCCCCGGCTCTCCAGCCTTTACCAGGTGGTGGAACTGGACCAGGAGATCAAACCCCTGCTCGTGGGCGAGCGCTGCAACGCGAACGGGTCGAAGAAGTTCCGCGAACTCCTCCTGGCCGACGACTGGGATTCCTGCCTGCGCATCGGGCTGGAGCAGGAGCAGGCTGGGGCCCATGTCATCGATCTCTGCACGGCCTACGTCAGCCGGGACGAGAAGCAGGATCTGGCCACTCTGGTCCCCCGCTTCGCGAAGACCCTCAAGAGCCCGCTGATGATCGACAGCACCAATGCCGAGTGCATTGAGGCCTGTTTGAAGCTCTATCCCGGCCGCTGCATTGTCAACTCCATCAATCTGGAGGATGGTGGCGAGAACCTGCACCGCATCGTCCCCCTGGTCCGCAAGTACGGCGCGGCGGTGGTGGCGCTGACCATCAACCGCAACGGCATGGCCATGACCGTCGAGGACAAGCTGGCCACCGCGCGGGACATCTACCGCCTGGCGGTGGAGGAGGGCGGCCTGCGGCCCCAGGATCTGCTGTTCGACGCGCTCACCTTCACCATCGGCTCGGGCGACGAGACGTTGCGCGACGCGGCGGCACGGACCCTGACTGCCATCGGGCGGATCAAGACCGAACTGCCGGGCGTGTTCACCGCCTTGGGCTTGAGCAACGTCTCCTTTGGCCTGCCGGTGGCGGCCCGGCGGATGCTGAACAGTGTCTTCCTGCACGAGGCGGTGGAGGCGGGCATGGACGGGGCCATCGTCGATGCCGGGCGCATCCTGCCTCTGGCACGGGTGCCCGAGGAAACCCGCGAGCTGTGTCTGGACCTGATCTACGACCGGGTGAAAGACCCGAAGCTGACCCCACTCATGGCCCTCATCGCCCACTTCAAGGAAGCTACCGAGACCGCCGCCGACGATACGGAGAAGAAGGGCTTCGAGCTCCCGGAGACGACTCTCTTCCGCAAGGTGGTGGAGGGCGACAAGGAGGAGCTGAACGACGTGCTCTCCATGTTGCTCTTGCGCCACAGCGCCCTGGCCATCATCAACGATGTGCTGGTGCCGGCCATGCGCCAGGTGGGCGAGCTGTTCGGGCGGGGCGAGATCCTGCTGCCCTTCGTACTCATGTCCGCCGAAGTGATGAAGACGGCGGTCTCGCTGCTCGAACCCTTCATGCCGCGCCAGGAGGAGGGGAGCCGGACCACGGTCCTGCTCGCCACCGTCCAGGGCGACGTACACGACATCGGCAAGAACCTGGTCGAGATCATCCTGGCCAACAACGGCTACCGGGTCATCAACCTGGGGATCAAGGTCCCGGCCGAGACGATCATCGAACAGGCCCGCGAGCATAAGGTCGACATGATCGGGCTGAGCGGTCTGCTGGTGAAGTCCGCCCTGGTCATGCGCGACAACATGAGCATTTTCCAGGAATCCGGGCTCGATATCCCGATCCTCCTGGGCGGTGCCGCCCTCACCAAGCGGTTCGTGGCCGAGGAGTGCGCGCCGCTCTACCGGGCCCCCGTGGTCTACTGCGCCGACGCCTTTGCCGGCCTGAGCGCGGTGCGCGCCCACGAGGCGGGGACCCTGACCACCACCACCTGGGAGGGCGAGGCCAAGGCGAAGGCCAAACCGGGGCGCAAGGAAGCCAAAGTGCGCCGGGACAACCCCGTGCCGCCGGTGCCGTTCCTCGGTGCGCGGCATGTGCTGGAGGTCGATCCCCGCGAGCTGCTGCCCTACATGAACGTCCAGGCCCTGTTCCGCGGTCGCTGGGGCTACCGTCGGGGCAAGATGAGCGCCGAGGAATACGACGAGCTGATCGCGACCCGCGTCCAGCCCTTCTACGACAACTTGGTCGCCCGGTGCGTGGACGAGAAGCTCATCGAGCCGCGCATCGCCTACGGCTACTACCGCTGCTTCTCGCGCGAGGATAGCGTCATCGTCCAGCACGAAGGCCGCGAACTGGAGTTCGCCTTCCCCCGCCAGGCCGACGAACCCCATCTCTGCATCGCCGACTACTTCAAGAACGAGGCCGAGGGTGGCGACATCGTCGGCTTCTTCGTGGTGACCATCGGCGACCGGCTCGGCGAGGAGACTCGCAAGCTCTACGAGGCCAACGCCTACCACGACTATGTGATGACCCACGGTTTCGGCGTCGAGATCACCGATGCCCTCGCCGAATACTGGCACGAGATCATGCGCCGCGAGCTGGGCATCGCCGGGCAGCAGCCCGACCAGCAGTTGGGCTACGTGGTGCAGGACTATCAGGGCTCGCGCTATGGTTTCGGCTACCCGGCCTGTCCCGACCTGGGCGCGCACAAACTGATCTTCGACCTGTTGGACCCCGCTGCTATCGGGGTCTCCCTGACCGAGAACATGCAGATGGTGCCCGAACAGACCACGTCGGCCATGATCGCCCACCATCCCCAAGCCAAGTATTTCGCCGTGTAGCCAGAACCAGAAGGGTGGATGCCATGCGTTACATCTGTGCCAACTGTGGGTACATCTACGATCCCGAGGAAGGCGACGAGATGAACGAGATTCCTCCCGGCACTCCCTTCGAGGAGTTGCCCGAGGAGTGGGTCTGCCCCATGTGCTACGCGACGAAAGAACAATTCGATCCGCTCGACTGAGCAGAGGAACCACCGAGTCCCATGAGAGAGCCTATTCTGGAACGACTGCAAAGCACCCCCTTGGTCTTCGACGGGGCCATGGGCACCATGCTCTATGGCCGGGGGGTGTTCGTCAATGCCTGCTTCGACGAAGTCTGCGTGAGCCGTCCGAAGCTGGTGCGCGAGCTCCACGAGGCCTACGTGGCCGCCGGGGCGGACGTGATCGAGACGAACAGCTTCGGGGCCAACCGCATCAAGCTGGGGCGCTACGGCCTGGCCGATCGCCTGCGGGAGATCAACCTGGCGGCGGTGAGTCTGGCCCGCGCGGCGGCCGGTGACGATGTCTACGTGGCCGGGGCCATGGGCCCCTGCCTGAGTCCCGGCGCCAGTTGGCGGCCCGAGGCTGCCGCCGAACTGGCCGAGGTGTTCGCCGAGCAGGCGGCCATCTTGGTGGAGGGCGGCGTCGATTTGATTCTGTTGGAGACCTTCTCCCTGCTGGAGGAGGCCCGCGTGGCCGCCCAGGCGGTCGCTCCCTGCGGGGTGCCGGTCTTCATCTCCTTCGCCTTCGCCCGCAACGGCGAGACGGCCTTGGGCACCAAGCTCGAGACCGTGGTCCGGGAGTTGGACAGCAATCCCGCCGTGGCTGGCATCGGCATCAACTGCGGCGTGGGACCGGCCGACGCCTATGATCTGGTCGAGCAGACGCTTTCCCTGACCCGCAAGCCGGTGGTCGTGATGCCCAACGCGGGCATCCCGAAGGACGTGGACGGACGGCTCATCTACATGAGCAGTCCCGAGTACTTCACCGAGTACGCCAAGCGGTTCATCGAGCAGGGGGCGCGCGGCGTCGGCGGCTGCTGCGGCACCACGCCCGACCATATCCGCATGGCGGCGAAGACGGTCAAGGCCCTGAGCGGGGTCAAACGGCACATGACCATCGCCCCGGCCAAGCCCACGGACCGGCCCGACGTGCAGATGATCCCGGCCAAGCGCAAGTCCCGCTTTGCCAACCTCCTGTTGAGCGGCAAGAAGGTGACCTCGGTCGAGCTGACGCCGCCCCGTTCCACCGATCTCAGCTCCTTCCTGGAGAAGGCCCGTCTCTGCCACTACGCCGGTGTGGACGCGATCAATATCCCCGACGGCCCCCGCGCCAGCGCGCGGGTGTCGCCCATGATCGCCGCCATCACCCTCAGCCGCGAGGTCGGCATCGAGCCGATTCTGCATTACTGCTGCCGCGACCGCAACCTGATCGGGATGCAGTCCGACCTTCTCGGTGGCTACGCGGCGGGGCTGCGCAACATGCTGGCCATCACCGGCGATCCACCGAAGCTCGGCGACTACCCCGACGCCACCGGCGTCTTCGACGTGGATGCCATCGGTCTCACCCAGCTCGTCGCCAACCTGAACCGGGGCATGGACGTGGGCGGCAACCCCATCGATCCCCCGGCCGGCATCTTCGTGGGCGTCGGGCTGAACCCCTGCGCCGTCGAGCCCGAGCGCGAGCTGTCCCGCTTCATCGCCAAGGTGGACGCCGGGGCCGAGTTCGCCATCACCCAGCCCGTGTTCGATCCCGAAGCCCTGTTCCGCTTCCTGGACCAGATCGAGGCGGCCAACCGCCGTATTCCGGTGGTGGCCGGGGTGTGGCCGCTGGTCAGCTACAAGAATGCCGAGTTCATGCGCAACGAGGTGCCGGGAGTCGAAGTCCCCGACCGCATCCTGGAGCGCATGAGCCATTGCCAGACCAAGGAGGATGGCATCGCGGTCGGGATCGAGATCGCCCGCGAGATCTGCGCGGCCATCGCCGACCGGGTCCAGGGCTTCCAGGTCAGCGCCCCCTTTGGGCGCGTGCAGATTGCCCTGGACGTGCTGGCATAGGAACCCCGTCCGTCGTTCCGGGGTCGCATCCGGAAGGACCGGAACTTTTTTCCGGCAATACGAGAAAAAACAAACGGTCTTTTGAATATGTCTCCATGCCGAGGCGTCTCTACCATCAAGAATGCAGGTTCCGATGAACCCGACCGATGGCAAACCAGAGAGCCTCTTGCACAAGGAGTCGCAACCATGAAAACCAAGCATCGCATCCTGAGTCTCGGACTGGCCGCCGCCCTGATCGGCACGCTGGCTCTCCCCGCCCCGAAGGCCCAAGCCGGTGGGCGCGAAGCCGGCGCCATCATCGCCGGGGCTCTGATCGGCGGCACCTTGGCCTACATCGCGAGCGAGGGCAGTCACCATCACAGCCGGGTGGCTGTGAGCGTCGGCTACACCGCGCCGGTCATCGTGAGTCAGCCCGTGGTCTACCAGCAGCCGACCGTGATCGTGAGCCAGCCGGTGGTGGTGAATCCCCCCGTGGTCTACCAGCAGCCCACCGTTATCTACCAGCAGCCCACCGTGGTGGTGCCTGCGCCGGTGTACTGCCCCCCGGTGGTGGTGCAAACCCGCCCGATCTACCGCCCCTCGGTGAGCGTGAGCTACGGCTACTACGGCGGCCATGGTGGCGGCGGGCATCATCGCCGCAGCTGCCGCTAACCGACAACTCCTAGTCCAATACCTCCCGCGCGGAGCCGACGGAAACGTCTGCTCCGCGCTTCCTTTTGGCGGAGGAACAGCCAGGCTACCTGAGCGTCGGTAGGTTCTCTTCCGTCCCGCCAACTAGGCGGTACTTGACACGGTTCGAGGGCAGGATACTCTCTCTGTTGCGATGCGTCTCCGGGGTGCCTGGCAGGCACCACCTGGGAGTTCTCGGTGTTCGGTATTGGCAAGAAACTGGGAGAGCGGAGATGACGAAGCAGAACCTGCAGAGGTTGCTCGGGCTGGTCGTTCTGGGGATCTTGGCCGGGCGGGTGTGGGGACAGGAACCCGAGCAGGCGAAGCGGGAAGGGAGTGCCTTCTCCTTCGATACGGCGGAGGCCCGCGTGCTGAGGGTGTTCTCTGCCGAAGACAGGGACTACCGGTTTGTCGCCTACGTGGTCAACTGGAAGGGGAGCGAAGTGGTGGTGTTCGATCACTTGGCCCAAAGCGACTTCAAGGAGGGCGACCGAATCCGCTTCATGGTCCACAAGATGCGCCTGCCTGAGAAGGACGGGGTGAGGTTTTCCCTCAACTTCATGCTTGCCAGCCAGCCCGACGCGACGCTGGCCGACCCTGCCGAGGATGGCCGTTCTCCCGCCGAAAAGGACCGCATGATGCGGGTGGTGGGCGGCGACCTCTCGGCCGCCCACAATGAGGAGGAACGTTTCTACGCCCTCGGGCCGGCCGCGAAGAAGGCATTGGGGGAGGGAAAGACCGCCGAGGCGCGCAAGTTCGCGACCGAACTGGAGGGCATGTTGCCGACCTACCAGGAGCACGGGTTCATCGGCAGCGCTATCCAGGACGCAAACCAGGTGCTCGGGCGGATCGCCCTGGCCGAAGGCAAGGTCGAGGAGGCCAAGAAGCGCCTGCTTGCCTCCGCCGACAGCGACGGATCGCCTGTGTTGAAGTCCTTCGGTCCCAACATGCAGTTGGCCAAGGACTTGCTGAAGAGGGGCGAGAAGGACGTGGTACTCGAATACTTCAAACGTTGCGGCACCTTCTGGGAAATGGGCAAGGACAAGCTTGCTGCTTGGTGCGAAACCGTGCGCCAAGGTGGAATTCCGGATTTCGGTGCCAACCTCAATTTCTAGCACGATGCATGGCACGAACGGGGTTCGCCCAGGAGAATCCATGACCCGCCTTATCCACCAGACCGACATCTTCCATCCCCATGGCGACCCGGACGACCACTGGGATCTCGCCACCGTGTATGCGCTTGCCTCGCAGGGGGCCGTGGATCTGCGGGGGATCATGTTCGACTATCCGCCGCCCCATCGGGTGGGCGATCCCGCGACGCTGGCCATGGCCCAGCTCGGTTTCCTGACCGGCATCACCGGGGTGCCCTATGCCGTCGGATCGATGTACAAGCTGCGCGACCGGCGGGATGCGCAGGCCGACCGGGAGCCGCGGAGTCGAGCTTCGGCAGAGTGGCTGTGCCGGGTGCTGGAGGAGAGCCCGGAGCCGGTGGTCATCAGTAGCGTCGGTGCCTGTACCGATATCGCGCTTGCCGGCTTGCTCCGCCCCGATCTCTTCCGCACCAAGTGCCGGGCCATCTACCTGAACTCCGGGGCGGCCAACCCCGGCAAGGCCGGAGAGGTGGAGTACAACGTGAAGCAGAACCCCAACGCCTACGCGGCGGTGCTCGACCTGCCGTGCCCCATCTACTGGTGCCCGTGCTGGCACCAGACCGAGATGCGCGAAGTGGGGGTGAATGGCACCTGGTACTCCTTCGTCCAGGGCGAGGTCCTCGCCTATCTGGACGACGCGCTCTGCAATTTCTTCCTCTACATGCTGAGCCGCTCCGCCGATCCCAAGTACCTCCGCTACTTGACCGGTCCGGTCGATCCGGCCCTCAAGGCCGATTTCGGCGCGAAACCCCGCAGCATGTGGAGCACGGCGGCGATCCTCCACGCGGGCGGCATGGGCGTGGATGCGAAGGCGGGTCTGCTGCCCAGCATTCAGGTGACCGACCCGGTCTTCGATTTCCTACCGATCACGCTAAGCTGCGCCGACGACGGCCAGACCACCTGGGCCCCGACCGAGGCAGCCACCAACCGCTACCTGTTCCACCTGCGCCACCCCGAAGTCTATCCGGCAGCCATGGCCGGGGCACTGGCCGCGCTGCTGGCCAGGCTCGGCGCGTAGGAGTGGCTCCGGTGAACCCGTTTCCTCGGGCAGCTTGGGAAGGGACCAGGCGACGAAGTGGTTGCGGACCTGTTCTTGGCCTCGGCTGTTCGGCTATGCCGCACTCACGTCGGCGTCTGCGCCAAGTCGTGGACGAGCTTGGCGACGAGGGCGGTCCAACCGGTCTGGTGGCTGGCTCCGCAGCCCCGGCCGGTGTCGCCGTGGAAATACTCGTGGAACAGCGGCAGGCCCTGGAAGTGGGGATCGCTCGCGTACTCCCGGTCGTTCCCATAGCACGGGCTCTGCCCATCCGGGCCAGGAACGAAGAGCCGGACCAGGCGGGCGGAGATGTCGTTGGCGGCCTGCTGGAGGGTGACCTCGTTGCCGGAGCCGGTCGGGTACTCGATCCGGAATGTGTCGCCAAAGAAATGGTGGTAGCGCTCCAGCGCTTCGACCAGCAGGAAGTTGAGGGGGAACCAGACCGGTCCGCGCCAGTTCGAGTTGCCGCCGAAGAGCTCGGTGGTGGACTCCCCCGGGGTGTAGACGACCTGCTGGCTGCGGTGCCCGTGCCGGAAGCAGTAGGGGTGCTCCAGGTGGTATTTGGACATGGAGCGGATGCCGTAGGGCGACAGAAACTCATCCTCGCTGAACAGGTATGCCAGCACCGAGCGCAGCCGTTCGGGACTGGGCACGGCAAGAAGGAGGTGCTCATGGTCGGGGCTGCACCTCATATAGGAAACCTGATCGGCGAGATCGGCGCGGTGCTGGAGAAACCAATCCAGTCGCCGGTGGAAGCCCGGAAGGGCTTCGAGGTCGCGCCGGTGGAGCGGTTCCACCGCCAGCAGGGGGACCAGGCCCACGGTCGAACGCAGACGCAGGGGGAACGTGCCGGTGTCGGTGGCCAGGGCGTCGTAGTAGAAGCCGTCCTGATGGTCCCAGAGGCCGGTGCCGCCAAGGTGGTTCATGGCATCGGCGATGGCGACGAAATGCTCGAAGAACTTGCTGGCCACATCCTCGTAGACGGGGTTCTCGCGGGCCAGTTCGAGGGCTATGGCCAGCATGGTGGTGCAGTAGAAGGCCATCCAGGCGGTGCCGTCCGCCTGCAGGAGCTGGCCGCCGAAATCCTCGGGCTTGCCCCGGTCGAAGACGCCCACGTTGTCCAGCCCGAGGAAGCCGCCCGCGAACAGGTTGTTGCCGTCGGGGTCCTTGCGGTTCACCCACCAGGTGAAGTTGATGATGAGCTTGTGGAAGGCCCGTTCCAGGAAGGCACGGTCGCGCTGCCCTTCGGGAGCGGTCATCTTGTAGACCCGCCAGCAGGCCCAGGCGTGGACCGGCGGATTGGTATCGCCCAGGGCGAACTCGTAGGCGGGAAGTTGCCCGTTGGGATGCATGTACCATTCCCGCAGCAACAGGAGCAACTGCTGTTTGGCGAAGGCGGGATCGACCATGGCCATCGGGATCATCTGGAATGCCAGATCCCACGCGGCGTACCACGGATACTCCCACTTGTCCGGCATCGAGATGATGTCGCGGTTGAACAGCAACTGCCACTGGCTGTTGCGTCCCTTCGCCCGTTCCGGCGGGGGTGCGGGCATGGTGGCGTCGCCCCGCAGCCAATCGTGGACGGAGTAGTGGTAGAACTGCTTGGTCCAGAGCAGCCCGGCCAAGGCGGTACGGGCGACGGTGGAGTCAGCAGGGAGAATGGCCTGGTAGAAGGCGTCCGCTTCCGCCCGGCGGGCGCTGAAGACCGCGTCCGCTCCGGCGGCGGTCAGTTCCGCTGCCGCGACGGTGTTGGTGAGTCGCAGGTAGAGGGTCTGCGTCTGTCCCGGCGCGAACGCAAGGCGGTAGAGAGCGGCAGCCTTGGTGCCGGACCGGTGAGGGCTCACCGCGTCGGCACGTCCCTGTACCACGTACTCGTGGAAGGCGTCCTTGACCCACGGGGTCGGGTTCTTCACTCCCCACAGTCGTTCGCTGTTGGAGATGTTCTCGGTGAAAATCAGTTCCGGAGGCAGACCGGCGGGGTCGGCGCCGCACCGTAGGGCGAAGGGCTCAAGGGTCGCATGGCGCGTCACCAGCAGACCCGGTCCGGCGGGCTCGATCAGGGGTTTGAGGGTGCAGCCTTCGTGCTCGCAACCCCAGATCCAGGTGTTGCGGAACCAGAGTGTGGGGAGCACGCAGACATGGGCCGGTTGGCGGCTCCGGTTGGCCAGGACCAGGCGGATGTAGAGGTCGTCCGGCCCGTCCTTGGCATACTCCACCATGACATCCAGGTAGTGGTCCTCGGCGAACGCCCCGGTGTCCCGGATCTCGAACTCGGGCTCCTGCCGGGAGCGGCCCCGGTTCCGCTCCACGAGTTGGGCGTAGGGGAAGGCACCCAGGGGGTACTTGTAGAGCGCCCGCATGTAGCTGTGGGTGGGGACGCCGTCGAGGTGGTAGTAGAGTTCCTTCACGTCCTCGCCGTGCAGTCCTTCGTTGCCGTCGAGGCCGAAGAGCCGTTCCTTGAGGATCGGGTCCTGTCCGTTCCACAGGGCCAGGCCGAAGCAGAGTCGGCACTCGCGGTCGCAGATGCCCAGCAACCCGTCCTCGCCCCAGCGGTAGACGCGGCTGCGCGCGTGGTCGTGGGGAAAGTGGTGCCAGCAGTTCCCGTCAGCCGAGTAGTCCTCGCGCACGGTGCCCCATTGGCGGTCCGCAAGGTAGGGGCCCCACCGCTGCCAGTTCCGTTCGCGCCGTTCGGCCTCCTGGAGGCGACGGTACTCGGCGGTTGCGTGAAGTGGATTCGCGGCCATGCCTACATTCCTCCCACTGGCGGCCGACTCCTGCCCAGGGCAACGTCAGACAAACTCGCGGAGGAGGCTCCAGAGACCGACGATCGCGAGGACCGCGGCGAAGACGAACATGCGGACCCGCCAGTTGGCTTCGCTGACCGTCATGCGGTCCTTGCGCCGGAAACGATGGGACGTGCGCACGCCAAGATAGGTGGCGAGCTTCTTCAGTTCCCGCTTGCGGTGGGCCGATGTGGGGGCATTGCTCATGGAGTCAAACTAGGGCACCCCGAGGGCCATTTCCAGTCCCACGGCCACAATCAGTGCCGCCACAATGAGGGCGACAATCAGGGGCAGGAAGAAGGCCAGGCCCAACCGGGCCAACTCGGTGAAACTGAGGTTCTGGAGAGCGCCGCCGCCGGTCTCCTCGTGGATGCGGCGGCGTTCGAACATGGCCAACTGGATGCTGGCATCGTGCAGGCGGCGGCGCATCTGGCGGAGCCCGGTGGAGTCCGGCGCTTCGCTCTCGCCTTCGGGGCCGTTGGACAACGCCCCCAGGCTCTCGGTCAGGGCGACCAGGGCGTGGGCCAGCTCCTGGCTTTCGGCCTCGGTCTGTTGAAGAGCCGCCCGCAAGGCCACCTGGAGTTCCCCGCGCCGCCGGGACAGTTCGCGCCAGTCGTCGAGCTGGGCCTGTTGCTGGATGGCCTGCTCTTCCATGCGCACGAAACTGTCCG
>QKCY01000134.1 GCA_003245525.1 Victivallales bacterium | reverse complement strand
CCTGAAGCTCTTCCCCTCCGTCGGCAAGGTGCTGTGGGGACCGGGCATCTTCCGCTTCGGCCTGTTCCCGCTGATGGTGGCCTTCGCCTTCCTGCTCAGCAGCGAGATCTCCTTCACCATGGGCGTTTCCCAGATTCTGTGGGTGCTCTTCGCGGCACCGCTGGTGACGGTGGGATTCGACTTCTCGACCGACTACAGCGGCATGGGCTGGTCCGGCTGGCAGCGCGGCGGCAGCTACATCGCCTTCGCCCTCATGCTGGCCTACACGGGGCGGAACTACTACGCGGGGCTCGTGCGCTCCGCCGCGGTGCGATGGCAGTTGCGCGACGACCCCGATGCCGGAGCAGTCTGGGCGGTGCGTCTCCTGCTTCTCGCGGGGGCCTCGCTAGTCGTACTCGTCATGCGGTTGAACGTGAGCCTGCCCTACGCCGTGGCGACGGTGCTCCTGGCCCTGATGGCTTGCGTGGTGGTCTCCCGGATCAGCGCCGAGACGGGATTGTTCTTCATCCATCCCCGCTGGCAGCCCTTCAGCTTCCTCCTGGCCATGACCGGAGGCTATCTGATGAACCCGAGCGTGCTCGTGCCCACGGTGATGGTCTGCTTCATGATCTGCATCGACCAGAGCCAGGCCTACCTGCCTTACCTGGCCAACGGTCTGCGGGTGTGCGAACGCCTGGGCCTGCCCCAGGTGCGGTTGGCGGGGACCACGCTGGCCGTCTGTGTCGCGGGCGTGCTGCTGGCGGTGTTCGTGGGACTCGTGGCCACCTATAACTCCGGCACGCTATACCGTGCTGCCCAAGCTGCCTTTCCAAGCAGTGGAACCGGAGGTGCTGAAGCTGAAGGCAGTGGACCTGCTGACCGAGGCCGAGACCTTGCCTTGGTACTCCCGCATCGGCGACCTGCGGCCCAAGAAGGGCTTCCTGGGCGCGGCGGCGTTTGGCTTCTTCGGCGTGTTGATCTTCAGCTTCCTGCGCCTGCGTCTGCCCCGCTGGCCCCTGCACCCCGTGCTGTTTCTGGTCTGGGTGACGTGGCCCATGTACGTGGGCTCCTACTCGATCCTGCTCGGCTGGCTGATCAAGACCCTCTCGGTACGCTTCGGCGGCAACGCCCTGGTCCAGCGGCTGAAACCCTTCATGTACGGTGTCATCGGGGCCGAGATTCTAGGCGCGCTGGTGTTCATGGTGGCGGGCGGTATATACTTCCTCGCGACCGGCAAACCGCCGATCGCCTACCGCTATTTCCCACGGTGAGGGGAAAAGGACCCAAGGGACCGAAGGGACTCAAGGGACAGATTGCGTCCACCCAGTCCACCGAACTACAGCACCGGGCCGTGGGGCATGCCGACGGCGCGGCGGAAGGCGGTGGGGGATTGGCCGCTGTGCTTCTTGAAGAACCGCGAGAAGTAGTATTCCGAGCTGAAGCGTAGTTCTTCGGCGACTGCGCGGACGGAAGTGCCGGGGGCAAGGAGCATGCGGGAGGCCTTGCGCATGAGGGTCTGGGTGAGGAAGTCCTTCGGGGTCATGCCGAGATCGCGGGCGAAGGTGCGGGAGAAGACGTCGGGGCGCTGGCCGAGCCGTCCGGCGAGGGATTCGACGGTGGTGGTGGCGTCGCCCGCCTGGCGCACATGGTCGAGGACGTCGGCATAGCGCCGGGAGGCGAGCAGTCGGTTCTGCCGTTCAGCGGTGTCCGGGGGCAGCCAGGTGGAACAGAGCTCGAAGAGGAGGGCGTTGATCCAGCAGACGGAGCGCAGCTCGTCCGCGCTCTCCAGCGCGGCTTTGGCGGCGAGTGCGAGGTCGGGATCGTTCCGGGTCTCGCAGCGGAGGCTGCGGTCGAAGACATCGAATCCGTAGAAGAGGTCGAGGTTGAAGTGGAGCGAGACGAAGGAGATACTGGGATTGATATGCACTCCCACCGGCAGGTTGCAGGGGATGAAGTAGAGTCCGCCCAGCCGCATCGGGAGCTCTTGGTCGGCGTGGGGATTGCGGATGACACAGCCGCCAGTCCCCTCGTCGCGGTAGACGATAAGGAGACGGTTCACGGCCATGGCGTGGGCCGAGGGATGGCACTCGTAGGCGCGCACGACGGCGGTGTGCCCCAGGCGGAGCTGGCAGAAGGCCTGGAGTTTCGCCAGCCTCGGTTTCTGCTCGACGATCATAAAAAGACAAATCCTTGCCAAGCCTGTGCATTCCCGCATTCCCTTTTCAAATGTAGCCTATTTGGCGAACACCATCTGGTTTCTGGATCAAGAAAAGGCATCGAACCATGTTCGCGCCATTCGACGAGAACCGCAGCTGCCTGGAACGCCAGTACCTCGACGCTCCCTACGAGTCCGGGCGGTCCGGCGAGGAACTGGCGGCGGCGCTGGCCCAGCACCGGGCCGACTATCCCGACGAGCCCCGTATCCTGACCAAGGCGTGGCTGTTTCACCTGCTCTGCACCCAGGCCCGGATCGCGCCGGAACCCGGCGATCCCTTTGTCGGCAAGCTGGAGCACCACAACCTGCCCCAGATTCTCCGCCGCGAGTGGATGCAGGAGGAGGGGGGACGGGAGTTCCGCAACGAGCCGCCCATCCCCGCCGGGGCCTGGGGTGCCCAACTCGACTGCGCCAGCCATGTCT
>QKCY01000434.1 GCA_003245525.1 Victivallales bacterium | reverse complement strand
GGTATGCCTTAGGTTGGGCGGAGCCGCAGGGGTCCTTCCCCCGGCCCAGACATTCTAGATACCGCAGATTGTAGTCCCGTTCACTCCCCGATGCAATCGGTCCAGCCGGGGCCGAACGATGGAATCACGCAAAGGCCGGGGAGGGCAGCACCCGGCCCCGGTTTGCAGCCCGGCGGCGGGGCGCTAGGGTGGGGGTCTCACTCCCAACACGAGTCGCGCCCATGAGCCCACCATCCCGCCAACGCCTGCTCAAGCCCGCCGAGATCGAGGCCTTCTTTGCCATCCTTGCCGAGCGCATCGACCCCAAGCCCGAGTTGGCGTGGGAGACGCCCTTCGACCTGCTGATCGCGGTCGTGCTCTCCGCCCAGTGTACGGACCGCAACGTCAACCGGGTCACCGCCCGGCTGCGCCCGCGCTACCCGCGCCCGGAGGACTACCTGGCGCTGGGCGAGGAACGACTCCAGGAGGAGATCCGCTCCATCGGGCTCTACCGCAACAAGGCGCGCTCCATCCTGGGCCTCTGCCGGGAACTGCGCGACCGGTATCACGGCGAGGTGCCGCAGACCCGTGAGGAGCTGGAGGCCCTCCCCGGCGTGGGGCGCAAGACGGCCAACGTGGTGCTCAACGTCGCCTTCGGCCAACCGACCCTGGCGGTGGACACCCATGTGTTCCGCGTGGCCAACCGCACGGGGCTGGTCCGCGCCACCAATCCGCTGGAAACCGAACGGCAACTGCTGACTAAAGTGCCGCAAGGGGTTATGTTACATGCGCATCATTATCTGATTCTGCATGGCCGGTATACCTGCAAGGCGCGCAAACCCGATTGCGCGGTCTGTCCCGTCGCCTCTCTGTGCACTTGGCCGAGCAAAACGTCCGTGTGACCAATCCGGGGATTCCCATGCTGACTGTCGGCCAACGCCTTGAACTGACTGTTTCCGATCTCGCTTTTGGGGGCGACGGGGTTGCCCGTACCGCCGAGGGCGAAGTGGTGTTCGTGCCCTTCGCGGCCGTGGGCGACCGCTTGCTCGCCGAGATTGTCCAGACCCACGCCCGCTTCGCGCGCGGCGAAATCCGCGAAGTCCTGGAGCCGGGCCCCGGCCGGACGGAGCCCGCCTGTCCCCACTTCGGACGCTGTGGCGGCTGCCGTTACCAGCACCTCTCCTACGAGACCGAGTTCGCGGCCAAGTGCGATCAGCTCCGTGCCCTTCTCCAGCGTCTCGGCGGTCAGGGCGAGGTCCCCGAACTCGCGGTCCAGATTCCCAGCCCCAGCGACTACGGCTACCGCAACAAGCTGCGGGTGGAGCCCTTCGGTGACAAGTTCGAGACCCCCAAGGGCGCCGTCGTCCTCTATGGGTACTGCGAGCTGGACAACCGGACCTACTTCGAGCTGGACGCCTGTCCCTTGGCCCAGCCCGCGCTGAACGAGCTGCTGCCGAAGGCCCCGCGCACGACCTGGGGCCAGCGCAACGCCAACCGCGAGAAGTCCCGTTCCCTGACGCTCCGGATCACCGACAGCGGCGAGACCAAATACTACTTCGGCCATGCTCCGCAGAATGTTCCCTGGCTCACCGAGCACCTGCTCGAGCGCGAGGTGCGGGTGCCGCTCGACGGGTTCTGGCAGGTGAATCCCGGCGCGGCCGACGTTCTCGTCCGCACGGTCCGCGACTGGTTTGCCGCCAGCCCCACCCGCTGGCTGGTGGATGCCTATGCCGGGGTCGGCACCTTCACGCTGGCCCTCGGCGAGTTTGCCGAACGGCTGGTGCTGATCGAGAGCGAACTCGCCGCGCTCAAGGCCGCCGAGCACAACCTCATGCAGTGGAGCCTGATCGGCAAGTGCATTCCCGGCCGCACCGAGAAGCATCTCTATTCGGTCCTCGACCACGCCCCCGGCAACAATACCACCGTGGTGCTCGATCCGCCCCGGACCGGGTGCGGTCCCGCCGCGCTCAAGGCGATCACCCGGCACCGGCCCCAGCAGGTCTTCTACATCTCCTGCAACGCCTCCACCCTGGCCCGCGACCTCAAGGTCCTCTGCGCCGACGGCAGCTACCGCATCCAGCAAGTGGGCCTGGTGGACTTCTTCCCCCGGACCGCCCACTTCGAGTCCGTCGTCCAACTCGTCCTGAACAAGTAGGCCGGGAGCGCCGGCATCCTTGCCGGCATCTTCCTCGTCACCACTTGCGCGCGCGGGAAAGCGGACGAAGCTATGGCCTTTCCTGACATGACCTAGGGCAAAGGCCACGATTCCATGTACGGGCAGTTTGGTCGGCTGATTCTGCTGACGTCGGTTCATACTCTGGTCGATTTCCTCGGTGGCATGCTGGGGCCGATCCTGCCTGCGGTACGGTCTCGGTTCGGCTTGTCGCTGAGCCAGGGAGTCGTGCTGATCACGGTTCTGGGCCTGGCCTGCAACATGATGCAGTTGGTGGTGGGACGGTTTCGCCAGGAGAACCGGCGGCCCTTCTTCCTCTACTGGGCGCTGGGACTCTCGGGAGGCCTGTTGCTGCTGGGGCATGTGCCCACCACGCTGACTCCGGGAGTGCAGTTCGCCGTCTTGGTGGCGATCATGCTGGTGACCGGAACGGGTGTGGCCTGCGGCCATCCCGAGGGATTGCGCGGGGTCCACGCCTTGCACGAGCTGCCGTCGTCCCTGGCCAGTAGCGTGTTCATGATCGGGGGCTTCTTCGGCTTCTCGGCGGGGGCGTGGCTGGCTTCCTCCATGGTGGACCAGTGGGGACTCGGCTGTCTGGGCTGGCTCGTGGGGTTGCCGGTGCTTCTGGGATTCGGTCTTTGGCTGAGCCGCACCGAGGTCGCGGTGGAACCCCCGCCAACTGCAGAGGCCACGGCGGCCGACACTCGGCCCAGCTTCTGGCCGCTGCTGGCCATCGCCATCCCTCTCACCATCTCCTCCTGCTTTGTCCCGAGCCTGGTTCCCTCCTGCCTGCACGACGAGTATGGCTACTCCCTGTCCTTCGGCGGTGCGGCGGGATTCGCCTATGGGGTTGGCGGTGCCATTGGCGCTCTCTGCCTTGGCTACTTGGCCCGGAAGCGGGGCGAGATGCGGTTTGTCCTGCCCATGCTGGCGCTGAGCGTGCCGCTGATGGCCGCCTATGTTCTGTTCCTGCCGCACCGTTGGGCGGTCCTCATCCTGCCTGGAGTGGGGTTCGCGGTGGCGGGAACCTATCCCCTGCTGGTGTCGCTGGCCCGGCACACCCGGGGCCTCGGCCTCGGGCAGCGGATGGCCTGGATCGTGGGCGGGGCCTGGGGCGTGGCGGCGGTGGTGCTGCTGGTCGCCGGTATCGTCGCCGATTTCACGGGCATCCATCTGGTGCTGCATCTGACCTACCTGTCCGCTGCCCTGGCCGCCGCCATCGCCTGGCGGTACCGGAAGCTGTATGCCAGGGAAGCGGAATAGGGGCATGGGGGAAGCAGGGAATGGGCAAGAGGGAGAGTGGACGCGATGGACTTGGCGGACATAGTGGACAGGACGATTGGGAGCCATAGGTTTCCCTATCGCTCCATCATTCCACCATTCCGCTTCGAGGCCCTTCCATGAACAAGGCGTGGCTGCTGTTGGCGTTTCTCCTGCCTCTCCTGCTGCTGGCCGAGCCGGTGGCGGTGACGGTGGACGGGCCGGACTTCGCGGCGGCGGAACTGACCGAGGGGGCCACGGCGTTTCTGAACCGGGACTATGTCTGGCAGGAGGTGCCGCCAGCCTTGGTCGGGTGGCAGTTCACCCGGATCAATGGGGGTAGCCGTCCCATGCTCGCGGCTACGGCAGGTGCTGGCGGCGAGGTGTATCTGGCCACGGCGGTGCAACAGGGCTTCGAGGGGGATCTGACGGGCTGGGAACTGGTTCCGGGCTGGCGGTTCCGCTATTCGGCGGACAAACGGTCCTGGCTGCGCGTGTTCCGGCATGGCATCCAGGCCGGGGAGCGGCTGGCGATTCCGCAGGGGGGCTGGACGGGCAGCCTGGTGCTGGCTCCCCGGATTGCCGTGGGAGAGACGCCTGCCGAGGCTCTGCCGCCACCGGTTCCCGGCGTGGTAATCGACCACCAGCCTGCCTCCACCCGCAACTACATCGGCTGTCCGGCTATCGCGGTGTTGGGACCGGGGCGCTACGTGGCAAGCCATTCCCTCTTCGGACCGGGGCCGGAGGGCGGCAGGACCAAGGTTTTCGCCTCGGCGGATGGTGGCGGGACCTGGACCCAATTGGCCGAGATCCCCAAACTCGGCTTTGCGAGCCTGTTTCTCCATCGGGATGCGCTCTACCTGATGGGCGTGTCCCAGGGGAAGGTGGTCATGCGGCGCTCCACCGACGGCGGAACTACCTGGACCGAGCCGACCGATGCCCAGCATGGCTTGCTGTTGACCGATGCCTCCTATCACTCCGCCCCGGTGCCGGTGCTGGAGTACCAGGGTCGGCTATGGCGGGCGATGGAGGATCGGCAGGCAGGCGGCGGCTGGCCCCGGCATTTCCGGGCCTTCGTGCTCTCCGCGCCGGTGGATGCCGACCTGTTGGATGCCGCCTCCTGGACGGTCTCGGAACGCGTGGCCAGCCAGGCGGAATGGCTGGACGGGGAGTTCAAGGGCTGGCTGGAGGGCAATGCCGTGCCTGCACCGGATGGGGGGATCGTGAACCTCCTGCGGGTGGACTGCTGGGAAGGCGGGAAAGCGGCGATGATCCATCTCGGTACCGACGGCAAGACCTGTACCTTCGACCCCGCTACGGACCTGGTCGATTTCCCCGGCGGGGGCAAGAAGTTCAGCATCCGGCGCGACCCGGTGGGCGGCGAGTACTGGTCGCTGACCAATTGGATCGACGAGACCACCCGGCAGGGCCGCATGGCTGGCTTCGTGCGCAACAACTTGGTCCTAGCCAGCAGCCGCGATCTGCGCCAGTGGACCATCCAGCGGCGGGTGCTTGTCCATCCCGATCCCGTGCAGCACGGCTTCCAGTATGTGGACTGGCAGTTCGACGGCACCGATATCGTGGCCGTGTCGCGCACCTCCTTCGACGACCGCTATGGCGGAGCGCACAACTACCACGACGCGAACTATTTCACCTTCCACCGTGTCGCCGATTTCCGCAATCCGGGAGCGAAGTGATCATGGCCAGCGACTTCGAGCCTCTCCAACCGGTCTTTTCCGCCGCCCATCGCCAAGCCGTGGCCCGACGGCGGCGTCTGGTGCTCCAGGAAGACGCGAACATGCCCTTCGAGGCATTCCGTCTGCCCATCGCCCAGTGGCTTGACTTCCGCTTCCGGCACTGCGACACCCCCGGTTGCCAGATCGACGGCATCTGGTGGGATATCGGGGTCGCCGAGGACACCTACGCCATCTACCCGAGCAAGCTCCTGCCCCGCGTGCGCTTGGCGGGCTTCGACGAGTGGTGCGAGCAGGGCATCGACTGGGTGGGCGAACTGGTGAAGGCATCCCACGAACGGGGTCTGGAGGCCTTCTGGAGCAACCGGGTGTGTCCGGTGGACTTCCAGCAGCCCTTCGTGCCGGGCGAGTCGGTGCCCCATGCCGATCCCCGCCGCCGCAACCCGCTGAAGGCGACCCATCCGGAGTGGGTGAACGCCTGCTGGTGGCCCCAGGGGCTCTGGAATCTCGCCTGTGCGGAGGTGCGCGAGCGTAAGGTGGCGATTCTGCGCGAGCTGCTGGAACGCTACGCCCTCGACGGCATCCAGCTCGATTTCGCCCGGCACACCCCCTGCCTGCCTCCGGGGAAGGAGTGGGAGCATCGGGCCCATGCCACCGCCTTCGTCCGCGCCGTGCGCCGGATGCTGTTGGAGGTGGAGGCCGCCACCGGCCACCCGCGCCTGCTGGCCGCCCGGGTCGGCGAGACGGTCGCCGTGAACCACGCCGACGGGCTGGAGGTGGACGCCTGGTTGCGCGAGGGATTGCTGGACATCGTCAACCTCGGCGGCCGGACGACGACCGTGGATGTGGCGGGGTTCCGCGCTATCCCGACGCCGGAACCGGTCTGTATCTCGGTCTCCTTCGACGGACACCATACCAACGACGGCTACTACTTCCCCCCGCTGGACTACCTGCGCGGGGTGTTCCGCAACTTCCGTTTGCAGGGAACGGACACGATCTCGCTGTTCAACTGGGGCTGCGCGCCACCGGCGGCCTACGACGAGTTCGGTCTACCCGGCATGATGAAATGCGCCGACCACACGGCCAGCGTGTTCGAGGCGGGCGATCTGGCCACCTTGCAGGGCGATCGCGCCTATGCCGTGGAGCGGCGGGGAGGCTATCCCTGGGCCGGGCATGCGGTCTACCGCAACGAGGACCGGCCGCTGCCCACGCCGCTGGTTGCCGACCAACCGGTCGAGCTGCCTCTCTTCGTCTGGGACGGTCCGGCGGGCCAAAGCGCCGAGCTCCGGCTCATCCTGCGCCTGGCCGATCCGAAGGTCGTGCCCTCCGTCCGCATCAATGGGCAGGTGGTGGACGTGGCGCTGGTGGACCGGGATTACGCCGACGGGCAGATCTACGGCGACGCTCCGCAACCGTCGGCGGGAGCGTGGAGCTTCTACTCCCGTCCGAATCCCGAGCGGGGCATGCTGGTCTGGACCGGCCCGGTCGCTCCCGCTTGGCTGGTGCGGGGCGAGAACCGCGTTGCCGTCATGGGCAACGGGATCGTCGAGAAGGTCGAACTGACCGTGCGTGCCACCTGAAGACGGACTCATCCGGCACGCGCGTACATGAACGGACAGACCCCCTGTGCTCCGGTGCCCTGATTCCATCGCCGTCCAGAACGTGAAGCGGGATCTTGGGGCTTCCGGAAGAAGAGGAAGAAACAGCCACGAACCTACTCGAAACGCACGAAGGTGGACTCGGGACGATGCTGTAGTAGGTACCGGCCTACGGCCTCATCCCTGCCGGGCTCTTCGTTGTGCTTATCCGCCGGAATCTTGCTTCTCCGACAGGAGAGCCTCGCGCAGAGGCGCTGAGGCGCAGAGAAATGCAGGACAGGATAGCTGGGGGGTCAGGGAGTCTTCCGGTCTTCTCTCTGCGCCCCTGCGTCTCTGCGCGAGAACCCCACTTGGTTGCGGCCAACGGCTGCTCTAGGGGTTCCGTGGCCAGTGGAGCACTCTCAGAATCCATCCAGCCCTGGAAGTGCGCACGTGCCGGAAGACCCTGGGAACGCCCACCGGGCGGCGGGCGTTCCCAGGGGAGAGGGTCGTTAGTTGGTGGCAACGACGCCGTTGCTGACCCAGGTGGCGACGTTGGTGTAGCCGAGGAAGGTGGGATTGCCGTTGATGTCCGCATCGGTGCGGGAATCGGCGTGGCCGTCCACGTAGCCCACGTTGGCCCGCTTCAGGTGGCGGGCGGAGACGCGGGAGGCGCGGTTGCTGTCGACCCACTCGTTGTTGGTGTCGAGCACCAGGCCCATGGAGGAGGGCGAGTAGGTGTTGCTGCCGAAGATGCTGCTCATACTCTTGCCATGGTACCAGGTGGACATGGCATAGTCGAAGGCGAACTGCTCGGCCTTGCTGGTGCGGGCGCTGACCGGGCAACGGAACGCATCCATGGAACCCACATAGGGATAGACCAGCACTTGGTAGTTGCCCCACTGGTCGATCGCGGTTGTGCCATTGTAGAACTGCACGCCATCCGGGATGTAGGACTGGTGGACGAAGGTGTCCTTGTTGTCGTCCAGATACATGGTCCACGCCAGCATGACCTGCTTGACGTTGCCGGTGCAACTGATGGCGCGGGCCTTGGCCCGGGCCTGCTGGAGGGCAGGGAGCAACATCGAGGCCAGGATCGCGATGATCGCGATCACCACGAGCAGTTCAATCAGCGTGAAGCGGCGGGAGGTCGGGATTTGGCGCATGGGCATTCGAGGTCCTTGTTGGCATTGTATCCGCCCGGCTTCCAGCCCCGATTCCCCAAGCGAGCCAACAAGATAACTCGAAATTCGGCGAAATATTGTCGAAACGGAACTATTTCGCCTCCAGGCTCCGGTAATAGTCGCTGACGATGTCGCGGTACTCCTCGCTGATCTTGCTGATATCCACGTCGTCGGTCACCGCGCCGCCGGTCTTGGAGACCGTGGCCACGGGCATGGGCAGGACGACGCCGCTGTTGAGCTCGACCTGGGTGTCCTCCAGGCGGCGCAGCACGCGCTGGTGAAGGGAACCCATGTCGCGGATCTTGTCCCCGGCCTCCTCGATGCCGCGCAGTTCGCGGCTGACGTTACCCAACTGGCCGGTGCCGAGGTAGAGCAGACGGGCCTTGGCATAGAGCGCCTCGGTCTCCTGGCGCAGTTGCATGGGGCTCTTGCCGTGGTCCGGATTCTGCAGGTCGCGCCGGGGCGCGTTGCCGAACATGCCGATGGATTCGGACTCGCCGCCGAGCTTGCCGCCGCCCGTGGCGCGGGCCTTCATGGTGGAGTCCTCGTCCTCGGTCACGCTACCCTTCTGGAAGGGGTCCTGGGTGCGGCGGGCATGGGTCTCGCGGCCTTCCAGGCCCTTGACGTGGTTCTCCACCAGTTCGCCGTTGGACTGGCCCTCGCGGCCGGCGCCGCTGCGTCCGGTCATCTCGTTATCGTTGGGACGGGTGTTGCCGCTCTTGCCCTTGGCCGAGAAGCAGGGCATGGGGCCGTCCATCACGCCCCAGCCCATCTCCATGTCGGCGATCATGTTGTTGCCGGTGGTGTCCTGGCTCTGGGCGTCCACGTCCGAGGCCTGGTCGAGCAGGTCGCCCACGATGTCTTCCAGTTCGTCGGGCAGGGGTACGAGGGGGATTTCGGGGAATTCGTCGGTGTCGAAGGACTCCATGTTCCAGACGATGTTGTCGGGCACGTCGGGCAGCCACATCTCCACGTCCTCGACCCGCTCCTTGGTCTTGCGGATGGCGTCGAGGAGGCTGTCCTCCTTTTGCACGGCGATCTCCATGGCCGGGGCGTTCTCGCTGCCCATCGCCTGCTCCACGTCCTCGAAGATCTCGCGCATCTTGGCGTTGAGTTCGTTGCAGACGGGTAGTTCGGGGAACTGGTAGAGGTCGTTGGCGAGCTGTTCGAGCATGGCCGCCATGGCTTCCTGTTCCTTGTCCATCTCGCCCATCTTCTCGCGGGCCTCGTCGTCGAGCTGGCCGCGCTTGGCGAGGTCTCGGGTGACCTCGGCGATCTGGGCCTGTTTGTTCTCCATGTCGCTCAGCGCCTCGGAGGTCTTCTTGAGCATCTCCGTGGCTTCCTTGACGATCTTCTGGGCGTTCTTCATCCGCCAGAGGTTGAGGATGTTGAGCCCCTCCATGAGGGTCTTCATCACTTCCTCCTCGCCTTGGATGCCTGCTGCCAGGTTGCCGCCGTCGAGGGCCTCGGCGGCCTCGATCATCTTCTCGTAGCATTTGTTGGCGTCCAGCAGGTCGTGGACCTTGCGGAGCTGGCGGGAGAAGTCGTCGTCGGCCCGCTCCTCCATCATGACGAGGCACTTGTCGCAGAAGGTGACAAGGTCGTTGGCCAGGGCGTCTTCCACCTCGGCCAAGGCGGCGGTGATCTGGGCGTTCGCGTCGCCCTTCTGGGCCAGTTTGGAGTCTTCCAGGTTCGTGCGCTGCTTCGCCACCAGGTTCTGGTAGGCCGTGAAGAGGTCGGTCGTCTCCTGGTGCTGCTGTTCCTGGCCGAGCCCCACCGGCAGGCCGGTCAGGGCGGCGAGAATGCGGGTCTCGAAGCGGACGATCTCCGCCATCACGGGAGCCAGGGCTTCGCCTTCGACCCGGTGCGCCTCCTCGAACTTCACCAGCACGTCCGCCATCTCGTGGTTTACCAGATTGCCGAGCACGGAGGCGAAGTCGCCCAGCGCCGCCTGGTCGGTCAGCAGGTTCACCGCCATGTCGCGGATGTTCTTCTGGGCTAGTTCGATGCCCTGGATCTGCTGGTTGGAGACCTCCTTGCCCATGGTGGCAAGATCGGTCAGCCGCCGGGTGTTGAGGAGGTTCTCGCGCTGCATCTTGACCAGTTCCTTGAGCTGGTCCTGCACCTTCTCCACCATCTTCTTCTTGGTGGCGCGCTGCTCTTCGGGCACGGGCACGGTCAGTTGCACGATCGGCGAGTAGCCCCGGCGGCGGAGCCGGTCCATGCCGTTGTCCTCGGCCCAGACCCGGAAGCGGAGCGTGTCGCCGGGACGCGCCCCAAAGGTGGCGACGTCCACCAGGAACCGGCCGGCAAAGGCCTTGCTGTCGGCTGGCGGTTTGGCGGAACTGACCGATTCATACTCGTTGTCGCCGACAATCCGCTCGAAGCCGAGCTCGGTCAGCCCGTGGTCGTCCTCGGCCCGGAAGCTCACCGCGATCTGGGCATCGCGCTCGACCATCAGCCGCTGCTTGGTCTCCACCAGGACCACGGTGGGCTTCTGGTCGGGAACCACGGCCAGCGGGAGGACGAAGGAGGCGTCGAGCCCGCTGCTACCATGCAGGGTCAGGCGCACGGGGCCGCCGTCCCGGATCATGAAACTGGCCCCGAACTTGAGGCTCTCGTCCAGTTCCTTCTCGCCCGCCACCGTCTCGTCCTGGCTGACGCTGACCTTCTTGAGGGTCGCGCTGGCCACGCCGGCCAGGATGATCTGGGAACCGGCGGGTACCCCCATGTCCGGGGAGTCCGTGTCGAGGGTGTAGGTTTCGCCGCCGATATGGGCAGGCGGCGTGATCGTGGCCTTCCAGCGTTCGAGGCCCGGCGGGTTGGTGACGCTGATGGGGAACCATGCGGACTGGTCGTCGCCCGCCACCACCCGGTATTCGGAGGCATCGAAGACGCCTTTCAGCACGCCGGTGCGAAGCGCGGACGCGGGAGCGGTTCCCGCCGTGCTCGCCGACTCCTTGGCGTCGGGAGGCGACATGGGGACATCCTCCACCTTGCCCCGGCCCCGCCGCCACTCGATGCGGGCTCCGGCGCTCAGCACGCCTGCCAGCGTGGCCTCCACCTTCACCTCTTCGCCGCGCAGCACCGTCACCGCCCCCGGCGAGACTTCGACCACTTGGGTCCGGGTGAAGGGCTGGATACCGGCGAAGGGCAGGAGCATGCGCCCCATCGCGTGGGACATCTGCCGGGGCAGGATCAGAGTGGTGGTCAACCCGACCAGGGCAATGCCCGCGAGCGTCCATGCCAGCCACTTGCGCGGCTTCTGGGAGTAGAGCTGCGAGCTGTGGAGCGAGTCGAGATCGACGTTCGCCTCGCCCAGGAGGGCCTCGATGAAGCGGACCGAACCCGGTTGCTGTTCCGCGAACTGCACCGCGTTGATCAGATGGTTGTCGACGCCCGGCAACACGCGCTCGACCAGCACGGCCGTCGCCTGGTTGCTGAGCGGGCTGCGCCAGCGGCGCACGACCCAGTAGCCGCCAGCTCCGGCCAGCCCCAGCAAGGTGAGCCAGCCCAACCAGCACACCACCGGGCCAAACCACAGCATCAGGTCGAACAGCGCCCAGAGCAGCAGGGCCCCGGCCACGGCGGTCGTCGTCGCCAAGGCCAACAACAGAGCTTGCCCGCGCACGTAGCCCGCGCGCAACCGTTCCAGATGGGTGAAGAGAGCTTCTTGTCGGCTCATGGCGTGCCTCCCGGCAGCGTCTTGCCTCCGCCTGGCCCCTCGGGCGGCAGCGCGGCAGGCCCCTGGTTGAATACCAACCACCTACACTATCGGCTCATCTCTTGCTCGGCAAGGAGTTGGAACACGATCCACAATACCTATTCTAAGCTATCACCTGGCACATGTCGCTGGCACACCTTGCGGAGGCGGCTATGTTCCGGATATCATGATATATCTATTCACCATGCAAACCGAGGCTTTCCCATGGCCGAGATTCAGCTAGACAACCTCCTGGTGGAGGTGGCGATGCGCCTCAGCGGCCATCGCAATGCCGACGATATGGTTACCCAGGCCGTGACCGAGTACATCGACCGCTTGCAGCGGCGCGACCTGATGATGTTCCTGACCAACACCATGCCCCTGTCCCAGGCGGAGGACACCATCCAACCCATGGGGGAATAGGGCAGGTAGGGGAGTGGAATGATGGAATAGTGGAAAACGGGGACTACAGGTCCACCCCGTCCATCGTGTCCACCCCGTCCACTCTCCCGTCGCCCTGTTCCGAACACCGCCGAGCTGGTGCTCGGCGTTCCCAGGTGGCTCTCCGCCGTTCCACCATTCCGCTTGCCAGGGCCCGCCATCATGACTCTGCCCCAGATCGACTGCGCGTTTCCCGGAGGCAACATCAAGGTGGAACGGCTGGAGCCGGGTGTTGCTGTGCTCCGGCAGGACCGGCGGGACACCACCTGCTGGTGGTTCCATTGGGCCTTTCGGATACAGGCCGCCGCCGGGCAGATGTGGCGCTTCGAGTTGGTTGACGGCGACGCGGTCGGCACCCGTGGCCCGGCGTGCAGCCTGGATGGTGGTACCACCTGGTTCTGGCTGGGGCGGGAATGCGTCGAGACGACATCTGCCGGGGTGGCCTTTTCCTATCGCTTTCCCGAGGACGCCGGGGAGGTCCGCTTTGCCTTCGCCATGCCCTACCTCCAGACGGATCTGGAGATGTTCCTGGCCAACCAGCCGCAGATCGAGCGGCAGGTGCTCTGCCACAGTCGCCAAGGACGGGAAGTGGAACTGCTGCGCCTCCCCTGCACGGGCGGCGATCCCGCTTGGCGGGTGGTACTGGCGGCCCGCCATCATTGCTGCGAGAGCGTGGCCAACTGGGTGATGGAGGGCATGCTTGCGGCGGCCTTGGCGCCGACCGCGGTCGGCGGCTGGTGGCGGCAGCGGGCTGAATTCCTGGCCGTCCCCTTCGTCGACAAGGACGGCGTCGAAAACGGCGACCAGGGCAAATGCCGCCACCCCTTCGACCACGGGCGCGACTACGCCGACGGGCGCGCGCCCCTCTATCCCGAGACCGGTGCCCTGGCCCAGCGGCTCGTTGCCTGGGCGGCTGCAACCCCGGTCATTGCCTTCGATCTGCATTGCCCCTGGATTCGGGGCCAGTGGAACGAGCAGGTCTATATGGTCGGCAGCTCCCGCCCGGAGACCGCTGCCGCCCAAGCCCGGTTCGCCAATCTCCTGGCCGCCACCAACCACACGGGCTGGGACTACCGGTCCGACGACTTCCTTGCCCACGGCCAGTCCTGGAACACGGCGGCCAATTACCGTGACGGCAAAGGGTTCGCCCGGTTCGCTGCCGAACAGCCCGGCGTCGCCTTCGCCACCTCCTTCGAAATCCCCTACGCCAATGTGCGCGGGCAGACCGTCTGTCCGGAGGACGCCCGCGCCTTTGGCCACGCCATCGTTGCCGCCCTGCGCATCTTTGCCGACACGGAAGGAACCCAGGCATGAGTTCTGGTCCCACTCCCCGCCGCGATTTCCTGAAAGCCGCCGGTGCCCTCGGTCTGGCTGTCGCCTTGCCTCCTGCCCTGGCGGAAGAGACCGCCAAGCCGAACCTCCTGCTGATCTGCTCCGAGGACATGGGGCCCACTCTCGGTTGCTACGGCGACACGCAGGTGGCCACGCCCAATCTCGACCAACTGGCGGCCAGCGGCGTGCGCTTCGGCAACGCCTTTGTCACCCAGGCCAGTTGCAGCCCCTCGCGAAGCAGCATCCTGACCGGGCTCTTCCCACACCAGACCGGGCAGCTTGGTCTGGCCCACTACGGCTACACCATGAAGAGCAAACCGGTGAAGCTGCCCAATGCCCTCCGGAAGGCGGGCTACTACACCGGCATCATGGGCAAGATCCACGTGGGACCGGAGAACAGCTTTGCCTTCGACTACAAGGGTCTGCCCCACGGCAAGACCCACAATCCCGAGGCCGTTGGCAAGGACTTCCGCGCCTTCCTGGCCCAGGCCGGGGACAGGCCCTTCTTCTTCTACCTGAACCTGATCGATTCCCATGCCCCCATGATCGACCAGGTGGACGGCGTCCCCGCCGAGCCCACCCAGCCGGACGATGTCCGCCCCTGGCCCTGGCTCGGGATCGACACCCCGGAACTGCGCAAGCGCGTCGCCGGCTACTACAACGGCGTCCGGCGGGTGGATCTGGCGGTCGGCGAAGTCATGCGGGCCCTCGCTGACCTCCAGCTCGATGCCACCACTCTGGTCGTCTTCATCGGCGACCACGGTCCCGCCTTCAGTCGCGCCAAGACCACCAACTACGAGGCTGGGCTGAAGATTCCCCTTCTGGTCCGCCAGCCCGGCACCGTCCCGCCGGGCGGGGTCCGCGACCAACTGGTCTCCACGGTCGATCTGATGCCCACCTTCTTCGCCGCTGCCGGTGTTCCTGTTCCCGGGCACCTGCCCGGTCGCCCCCTGCAGCCGCTGCTCGCCAGCGCCGACGCCCCCTGGCGGACCACTCTCTGCGCCGAATTCACCTCCCATGGTCCGGCCAACTACTACCCTCGCCGCAGCATCCGGGACGACCGCTACAAGCTCATCCTCAATCTCGAAGCTGCCAGCCGCGCGAATCCCGTGGCCAGCGTCGATGGCTGTCCCGCCACCAAGCAGGCCTTGGCCGGCCCCGACGGAGCCATCAAGGAGGCCCATGCCCGGGCCGTGCATCCGCCCCTCGTCGAATTGTACGATCTCGCCGAGGACCCCTCCGAACTGCGCAATCTGGCGGAGGAGCCCAAGCTGGCCGAGGTGCGTACCCGTCTGCTGGCCCAGCTCGAACAGTGGCGGCGCGACACCGCCGACCCGACCCTGGACCCGGCGGGACTGAAGGCCCTCACCGATTTCCATGACCAGGTCCGCGCCGCAGCCCAGCAGAAGCTGGCCGCGGAAAAGCAGCGGCTCGGCACCCAGAAACTCCCCGCCAAAGTGGTCAACCAGTGCCTGCAGATCCAGCCCGACTACGCCGTGCCCGGGATCGCTCCCTAGCTGGAACAAGGGGGGAATGGCGCTTTTTCGTTGCGCTCCCGCTTGCACCTCGTTCGGCCCGATCCTATAGTATTGGCCGTTCGCTGAAAAGCCCACCGACTTGAAAGCGTACCTGTAGCTCAATCGGATAGAGCGTCTGGCTACGGACCAGAAGGTTTGGGGTTCAAGTCCCTACAGGTACGCCATCTTTTTTCATAGGTGGCGGGGTAGCTCAGTTGGTAGAGCAGAGGACTGAAAATCCTTGTGTCGGCGGTTCAAGTCCGCCCCTTGCCACCACTTCGATTGAATCGCCCGCAGGACCAACCTGCGGGCGATTGCTTTTCTGCTCTGGACGAGGTGCCGGCAGTCGTCAACGCAAGCCCGTGCGTTCATCGCCTTGCTGCCGGGGACCGACACACGATCCAGGTCCTCAAGCGCGCCGCGTGCGGCTCCTACGCCCTGGCCTGCTCCAGGGTCCAGTCCAGTGCCGGTCGACAGCAGACCCCGAAGAGCCTATACTCTTGACGAGTCTGGGTATCGTGCCGTGGAGACATCGCGGTCGGGGCGGCATGGCAACCGATAGGGAGGATGGCGATGGGACGCTGGACGAGAGTGGGACTGGTGGTGCTGAGTGCGGGGTTGCTGGCGCTCTGTTTCCCGCCGGTAGGGGCGTGGCCCTTGTTGGTGGTGGCGCTGGTGCCGCTCTTGCTGGCCATGCAGGGAGTGCCAACGCCCCGCGAGGCCTTCTATCTGGGGATATTGCATGGCGTGGCCTTGTATGCGGGCACGATCTACTGGCTGTTCCGCATCTTCACGGCCGCGGCGATTCCGCTGTTCTATATCCTGGCCCTCTTCACGGGTGTGTTCTGCATCCTGCTGCGGGCTCTGTTTCGCCGCGAATGGTCGCCCTGGGTGACGGTTCCCCTGATTGCCATGTGCTGGACCGGCCTTGAGTTCTACCGGTCGGAACTCTTCATCCTGCGCTTCCCGTGGATCAGCACCGGATCGGCGCTGGGGCCGACCTGGCTGTCCCCGCTGGTGGGCGTCTACGGGGCCACGTTCCTGATTGTGCTGGCCACCGCCGGGTTGTTCTACCGGAAGACTTGGTGGCCAGCGGCGGCGTTGGCCGTGGGTGTCCTGGCCCTGGGTGTGTTCCGTCCCGGCAAAATGGAACTGGGCGACCAGGAAGGTTTCCCGGTGGCCATCGTGCAGAGCGAGGAAGGGAACCTCGACGCCTATGCCGACCTGACTCAATCTGTCGCGGCGGACCATCCCGCGCTGGTGGTCTGGCCCGAGTACTCCTTGCCCTACGACGTGCGCAGAATCCCTGGGGACATGAAACGTCTGCTGGCTCTCGGCACCGACCTCGACGCCACGCTGGTGGTTGGCACCCAGACAGTCATCGGTCCCGGCGCAAAGGAATGGCGCAACACGGCGCTGACGCTGAACGGTAGTGGGGTGCTTGGCGAATACTACAAGGCCCGGCCGGTCCACTTCTTCAACGATGGTATCGCGGGGACGGTGTTCGATCCCATCATGACTCCGCTCGGAGCCATCGGCACGCCGGTGTGCTTCGACTGCGACAACGCCTCCGTAACCCGGGCCATCACCGCGCGCGGGGCCGAGTGTTTCGCGGTTCCCATCTTCGACTCCCAGTCGTGGGGCGCGATCCAGCACGAGCAACATGCGGCCCTGATTCGCCTGCGGGCGGCGGAGAACGCCCGTTGGTTCGCTTGCGCCGCCAGTTCGGGCGTCTCCCAGATCATCGATCCCCATGGCCAGGTTCATGCCAGCCTGCCGCCCCTGGCCACCGGTGCCACCGTGGCGCGCATCGCCTGCCGCACCGGCCGTACCTTCTTCACCCGGATCGGTTGGCTGTTTCCCTGGCTGACCTTGGCGGTCACGGGGGGAGTCATCCTCTGGGCGGTTGGCAGTGCCTGGATCGCTAAGCGCAAGCGCGGTTGAGCGGGCAGAAATTTCAGCGGCACACGAGTACATTGCGGCCATTCCATCTTGTCGGGAGAGTCGCCATGCAAACCGCCGGTATCGCGATCAACGAGGACAATTCCCACTTCTTCGGCAGTCGTCCGCCCGAGGCCATGACCGAGGCGGGACTGCGCGAACTGATCGACCACTACGCGGGACCGCTCACCCGCGAGGTGCTGCTCAATCCCAACGCCATGCGGGCCAGTTATGCGGCCCGGACCTGGGAGCCGATCTGGGAGGGCATCGAGTTCCGCGAGGACGGCACCGCCTGCCATCGCGGCATGGAACTGAAACCACGCGGGGCCCGCTGGCCGCGCAATGCCCAGTTGCTCCATGAGCGGGGGCTCAACCCCTACGCCGTCTGGCTTGCCTATGCCCGGGAAAAGGGTCTGGGCGCGTGGCTGACCATGCGGATGAACGACATCCACAGCGTGGACGAGCCGAACAATTTCATGCACTCCGCCTTCTGGCGGGAGCATCCGGAATTCCGCCGGGTGCCCCACCGGTTCGCCCGTTGGCAGGATGCCGCCCTCGACTACGGTCGCCCAGAGGTCCGCGAACGCTCCCTCGCCCAAGCCCGCGAGTTGCTGGAGACCTTCGACCTGGACGGCCTGGAACTGGACTGGATGCGTTTTGGCTATCACTTCCGGCCTGGCCATGAGGCCGAGGGGCGGGAACTGCTCACCGAATTTGTGGGCCAGGTGCGCGCACTTGCCCAGCAAGCGGCGGCTCGCCTGGGGCATCCGGTCAAGCTCGGGGTCCGGGTTCCGGCCCGGCCCGAGACGGCGGCGGAACTGGGCATGGATGCCGTGGTCTGGGCCCAGGCGGGGTTGGTGGACATGGTCGTGCCCACCGCCTTCTGGGCGACCACCGACTACACCATGCCCATCCGGCCCTGGAAGCAGTTGCTGCCCGCCAGCGTGACCCTGGCCGCCGGGTTGGAACTCAACTCCCGCGCCTATCCCGCCGCCCCGCCGCTGCGGAACACGGCGGAAATGGTCTTCGGCTATGCCGCCAACTATCTCTGGCAGGGGGCCGACCGCATCTATCTCTTCAACCACATGGATTCCGAGACCGCTGTGGCCACGGAAACCGACCGCCTGCGTATCCTCAACCTGGCTGGCGACGCGGCGGCGATCCAGCAGCAGGTCCGGCGGCATGTGGTGACCTACACCGACACCGTGCAGGACGGGCGCGAGGTCGGCTATGCCCTGCCCGTCAGCCTCGGCACCAACCAGTTCCGCGAGATGCGCATCCCGGTCGGCTACGCGCCGCAAGGCGCGGTGCAGGCGATTCTCGGCCTGCCCAAAGACGCAGCCGAGACAACGGCCTTCGAGGTGCGGGTGAACGGCGTCCCTTGTCCGGCAGCCGCAGCGCCAGAGCTAGCGGTGGCGGAGAACGTCGTACGGCTGCTCGCCTTCACCGTGCCCGACGGCGCGGTGGGAGATGGCGAGTGCGTCGTGGAAGTGCGCAACCCAGGCAACCCGGCCCAGATCGTGTGGGCGGAAGTGCTGGTGATGCCGAAAGCGTAAGCGGCCGACCCAGTGGATGCAGGTCAAGCCCTGTCCACAGTGTCCACCAAGTCCACAACGTCCACTCTTCCTAGCCCAGGATCTCGCCGTACCACGCCAGGAAGGCGTCCGCCTGACGCTCAAGCCCGTACTGCTCCCCCCGCTGGCTGGCAGCCTCGGCGCAGGCGCAACGCAGAGTCGGATCGTCCAGCAGACGGATGACGGCGGCGGCATGGGCGGCGGCGTCGCCGAGCGGAGCGAGGAAACCGCTCTTCCCGTCCTCGATCTGTTCTGGGAGGCCGCCCACCGCGGTGGCCACGACCGGGGTGCCGCAGGCCATGGCCTCGGTGGTGGTCTTGCCGAAGGCCTCGGCGCGGGCGGTGTGGACGAAGACATCCGCTGCCCGATAGTAGTCGGCCACCACCTGCGGGTCGCGCTGGAAGGGGGCCGCGATTACGCGCACGCCCGTCAGCTCGCGAGGCGGCACGGCTTGCCCCAAGCAGACAAAACAGGCATCCGGACGGCTCGCGGCCACCTGGCGCATGGTCGCGAACATGGTCTCGGGGTCCTTGTAGACATTCCGTTGCGAGGAAGCGGCGAAGAGGACCAGCGGCGCATCGGTCGGCAGATCCAGCTTTGCCCGGGCCGCCTGGGTGTCGCCGGGTCGGAAAACGCCGAGGTCGATCCCGTTGGGAATCAGGCGGTACTCCACGGCGGGAAGGATTGTGGCTCGGGCCGCATCCAGCAGCCACTGGGCCGGAGCGGTCACGTAGAGCCGGGACCGGGCAAAGATGTCCGCCTTGACCAGGCGGTTGGCGGCGGTGGCATCACGCCGGACGCCGGGATAGCGCTCCAGATCGGGGCACTGGCCGCAACCGGCACCCCAGCGCGGGCAATCGCAGGGATAGGCGCAGTGCCCGGTCAGCAACCAGGCGTCGCGGAGATTCAGGATCACCGGCACCTTGGCGCTCAGGGCAGGCAGCACCCGCAGGTCGAAGTACCAGCCATGCAGGTTGTGGCAGTGGACCAAATCCGGTCGCTGGGGCGGCAGGTCGAGCAGCCGCTCCGTGCCGGGGAAGTCGAACTCCTCCCGTCCAGCGGCCCAGGTCCGCCAGCGCCGGGAGTCGGCCAGCCGGTCGAGCATCCGCGCCAACCGCCGGGCACCCGGCAGCCGCCCCTCGCGATCCCGGACCCAGTGGGCCAGACCGCCAAAAAGCGCCCCGCGCGGTCCGGGCGGACGCACGCGGGGCAGTTCGAATACGTCGGGATCGTCGCCGTACTTGCGGCCGACCGCAAGCCAGGAGCCATGGCCACGCTGCCGGTAGGTCAGGAACAGGTTCCGGGCGGAGCCTTCGGCGCCTCCGCCCCGGTCGGCCGTGCTGACCTGCAGGATGTTCATGGCCCTCCGACGGTTACGGCAGTTGGATCAGTTCGCCGCCACGGGCCATGGATTCGTTGATGGCCAGGGTCAGTTCCAGCGACTTGTAGGCGTCGGCGTAGGGCGACATGACCATGGTCGGGTCCTTCTCGATGATGGCATCGATGAAGGTGTCGTCGCACTCCTGGCCGTAGTCGTTGCCGGGCTTGGCCTCGACCGTTAGGTTGGCCTGGCGGATCTTGAAGCTGCCGCCGAGATCGTAGTTCATCACGCCCTGGCGGGTGTAGAAGTCGAAGCTGCTGTGGCCGAAGGCGCCGGGGGAGAAGCAGCCGCTCATCAGGGTGGCGACCACGCCGCTCTTGAAGTGCATGGTCACCGCCGAAGCATCGTCGGTGTTGTAGTTCTCGACGTCCTTGACGACGCCGCGGCGGGACATGCCGTGGACGGCTTCCACTTCGCCCAGCAGGTAGCGCAGGACGTCGTAGTTGTGGATGGACTGCTCGACCACCTGGCCGCCGGAGTGCTCGTGCCGCCGCCACCACCAGACCATGGGCAGGCCACCCAAGCGGGTGCAGACCGCCATGCCGATGTCCTGGCCGTCGAGCCAACCCTTGGCGCGGGGCAGGGTGTCCACGTAGCGGCACTGGAAGCCGACGGCGCTTACCAGACCCTTGTCGGCAATGGCGTCGCGCACGTCCTTGGCGTAGGCCAGATCCAGGCTCATGGGCTTCTGCACGAAGACGTTGATGCCCCGTTCGATGGCCATCATCTCCATGCCGTTGTGGGCGCTGGGCTCGACGCAGACAAAGACCGCATCGAGCTGCTCGCGCTCGAACATGTCCTTGTAGGAGGTGTAGGCCTTGGCCTGGAAACGGGCGGCCGTCTTGTTGGCCCGCTCCTCGATGAGATCGCAGGCCGCGACCACCTGGGCGTTGTCCATCTTCTCCATGTGGCCGAAGTGGTACTGGGCGATACCCCCGCACCCGATGAAACCGACTTTCACCTTGTCCATGTCACCATTCCTCTGCACAAAAACAGGTTGTCGATCAGGATAGAGCCTTTGGCTCAGGCCCACCGGCCCGAATCCGCGAACTGTACCGGCCCATCGCGCCAATCTCAACCCGCCGGGGGCAGGAGAGTCATTTGCGGCGGAGGGGCAGGACGCAATCGAGGGTGCGGTCGATGGCGCCGCGTTGGTTCTCCACCACGGCGCGGGAGCGGCGGGCGAGGTCGGCGCGGGCGGCTGTATCCGTCAGCAGACCCCGCAGGGCCGGGGCGAAATCGGCATCGGTGGCGACCTCGACAGCGGCCTCGGCCTCGCGGAAGATCCGGGCCACATCGCGGAAATTCTGCATGTTCGCGCCATGCAGAATGGCCTTGCCGAAAATGGCGGGCTCGATGATGTTGTGCCCGCCCTCGTTGCCCCCCAGGCTCTTGCCCACGTAGGTCACATCGGCGGCGGCAAAGTAGTTCATCAGCTCGCCCGTGGTGTTGACCAGCAGCACCTCCACCGGACCGGTCGTGGTGGCGGGATCGTTGCGCAGGAGCCGGTAGCTCAGCCCGCGTGCCTTCAGCGCCGCCTCCACGTCGGCGGTCCGTTCCACGTGGCGGGGCACCAGGACCATGCGGAGGGCGGGGATATCCCGGCGCAGGTCGCGCACGGTGTCCGCCATCAGCTCCTCCTCGCCGCCGTGGGTGGACCCGGCAACGAAGACCAGCCGCTCGCCGGGGCCAAAGGCCCGGTCCAGTTCGCCTTGGACGGCAGCGGCGACCTCGTCGCTGCGGGTCTGGTCCGGCACTTGGTCGAACTTCATGGTATTGCAGACCTGGACGTCCACGTCCACCACCTGCTTGACCCGGTCCGCATCCTCTTTGGTCTGGACGCAAAGGGTGGAGAAGGCCCGGAACAGCCGCCGGAAGAACCAGCGGTGCTTGGCGTAGCCCTGCGCCGACTTGTCGGACATGCGCCCGTTGGCCAGGGCCAGCGGAATCCCCCGCGCCTGCGCCTGGAGGATCAGATTCGGCCAAATCTCCACCTCGAAAATCACCAGTAGGGACGGTCGCACCACGTTCAGGGTCGAGCGAACAAAGCTGTAGAAGTCGATCGGGCAATAGATCAGGCGCACCGCCTCCGGCTTCTTCTTGGCCGCCAAGGCATGGCCGGTGGTGGTGGTGGTCGACAGCACGATCTGCGTCGCCGGTTCCCGTTCCAGCCAACGCCGGATGAAGGTCAGCGCCGCCACCGTCTCGCCCACGCTGCACGCATGAATCCAGACCGGCTGGTCCAGACTGGCCAAGTCCGCCCGTTCCGCCGCCGTGAACCGGCCATAGCGCTGCCGGAACTCCGGCGTGAGCCCACCCCGCCGCCGCTGCTTGACGATCAGGAACGGCAGATAGAGCACAAAGGCGACCGCGAACACCACGTTGTAGAGAAACAAAACCATCGCACCACTCCAGGCTGACGCCAAAACCCGTACCATACCACACCAATCCCCGAGCGGCAGGGGGAAGCGTTGACCGGTCGAGCCAACAGTCTCCGGCTGGCAGTTGGAGGGAGCAGGGTCTACAGTCACTCCAGCATTGAATGCATGTGGTGAAACGCAAGGAACAGTGGATATGAAGCTGCGCACGCTCGCATTGGGAATCTTGGCCTCGGGCTGGCTGGCGGCGGCACCGCTGGTGTTGCATGTGGCCCCGACTGGCAAGGATACGGGGTCTGGCTCGGCGACCGAGCCCTTTGCCACGCTGGAGCGGGCGCGGGATGAGATCCGCCAGCGCAAGCAGGCGGAGGGTCTGCCAACCGGCGGGGTGACGGTACTGCTGCATGGCGGGGACTACTTCCGGGCCGAGGCGCTGAAGCTGGAGGAGCAGGATTCCGGCACGGCGGAATCGCCCATCGTCTATGCCGCCGTCAAGGGCGAGACCGTGGTGCTGAGCGCGGCTAAGGCTGTGACTGGTTTTGTGCCGGTGGCCGATCCGAAGGTGCTGGAGCGACTGCCCGAGGAAGCGCGCGGCAAGGTCGTGCAGACGGCTCTTGCCCCCCAGGGGATTACCGATTACGGCAAGATCGGGTTGCGGACTCGCCAATCGCCCCAGGCGGGTCTGGAGGTGTTCGTGGACAGCAAGCCCATGACGCTCGCCCGCTGGCCCAACGAGGGGTTCGTGCGGGAAGCCGGGGCGCCGCTGGGTCCCAAGGGCGGGGCCTTCGCCTATTCCGACGACCGGCCCCAGCGCTGGGTGGATGAACCCGACGCGCGGGGTTGCGGCTACTGGGCCCATGACTGGGCCGCCTCCAATGTGGCCTTCGAGAGCATCGATACCGAACGCCGGATCATCACCACCAAAGCCCCCCATTCCAACTACGGCTACCGCAAGGGCGGACGCTACTTCGCCTACAATCTGCTGAGCGAGATCGACCAGCCCGGCGAGTGGTATCTGGATCGCGCGACCGGCATTCTCTACCTCTGGCCGCCCGCCGACCTCGCGCAGGCCAAGGTGGAGGTCTCGGTGGGTTCGGGCTTCCTGTCCCTGAACAAGGTTTCCTACGTCAGCTTCCAGCATCTGATCCTGCAAGGTTGCCGGGGCGAGGCGGTCACCGTCCGCGACGGCGACCACGTGGAACTGGTCGGCTGCACGATCCGCAACGTGGGCACCCGCGCCATGAGCATCACCGGCGGCACCAACCACCGGGTCGCGGGCTGTGATTTCTACGACATCAACGAGGGCGGCGTTCAGATTTCGGGTGGTGACCGGGACACTCTCACTCCGGCGCATCACGCGGTCGAGAACTGCGTGTTCACCCGGCTGGCGCGCTGGCAGCACACCTACGTTCCCGCCATCGGCCTCTCCGGCACGGGTTGTCGGGTGGCCCACAACCTGATGTACGACATTCCCCACTCGCTCGTGCTCTTCAGCGGCAACGACCATGTCATCGAGTACAACGAGGTCCACAGCATGGGCTTCGAGGGCGGCGAGATGGGGGCCTTCTACTGCGGTCGCAACTGGACGCTGAACGGCAACGTCATCCGCTACAACTACCTGCACGACATCTACAATCCCTGCCCCCAGCGCAATCGCGCCTTCATGCTCGACGACGGGGCGGCCGGCATCACCATGTACGGCAACCTGATCGTGCGGGTGGCCGAAGGCATCAGCCTGAGCAGCATCAACAACGTGATCGAGAACAACGTCTTCGTGGACTGCTACCCGGCCATCGGCTGCTGGGGCGGCGCGCCGACCTTCCCCCCCTTCGATCCCCAGCGGGGGCACAATCCCACCATGTGGCCCCCGCTGGAGAAGCTTGCCCTCGACCAGCCACCGTGGAGCACCCGCTTCCCGGAGATGGTGCCCCTGCGCGAGGCCATCCGCACTGGTGGCCCGGTGCCGCCCCAGTGCCGCACCCGCATCACCCGCAACGTGATCTGGCAGGGCGATGCCAAATGGACCGGATTCCACGTGACCAAGGACGAGAGCGCCTGGGTGATCGAGAACAACCTGGCCGGGGTCGATCCCTTGTTCCGCGATGCCGCCCATGGCGACTATCGTCTACAGAAGGACTCCCCCGCCTTCGGCATCGGCTTCCAGGCCCTGCCCATCGAGCAGATGGGTGTGCAGGCGAGCGAGGAACGGGCCTCCTGGCCGGTGAAGCACGAGGTGAAGGCTGACATGTGCCGCAACTTCACCTACGTTCGCCCGCCAGCTCCGCCGAAACCCCTGGTGCCGCCACTGCACGCGGCCCGGTTGCAGGCTGCTCCCACCATCGACGGCACGTTGGCCGAAGGCGAATGGCCCGGCAAGCCGACCGCGGTGGAGCAGGACGCCAACGGCGATGTGGTTTTCAGCCCCAGCCGGGTCTGGGTCGCCCAGGATGCCGAGGCGCTCTACGTGGCCTTCAGCAATCTGGTGAACGGGGCCAGTCCCATCGCCCTCGGCCCGAGTTGGGGCAAGAACGACGCGGTTGAGATCGCCGTCCGCAAGCGCGGCGGCAAGAACGAACCCATCCTGGTGCTGCGCGGCTTCGCGGGCGGAGCCCACGAGAGCAGCGCCGAAGCCGGTGCCCCCGCCGAGGCGGTACGTCGGGCGAACGAGGGCGTGTCCTATGCCGCCAAGGCGTTGGGACCGGCCCTCTGGACCTGCGAATGGCGTATCCCCTTCGCTTCCCTCGGGATCGACCCGGCCAAGGACCGCACCCTCGACTTCAACCTGACCGTCCGCAAGGTCGCGGACAACCTCTGGGTCATGTGGGCTGGCACCGGCGGCAATTCCTGGCTGCTGGACCACGCTGGTCGGCTCGAACTGGCCGCACCGCAGGAATAAACTCACACGCACAAATGGCCGCAATCAAGCGGGATTCTCGCGCAGAGGCGCAGAGGCGCAGAGGCGCAGAGAAAAGACCGGAAGACTTCCCGGCCTCCCCGTTTTCCTGTCCTGCATTTCCTCTGCGCCTCAGCGCCTCTGCGCGAGGCTTTCTTGTCGGAAGAACAAGATTTCGGCGGATAGTAG